>JAWBXD010000010.1:0-21909 GCA_038868055.1 Bathyarchaeia archaeon
GCTACGTATCCCATTACGACGACAACGTTTCGTATGAGGTAGACGCCTCTGCCCAAATGTTTAAGCCTAACAGTTATAAGCGAAGCCACAAGCTCGATAGCTAGTATGCCCAACATTATAGCCGTTATCGCTCGGACAATATTGAAGTAGACAAGGTAGGTTTGGCGGAGTTCTTCGGGCAAAAGCCCCTGAATCGTTAGAGCCCAAAGTATGGTAACCACCAAAACAATTGTGGAGACATAGGCGACTCGCCAGCTCCGTTTCAAAGCTACCACGACAAGCGTCAGTTTACTGTAAAGGGCGATTAATAATCTTTCCCAATCAGAAACGAAAACTTTTACCGCGCGTGTGAGTCTCTACTCTGTTGGAGTTTAGATGCGATCGCCTAGCTTGCCAGAATGGGCAATATTTGCGGTTATAGGAGCTCTATTATCCATAACTGGGTTCATTTTAAACAACGTGGATCTTGGATTTTTCGGCATAGCCTTAACGTTTGCGTGTTTTTCAGGCGCCTTAACATGTTGTGTTAGAAGCGATAATCCAGCAAAGCGAACTTTGGAGGTTGTTTTGATGCTTGTTTCTTTTGGAACAATTTTCTACGGATACTTTTTGACGGGAAGCTTGCTACTGCTGGGGTTCACGGCGGTTATTGTCGTTATGCTTTTCTTTGGGTTCGTTTTATCGTATCTTGCGCCTAAACTTCTGCGAAAAACTGGCAAAGCGTAAAATGCTACAATCGCATTGTTACAATAATGTTTGTACACCCTTTCAAAAGGTGTTATGCTTGCACTTACCCGTCATGAAAGATGAAGTCATCCGCTTTCTCGACCCTAAGCCCGGCGAAGATTTTATTGACTGCACTGTGGGTTTGGGTGGCCACGCTTTGGCCGTCCTAGAGCGGAACAAGCCAGATGGAAAGGTTTTAGGCGTTGACTATGACCCGCAAATTCTGGAAGAGCTTAAGCGCAAAGTGCATGGAACCGAGTTCGAGAAACGCCTTGTTCTTGTCTGCGATAATTTCGCCAACTTGGAGGCTATCGCCGAAAAACATGGTTTCATGGGAGTTTCCGGCGTCTTGTTTGATTTGGGGCTTTCAAGCTGGCATTTGGAGGCAAGTGGGCGGGGCTTCTCGCTTTGGCGAAACGAACCCCTCGACATGAGGTATAACCCGCAGTCAAACGCTTTAACCGCTGAAGCCATCCTAAACACTTGGAGCCTTAAAGACCTTGAGCGAATCTTGAGGGTTTACGGCGAAGAACGCTTTGCCAAAAGCATAGCTAGGCAGATTATCGAGTCTAGACCCCTGCGAACCACCATAGACTTGGTTATGGCTGTGGAGAGGGCAACACCCCCATGGTACCACCGCCGCCGCACCCACTTTGCGACAAAAACTTTTCAAGCCCTTCGAATAGCCGTCAACAACGAACTGGAAAACTTGGAGAAAGCCCTACCCCAAGCCTTAAACGTGCTCCGCGGCGGCGGAAAACTCGTTGTGATTGCCTTTCACTCGCTGGAAGACCGCGTAGTCAAAAACTTCATGCGGACTAAAGCCAAAGAAGGTGTCATGAAAATTTTGACGAAAAAGCCTATGAGGCCTTCGGAAAAAGAGGTTGTGGAGAACCCTAAAGCTAGGTCAGCAAGGCTGAGAGTTGCGGTAAAAGTTTAGCTAAATTTACGCCAAAAGTAAATTATATATTCGGAAATTGAACAATAAATAAACTTTTGTGATTCAAAAATGGGAAAGAAAATCGCCGTTTTTTGGCGATGTTGATCTTTGGGATGGCTGTTGCTGGCTGCGGAACATGCTTGGCTGCTGATAGTCAACCGTCATCTATCACGTTTGAGGTTATGGAAATTGCTGAGGCATCCGTCAACTGCACAACAGCCCAAGTGACGGTTGAATGTGGAGTGATATCCACTAACGCAACACTTGTGCATTTTCCAGCTGAAATAAACATGAACGCTACAGAGTTGAAAAATGCAACTCAAATTACGCTTGTAGTCTCCACGTCGGGTTCAGTTCTTTACTTTGTTTTCAACAACACCGAGGCTGCTGGAGCTGAAAAGTATGCTAACGTGACCGTGGAAACCTACTTTGAGCAGTATTTCGGTTTAAGCTTCACGCATCATTCCACAAGCACTTTCAACGGTTATGTAAACGTAACTTTCACAGGAACTGGCGTAGGAAACTTAACTGAATTTACCCAAGGACTTATGGAGGATTGCCTAATCCCTGATTTGGGCGGCTTCTCACAAACTTTTGTTCCAATAACAAAAGAGACCGGCGCCTATGTTCTCTTAGGGGCTTTTAAAGAAAGCGGAGACTTCAAATGGACCTACACGATGGGTATAGCATACAGCACTATCTTTCCAGACGACAGTGGCGAACACACAGTAGATGTCTTAGACCTGCTTAATGTAGAATCGCTTGCGCCGTCAGACTACGCACTCATAATAGCGGTTCCCAACCCATACTATATGTCAATCGTAGTGCTAAATATAACCTCGGACACAATTGTTACATTTATTTCATGCGTGCCGGATCGAACAACAACACCATTTACAAGGGGTTGGTATATCAATCCAAGTGTACCATCACCTACGCAATTAATAGGAACGTTCTTTTTCGGAGGAGACAATACGCCCGTCACAGAATTGTCGCTGACCTTCAGCGGTTTTGTACTTCCAGAGTTTACGGCGCCGATATGTATGGCGGTTTTAATGATAATCTCCTTCGTTGTCGCAGCCTTCAGGAAACGGTTTAACTGCTAAACTCAACTCTTTCCTCCCTTTATTTTATCTTGTTTAAAGCTTCTCCAAGTTCCTTAATTCTTTTTATGACCGTGTCTGAGTGAGCGATTATCCATGGGCTCGGGTTTTTAAGCCTGCATATGCATATGGTCTTTTTGCCCTTCATTTTTGCATAGAATAGTTCCATGCATGTTCCAGCAGAAAGTCTTGGCAAATATGCAATTAAAACATCACATTTTTCAATGTCTTCTAAATCCCGCCTTATAAAGTCCAGTGGCGGAACCTTCATCCACCATTTTGGCTCATCACTTTTATACAAGATTTTTTCACGCTGCCAAGGGTCAACGGGCTCGTAGCCGCAGCAAACACAGATCCGCCTAATTTTTTCCCGGTAGCTTTGGCGCTCTTCCACTCCTTGAATTGGACCAGAAATAAAGGCTTTCCCTTTCATATGGTGCACCAAACATTTTCGGCGCGGCTTATGGAAAGGATTAAGAGCGAGACTGCATATTTTGGTTTTTCCAAGCATAATGGAAAAGGCGTTTAAGCTTGGGGCTGCTGGACCCGTTAACCGCCATCGTAGCGGCTTTCTGCCTTCTCGGCGTGCTGCTTTATAAACGGGTAAACCTGGGGATAACGTTAACAGCCACGGCTATAGTGCTAGCCTTGCTTGCCCTAGACTGGTGGAGCATCCCCGCCCTAGCCTACGCAACTGTCGATCCATTGACGGCAGACGGACTGCTTGCAATTTCGGTTATTCTAGCCACTTTTGGGATAACGTGGTTAAGCCAACTTTACAAAGAAACTAGTCAAATAACGAAGTTAAGCGAAAGCATAAGCAGGCTTATCAAAAACTCAAAAATCGTGTTGAGCACGATTCCAGCTATTATAGGGCTTCTGCCGGTGGCGGGAGGCGCCCTCATGTCAGCACCCATAGTGGATGCTGAAGCAGAAAAACTTAAGCTGAAACCAGAAAAGAAGGCTTACATAAACCTCTGGTTTAGGCACACTATTTTCCCAGTTTACCCCCTCAGCCAAGTGCTCATAACAACTGCAGCCTTAACGGGGACTCCGCTTTTCTCCATCGTCCTACTCCAAGTACCAATCGTTTCAGTTATGGTTGCCACCGGTTTTCTTGTAGGTTTCTGGAAAACCCATGCGTATAAAGAGGAGAGAAAAGTCGAGGAGCCTTCAAATTTAAAAATTTTTATTCTTTCGTTTTCACCCATCCTAACAACTATAATCGTAGCTGTTTACCTGAACGTTTCAGGCTACGGGTTTTCTCAACAAGGTTTCGATGTTCTTATTGCAACATTCGCGGGTTTAGTGGTTTTAACTGCAATCTCACGTTCAAGCTTCAAAACATTGATGAAACCGCTGCAAAATTTGAGCATTTACGGGGTAACTTTAGCTGTTTACGGCGCCTTTCTGCTGCGGAATGTGATGAAAGCGGCTGGCATATCCAAGATTTTTCAGCCACTAGTTTCAAATGGAAGCCTAGACATAATAGTGCTGTTAACTGCCATTCCAATGGCGCTTGGCTTCCTCACAGGCTCACCTTCGGGAGCGATTGCGATAGGCGCCTCAATATTGACTGGCATTTTAACCTTTACACCTAAAACCTCAGCGCTCCTTTACATCAGCACATATCTGGGATACGTTGTTGCCCCAACCCACCTGTGTTTCACATTCACAGCAGACTACTTCAAAAGCTCTCTTGGAAAAGTTTACAGGTATTTAATTCCCTCATTTTTAGTAACCTTTGCGGCAGCTTTAACAGTCTATTTCCTGCCATTTTCCCTTTGAAAACGCTTAAAAGCCCGCGTTTGTTCAAACATCAGTGGGCTTAAAATGGCTTTGGCTAATCTAATGCTTGATATAAGCAGTCTCTACAGCCTAGGCTTAATAATAATTCTAGCAGGCGTAATAATCATAATAACTGCCTTTGCGTTAATGTTTATCTTTGGCGTGAAAAGTGGAAATACAAGGGGTGGCGGAGCGCTGATTATTGGACCTTTTCCAATAGTGTTTGGCACGGACAAAGAATCCGTAAAAACGGTGCTTTGGCTTTCGATAGCCCTCACAATAATAGCGTTTGCGCTGTTCATAACGCTTTACTTGCTGGGCAGGTGAAAAGGATGACGGAAAAACAAACTGAAAAATGGTTTAAACTTTTTCTAACGCTGTTTTTCGTGGGTTTCCTCGCGATACTGTTGGGCATTATACTCCTAATAGTGGCGGCGCTGTTGTCTGGAGCTGGAAACGCAAGCTTCGGAGGAGTTCTGTTCATATGGTTTTTCCCAATAGTTTTCGGCGCAGGTCCAGAAGCCCATTGGCTAATCTTCTTTGCAGTAATTTTAGCCGTTTTAGGTGTGATCCTGTTTCTTGTATCGCGGAGAAGTGAGGTTTTAGCACGCGGCTAGCTTTTCTTTTCTTCTTTGCCTGGAAGCATGTATGTGAGAAGGAATATGAGGACTAAGGCGACAAAGGTTGCCGTCATCAAAATATATTTTAATGTTTCAAAGTATGGTCCAATATCCATAGATTGTTCCTCTGTCCTTTTCTAAATTCTACATTTAAGTATTTAAGGAGTAGGTTTTCGCCATTCCTGCATAAGCGTTTCGTAAAGCTCGTCGTCGCTGTCTATCCGTTCGTACCAGCCTAGGGTTTGGGCGATTTTCTGGGCGATAAGGTGGTAGCAAAGGTGGATTTTTCGGTCGAGGACGTGGAAGTAAAAGTCGTCGCACGTGCAGAATTCGGCTTCCGGCATTATTAGGTAGTCGCGTTCCTTGCCAACCACAACCCAGACAACTCTGCCGCTGGGTTTGAAGACATATTTTTTGACGCGGTTTTCTTTGAGGGCTTCGAAGGCTCTTGCGAAACGTTGCCCAAAAACCTCATAAAGCCTCGTTAGGCTTTTTCCAGTTAGCTTGCCCTCTGTTTTGGCTTCCCTGCATATGGTGTTTAAAAGGTCGGTTTCAGAATCGGCGCCCATGAAGGATACAAGCTTGAACCGCTAAAGGAAAAAGGATGGCTACTCTATTTTAATTGGTTCGCCTTTAGGTCTCCGCTCTTCCTTTATTTTCGGAAGCTTAACCTCCAAGACGCCGTTTTTGTATTGGGTTTTTGCTTCTTTCACGTTAACCTTAGCTGGCAGTTTAACCTCCTTATAGTATTTGCGTTGGGGTGTGTCCACGCTTATGGTTAATGTGTCCTCTGTGCCATGAAGCTTAATGTCATCTTTCTCCACACCGGGAAGTTCTGCCACCACGTGGATTTCGTTGTCGGTTTCAACAATGTCTACAAGCGGCTCGCGTTCCTCTTTAACTGTGGGCCCGTAACGGGTTGGCTTGACGTTGCCGAACTCTCGGATTTCAGGTTTGCCGTCTGGGCCTATCCGGATGCTGTAGCCGTATACGAAGGGTCCCCATTCACGTATGGTTGAGCCGTCGGGGAGTTTGCGTTCCCTAACATAGTCCTTCGGGATGCGTGAAGTGAAGGCCTTGAACTCTTCCTCCATCATTTTCTCCATTTCGCGGAACATGCGGTCAATGTCCTCGAAAAACCAGCTTCCGAAGAAGGGGAACCGCCTGCGCCTAAACCAGTCTGGAAAATCTTCCTCTTCAGGCATTTCTTACACCTCGAATGGTGTAGAGGAAGCCCTTTCTATTAAAGGTTTATGGCTTTCCAAAAGCTTCAAGCTGGCTTAAATAGCCCAGAAAGGTTCCGTCCAGAAGGTAGATTTCAGCGTTTCTCAAATCCACAGCTTCCGCCCGGAGAATTGGACCTACAATTTTCTCGCTTTCCATCGCGTCCCTCTCATTTAATGGTTTTCCCCCTAAAAACTCGTTAAAGGATGGCATTATGAAAAGCTGGACGGTTCGCGGTTTCACCCCAAAATGTTTAAGAAATGTTTTTTGAGGGAACCCTTCAATTTTTACTCCATGTTTCTGGAGTAGGATTTCAGCCAGCTGGTTTGGGTCACATCTGGCTTTAACCCAAACTTGTCGTGTAATCCGGAAGCCTGCGGGGTCTCGGAGGACAATTACGGGATGCGCGTGCCCCATTACGAGGGTTTTGCATTTTAAGAGGGCTGGTGAAGGCCAGCGGTGTCCATGGAAGAAGCCTGCGTCGCCTATCACGATGCCGGAGGACGGCTGGATTTTTATGCCCTCTGGAAGGAGGGGGTCAAGGTTTCCGTCGTGGTTTCCATGAATGATCTGGATTTCGCTTATGTGCTTTTTAAGTTCGTTGAAGAATTCTGGAATGTCTTGCCATTCGCCGAGTTCGGCGGTTGCCACAGTGTGCTTCACATCGCCCAAGATTAACAGTGTATCGGGCTTGTAGATTTTTATGAGGGTTTTAAGTTTTTCCAGAAGTCTAAACGCTTGGGTTGGCACATGGATGCCTTTTTCTGATAGGGCTATTTCCCAACCGATGTGGAGGTCTGCTACAACCAGCGTTCTAGATTCTTTTGTTTTAACGAGGGCTGCTGGATGAGGTGGCAAGGGTGTTATCATGGCTGTCTTCCTTTTAAGAGGCCTAATATTGTCTTGTGGATTTTCCGGTTGGCTGAAGCTATAAAGGTCAATTTCTCCTGCGGGTCAAGTTTGGCGTTTAAAGGCTTACCTTCCGGAGTTGTTATTACAGCTCCAGCCTCCTTTATTATTAGCCACGCCGCGGCAGTGTCTGTGGCGCGTAGTTTGCCTCTTATGTCTATGAAGGCGTCTATGGTTCCGTCAGCCACATAACACAGTTCCAATGCATTGGCGCCTAAATGGCGGATATGTTTCGTGTGTTCAATTAAGCCCGTTATTTGAGGGGCTATTTCCTTAGCCTTGTACGTGTTTAGATCCACGCCAATAACAGCTTCCGCCACATCCGCCTGCTCTGAAGGCTTTACTTTTTGATTGTTGCGTTTAACACCGGCGCCTTTAACCGCCGTGTAGGTCACGTCGTGGCATAGATCCGCCACCAGCGCCGCATATACTGTTCGAAGCTCCGGTTTTGTGGACACTGCTATGGATGTGGCGTAAAACGGGACGCCTCTCGTCAGGTTAGTTGACCCGTCTATGGGGTCCACTGTGATGTAGGCTTGTTCTGGTTTTGCGCCGTATCTTTTTATGCCAGACTCCTCGCTTACAAGGGTGAACGATAAACCGTGTCCAAGCAGGGTTTCGACTATGGCTTTCTCAGCTTCCAAATCCACTTGTTTAATCGGGTCTCCGCCAGCGCCTACACCTAAGTCCTTTTGGCTTTGCCAGTTGTTTGTTGTCACTTTTAGCAATGGCGCTATTCGCTTCTTCACATTTTCTTTGCATTCTTCTAGGATTGAAAGCCAGTCCACCAGGTTCACTCTATGCCATATTTTTCCAAAGCTCCAATAATAAGGTTGATGTTTTCACAGCGGCCTCTTCTAGAAGAAGCTTCTAAAAGACTGTTTCAGAAGGCATTTAAACGTAGGTTTCCAAAAACTATAATGTGTTTCTTGGAGGTTACGCTATATTTCAAAGACAAAAATCGATAAAGTTTTAGAAATTTTGGCTGACGGAAACTGGCACGTGAAAGAAGAAATTCTAGAGGAAACAAGGCTTAACCCCAAACAGCTTGAAACAATCATAAGCTTCCTAGAAGAATACGGGATCGTGGATGTGGATTCTAAGAAAAGCTCGGTGAGGCTCAATAAAAACTTTAGAAAGGTTTTTGAAAAAGAAACTAGCTAATAAGCCCCAACAATCCCTTGTAGGCTTCTAGAAAACGTTTCCCCTTTTCCGTAATTCTGAAAGCACCTGCATCGCCGTCGACTTGGCACAAAAGCTTTCTTTCCAAAAGAAAACTTAGGTATAACTCAGCCTGCTTAAAGCTTAGGTTGCAGCGGTACATCAACTGGGTTTTCTTGATTTTTCCAACAGAGGCTTCTAGAATATTGGCAATTATGTCTAGACGGCTTCGATTGCCATTATTGGCTCTCCTGTTTTTCATAGTTATCAAACGACAAACAGCTCCGCTTATAGAGCCCAGCCTTTCTCCAAGCAGAAAATAGGAATGGGGGTTTAAAAATGTTCTGTAAAATGAAGAATAATGGGTGGAGGAAAGCCCTATCTAGCCCCTAAAATTCACCCAGTTTTTCATTATCTTTTCAGCGTCTGCGTTTTTCTCTGTGAAAACGCTTATTTTGTTGTCGCCGATTGTAAAGGACAAAATTTTGATTTCTTTTCCTTCCACGAGTATGTTTTTGACGTCTCCTAGGTTGAAGGTTGCTGAAAGTTCTTCCGCCGCTTCGATGGCTGATGAGGATAGGATGGCGTACTCTATGAGTTTTGAGGGGTCTTTGAGGTCTATGGTTGCTGAGGTTGAGTTTCTGAGAATATAGCCTATAACGCCCTCATAACCTTTTATTTCTTCGAGATTTGCTTTAATCTGGTCTGTGGATGCCGGTTCTTCTATGGCTATAGGTTCTGCAACAGCTACGTCTTCTATTGTTTTCTTTTTCTTGGTCATTTTATCGCCTCCGTTACTCGATTACAGGTTTAACCTTTACAAGTTCCCCCTTCTTAATTTCGAGGGCTGACTGCGCCTTTTCTGGAATTTGAACAATGCCCTTGCCCGCGTGTTTTGAATCCTTTATTGGTTTGACCTTGTAGCGGGCTGTTCTTCCGTCGAAGGTTTCTATTTCCACGTACTCTATCTTTTTGCCTTCAAATATACTCTCCCAGTTGGAGAGGGTTTCGCCGTCGATTCTAACAGTGTCAGAGGGCACCAGCAAGCCACCGATGTTCTCCACTATAAGCTGGACGGCTGGAACCTCGGATGGCGAAGATAGTTCCTGGAAGGTTGTAGGCATGGGCTTAGCTTCTGTTTGCTCATGTTCCTCTGGCTCTGGTGCAACCTCCACGGCTGCCTCCTTGGTTGACGTTAAATCCTCCATTAGTAGCTGTTCCGATTTTGAGGTTTCAGGTTCAAAGGTGGAGGGAGGTGGAGGGGTCACGTTTTTGAGGGGAGTAGGGCTGAGCTTTTCTAGCACTTTTAGAACTGTTGGGATTAGAACGCGGACAACGGCATCCACATAGCCTACATCGGCTTTTGCGGAGTAAACCATGACGAAGTAATATCCGTTAAAGTGGTGAAGTTTAACGGTGCCCATGCTGCCCTTCAGGGTTACGGATTCCACGCCGCCTATGGCTTCAGCCCTTTCAAAAATGCTGTTAAAAGTGTTTGCAACGTGGATCATGACTTTTTGCGGAGTTTCACCGTCTCCGGCGACTATTTCGCCATTTTCTCTGTAGACGAAGGCGTGCTGAATGTCTGGGCAGATGTTTCGCATTTCCTCTAGGGCGTTTTTTAAGGCTGTTGTATAGATTTCGCTATAATCCATGAATTTTCACCTTCTCTGGCTGAAACTGCTAGGTTATTTTGAAGAGGATGCGCTCCGGCACGCCGTCATTCTCAACAACAATGTACTTTAAGCCCTCAGTGTCGCCAAGCTGATCAAGCCACTTCAGGGCTTCGCGGGCTTTCTGCAAAACTAGAAGCCTCTCCTGATAGCTGCGCACCACCTGTTCGATAGCTGTCAACTCGTGGAATGGGTTAGCATCCAAAACAATGCTTAGGTTGCCGATGGTAATTTCGCCTAAGCTTTCGGCAGCCGTCTTCTTGCCAGCCAACTTCATGACTACTTCGCGGATTTTCTTGGATTTTTCGGCTAAAGCCCTAATCTCATCCAGGCGGCGCAGATACTCACCCAACGTACTTTTAGTCTCAGCAATCTGCTTCTCTAAATTCTCGGCTATATCTTCAGCCGAAGCATACTCCTTTAACTCAACCACCATACGGTTTTAACACCTCCAACATCAACGAAACAATAGATATAGAGGGAAACTAGAGCGAAAACCTACACCCTACCCCCAATCTCAACCTATGCCACAGCCAGCTACTGTTTATCTTGACCGCCAAAGAACTGGTCAGTATACGTATGGCCGCTCTGTGTCTTCACTGAAATGTCATACTTTGTACCGTTTACATACGGGTAGTATACTTGTAGCGTTGTGCCCTCGCCAGCTCTAAGCACCTTTGGCAAGCCTGGTACTTTATCATTAGCCACGGCAGCATAGTTTACCAATACTTGGGTTATTGTCACATCCTTTGTCCCAGTGTTATTAACCACGATCACAAATTTTCTTAGGCCAGGGTCAGTATTCCATTGCCATGTGAGTTTTGTGATTCTCAGTTCTTCTGTTCCCATGAATCCTATTGTTAGGGCTCCCATCCATGCGGCTACGGCGATGCTGACGGCGACCGTTACGGCGATGAGTATGATGGATGCGACTACGGGGCTTAGGGCTTTCCTGCTTTTGAATAGTTTCATTTTCTTTCATATCCCTCCTTTTTGTTGTCGTGTATGTTAGTGGAAACTGAAAATTTAAATCTTACGACTTAATACACCATATTAACCATTTGTAAAACAAAACAACACCAACAAACCACAAAATTGCCCCTCTTACCCCTCACAGAAATATAGAGGGGGAGGGACTAGAGAAAATAGGCTAAAATTGGACGCCATTTTCCCACAATCGCCGAAAAACTACAGAGAGGCAATGTTTGCAACAGTCTTCCAAGCACAAATATAACGTACACCGCCAAAATTCTAGAGAGGGTATCAACTTTGCAACTTGTCATCCACAACAAAATTGACATTCGGCTTCACAAAAATAAAGGAATTAAATTTCTACATATACATATTAATATGTAGGAACATAAAATGGCAAAAACGATAGCGGTTTCAGACGACGTTTATGAACTGCTTTTAAAAGCGAAGCTTCCAAACGAAAGTTTTAGCGACATCATTCACAGGTCGATCAAAAAGGAATGAGAATCAGCGACATAGCTGGCTCCAAAACCGTAAGCGAAGAAGACGGGAAAAGTTCAAAAAGCCTTCGAACCCCAGAAAAGAGCCGACGAAGAAAAAAGAAGAAAAATGCTAGGATAGTGCGGTGTCTCCATTGAAAATCTTCGACACGACATTCCTAATAGACCTTGTAAAAGGTGACAAAGGCGCAACGAAAAAGGTGTGTTCAAAGCCACATCCGTGGTGACAGTTCACGAATACTTGAGAGAGATATATTACCTATTCAGCCGCGACAAAGAACTCTTAAAAACAAACTTGAAAAAGCCGAAGCAGAACTCATAAGATTCGAAATCCTACCCTATACATATGAAATAGCGAGAACAGCAGCAGAAATCGATGCCCAACTCGCCAAAAACGGACAAACCATAAGCTTCTCAGACACCATAATAGCGGCTACAGCAACCCACTATAAACTAACCCTAGTAACGCGAAACACAGAACACTTTTCAAGAACACCAAACCTACAAATAGAAACCTACTAACCGAAGACTCAGCGATAGTATGCTGTCAGCTACTTCTCCAGCTTGTTAAAGAACTCCAGCAGAAGCTTCGCCACCTTCTCGCCAAGCTCAGTCTTCTCATACTTCCTCTTCAACGGATCAAGACGCTCGCTTTTCGCCAAGCCAAGATCCTCAATCTCCATCATCCTAGCCCTAAAAGTGCCATCGCTAAGAGTTAAACCATTAGCCCTCATAAACTCTTTTGCTTCCTTCCACTTCCCCCGCCCCAAATAAAGCAGGAAAATGCAGTCGATGGCATGATCCTTCTCCAACATAGCCTTAATCGCCGAAAGCCTAGGATCCGTCAATATACGCCGAATCTTCTCCTCTTCTCCACTCCCAACCATACAGCCAACCTTCCACCATGTTTTACGTTTCTCTGATATTAGCGTATGCTGCTTAAAAGATTTAACCTATATTACGAATCATGACTTATTATTATAGAACACAATTTCAATTATTGGAATCATTTAGCTCTGTGGAAGAACACGGTAAGCCCAACAAGCACCAAACTCACGAGGAAATGTGAGCAATGAAAGTTTCAGGCGTGTACTGCAGTATACCCCTAGCTTGATAGGCGAATCCACGGGCCACGAGAACCTTCACGATTTTTTCTGGATACAGGCGCTGTTTTATTAACAGTTCAAGGGCATGCGTGTAATTGCGGTTTAGCTCTCGAACTGCTAGAACCTGCTGTTTTCTGGACAAAGCGTAGTCTTTGCATTCTACAAGATATGCCAAAGTCATGTCGGGCTTAACAGCCAAAACATCGCAGTGGTTCTGCCTCGTGAAAACTATAAAGCCCTTTTTCCGGAAGGCTTCTGAAACCGTGTCTTCAAGCATTGTTCCGCTCATTTCAAGCCCCAAATTTAATGCTTCATGGGCAGTTGTTAAGTGTTTTTTGGTTCCATTAGACTAGGAAAGTTTAAATAAAAAGCGGTTTACTTCTAGTTTGCTATATAAAAGGAGCATGGATGGCGTTAAATGGCAAGTCAAACAGCCAGAGAATTCCGCCACATAATACGAGTTACAGACACGGACATAGATGGCACTCTGAAAGTGTCCTACGCCCTCAAAAAAGTTAAGGGCATAAGCCTAAGCCTAGTCCGCGCCATACTGGCAAAGGCGGGAATAGACCCCCACATGAGAGCCGGCTTTTTAACAGAGGCGGAAATTGAAAAAATAGAGGAAATAATAAAGGATCCAGCAAAGTATGGCATACCCGG
Organism: Bathyarchaeia archaeon; assembly: GCA_038868055.1. Taxonomy (GTDB): domain Archaea; phylum Thermoproteota; class Bathyarchaeia; order Bathyarchaeales; family Bathycorpusculaceae; genus DRVP01. The sequence continues at coordinate 13,383 of JAWBXD010000010.1, forward strand.
GTGGCTATTGAACAGGCGGAAAGACTTGGAAACAGGGAAAGACTTCCATCTTATAGGTGCTGATCTTATTCTTCGAACAAAAATGGATATTGAAAAGTTAAAGGAGATAAAGTCTTGGCGGGGATACCGCCACGCTTATGGACTGAAAGTTAGAGGGCAACGGACAAGAACAACGGGCAGAACTGGCAAGACTGTTGGCGTCAAAAAGAAAGCTGCAGCTAAAGGCGGTGGTGGAAAGTAGCATGGGCGACCCCAAAAAGCAGAAAAAGAAGTATGAAACTCCCCGCTTCCCATGGCGGACAGACGTGCTTCAAGAAGAGCTCAAACTTTTGGGACAGTACGGCTTAAGAAACAAGCGGGAACTGTGGCGCCACAAAACCATGCTTTCAAAGTTTAGGGGCATAGCCCGCTCCCTCATAGGCAAAACGCCGGAAGAGAGAAAGAAGCCGGAGGAGGAACTTCTTTCCCGCCTTAAAAAACTTGGCATAATTCATGAAACAGCCGTTTTGGACGACGTTTTGGACTTAACGGTTGAGGACATCCTTGAACGTCGCCTTCAGACGATAGTTTTTAGAAAAGGTCTAGCCAAAACAATCCACCAAGCCCGCCAACTCATAACACATGGACACATAGCCATAGGAAACCAACGCGTAACAGTGCCAAGCTACTTGGTAACTAAAGAAGAGGAAGAACTGGTAAACTATGCGCCTGACAGCCCACTGGCTAACTCGAGCCATCCGCTGCGTCAAATGATTGCGGTTGCCCCGGCAGCTACTGCGAAAGAGGAAAAACTGGAAAGGTAAGAGGTGAAGAGTGAAAATGAGTAGCAGCGCATCTTCAGCAGCCAAGAAAACTGAAAAGTGGGGGATAGTCCACATCTATAGCTCCTACAACAACACCATAGTTCACATAACAGACCTTTCAGGAGCAGAAACCATAGCCCGCACGTCCGGCGGGATGTTCGTGAAAGCCGACAGACTTGAATCTTCGCCATACGCAGCCATGCGCGCAGCCTCAGCAGCAGCCGAAATAGCCAAAGACAAGGGAATAACAGCCATCCACATAAAAGTGCGGGCGCCAGGCGGACCTGGACCAAGAACACCTGGACCCGGCGCGCAGGCAGCCATACGAGCCCTTGCAAGGGCTGGTTTCCGCATAGGCAGAATAGAAGAGGTTACGCCCATACCCCACGACGGCACACGACGACCGGGCGGCAGAAGGGGCAGAAGGGTTTAAACGTTTATCTCGCGCTTGGGTTTTCACACGGTTCATAGAAAAATTGAAATAATGCACTAGTATTCTATTCAACGGCATTCATGGTTAAACTGCACATTTACGGTGGTTAACGTCAAGTGGAAGTAAAAGTGTTGGAAAAAGACGAAAACACCATGCGCCTCTTGATAAGGGGAGTGGATACTCCGTTCATCAACGCTTTGAGAAGAAACGTTTTGGCGGAAGTCCCCTGCATGGCTATAGATGAAGTAGTAATCATTGAAAATTCATCTGTACTTCACGACGAAATTATAGCTCACAGGCTTGGACTTATACCATTAAAAACAGATCTTGACAGCTATAATCTTCCAGAAGAATGCTCATGTAAAAGCGAGTTTGGATGCAACCTCTGCCGAGTCACCCTTACACTGGAAAGAGAGGCAAAAGAGGGAACAGTGACCGTTTATTCCGGCGAACTGATTTCTGAAAACCCGAACATAGTGCCTGTGAGCGACGCAATCCCCATCGTCAAGCTTGCTAAAGGGCAAAAGTTGAGGCTCGAAGCCTACGCGAGGCTTGGAAAGGGCAAAGATCACGCAAAGTGGCAACCCGTCTCCACATGCGCATACAAGTATCTACCAAAAATAAGCATAAATGCCGAAAGCTGTGATGCCTGCGGAAAGTGTACGGAGATATGTCCAAGAAAGGTTTTGGTAAAGAAAGGAGGCAAAGTAGAGGCTCGCGACCTATTGGCCTGCACGTTATGCCGAGACTGCGTTGATGTCTGTCCTAAGAACCCTCCAGCCATAGAAATTGGCTGGGAGGAAAACGCCTTCATATTTAGCATCGAATCCACAGGGGTACTTCCACCTGAAAGAATAATGATTGAGGCTGTGAAAATTTTGAAGAAACAGCTGAAGGAGTTTGCGTCCCAAATTGAGGTGCAAAAAGCTTGAAAGAACCTGAAACAACAAACCCTCAGCTCATTGAACTCATACGTTTCTTGAAAAAACAAAGCCGCAAACAAAAGGCACCAGTGTGGAAAGCCATAGCCGAAAAGCTGGCAACCTCCAGAAGGCGAAGGATAGCCGTTAACATAAGCCGCATAAACAGATACACTGGAAAAAACGAAACAGTTGTTGTTCCCGGAAAAGTTTTGGGCGCCGGCGAACTAAACCACCCCGTGACTGTTGCAGCCTTCGCTTTCTCTGAAACAGCTAAACAAAAAATAAAGAAGGCAAGGGGAAAATGTCTAACCATAACAGAGCTTGTAAAGAAGAACCCGAAAGGTTCAAAGGTCAAGATTATAGGGTGAATGCGAGATGGAGGAGTTGAAAGACTTTACGGTAATAAATGCTGAAGGCCTAATTCTTGGGAGATTGGCAAGCGTAATTGCCAAACGCCTTCTAAAAGGCGAGAAAATAGCTGTTGTAAACGCTGAAAAAGCCGTAATTTCCGGCAAAAAGAAGAGTAGGGCGGCAGAGGCAAAAGAATTTCTTGAGGTAGGCCATCCATGGAAAGGGCCGTTTCACTATAGGAGGCCGGATCGGATTTTGAGGCGAACCGTTAGGGGTATGCTTCCCTACAAGCAGCCAAAAGGCAAGCAAGCCTTCAAGAGGCTTAGGGTTTTCATAAGTGTTCCAGAAGAACTTAAAAATGCTAAAATGGAGACTATTGAGGAGGCCCAAGCTAAAAAGCTAACATGCCCCCACTTCACTCTTGGTGAACTTGCGAGGGAGATAGGCTGGAGCGGAGAATAATATGCCAGCGGCGAAAAAGGTTTTAGTTGTCAGCGGGAAAAGGAAAACAGCCATAGCGAGGGCTGTTGTCAAGCCGGGTATGGGCAGAATAAGGATTAACAGGATACCATTGGAAATCTATGAGCCTGAAGTCGCCCGCCAAAAAATAATGGAACCCCTCATGCTGGCTGGAGACGAAGTTTGGAAACAATTAGACATGGATATAAAAGTTTGGGGAGGAGGCTACATGGGGCAGGCGGAAGCTGCCAGAATGGCAATAGCAAACGCCTTGCTAAAGTGGACGAAAAGCACACAGCTACGCAACGCCCTTATCGAGTACGACAGAACCATGGTTGTTGGAGACCCAAGGAGAAAAGAGCCTAAAAAGTTTGGAGGCCCCGGTGCAAGGGCCAGAGACCAGAAAAGCTATAGATGAAAAGGAGGATTTTATGGCGTGATTATCCCCGTGAGATGTTTCACGTGTGGCAAATTGATTGGCGACAAATGGGAAGAATTTGCAAGAAGAGTGAAAACCGGCGAGGATGCCGGTGAAGTTCTTGACAGCTTGGGGATTAAACGTTACTGTTGCCGACGTATGCTTCTCTCCCATGTTGAAATCATAGATGAAGTTTTGCGTTTTTATGAAGAAGCTGAGAAGAGAAGGGAGGCTAGAAGTTATTACTATCCGCAATAGATGTAAGGGGAAAATTGCATGTCCACTGTAATTGAAGATGTAATTGCGAGAAAAGTATTCAACAGCAGGGGCGAAGAAACAATAGAAGTTGACGTTATAACAAACTCGGGCTTCGGAAGGGCCTCAGCCCCTGCTGGAAAGAGTCGGGGAAAAGCCGAGGTCATATATTTTCCCCAAGGCGGCGTAGACGAGGCGATAAAAAAGGTTGAAGAGCTTATAGCTCCGGAACTTGTGGGTTTAAACGCTGATTTTCAAGAAGAAGTTGACGAAACGCTTCATGAAATCGACAGCACAAAAGACTTCAGAGTCATAGGAGGAAACACGGCCTTCGCAGTCTCTCTGGCAAACGCAGAGGCCGCTGCAAACTCGTATGGGATCCCGCTGTTCCAATATTTAGGTGGCTATGCTGCCCGCGAACTTCCATATCCTCTTGGAAATGTGATAAGCGGTGGAAGCCATGTGGGCGGTAAAGCTCCAGACATTCAAGAATTTCTTGTCTTGCCAGCTGGTGCGGAATCTTTTTCGGAGGCGGCTGAAGCAAACATTAGGGCTCATAGGAAAGTTGGAGAGTTTTTGAAGAGAAAGGATCGACTTTTTAGTTTTGGAAAAAGCGATGAGGGCGCGTGGGCGGCAAACATAACAAACTTAGAAGCACTGGAAATTTTGGCACGTGTATGTGAAGAGGTCAGCAATGAGGTCAACTTTAACTGTAGTTTGGGCGTAGACTTGGCGGCGTCCACCCTTTGGAACGGCAAGACCAAAAAATACGTTTACCAAAGAGAAGGGAAAGAGCTGGACTCCGGAGAACAGTTGGAGTTTGTCCGTCAAATAGTAGAGAAATACCATCTAGCTTATGTTGAAGACCCATTCCACGAGGAGGACTATGAAAGCTTTGCAGAATTAACGCGGAAACTTAAGGGCTGTCTGGTCTGCGGAGACGACCTATTCGTGTCAAACAACGAAAGGCTGGCCCACGGCGCTAAAATGCGCGCAGGCAACGCCATTATAATAAAGGTAAACCAGGTTGGCACATTAACGGATGCCGTGGAAACCATTGAAGCAGCCAAAAGGGCCGGGTATGTTCCAGTTATATCTCACCGTTCCGGAGACACTTGTGATTGGCACATAGCCCACTTGGCTGTAGCCTTTAAATGTCCAATTATAAAGGCTGGTGTCGTTGAGGGGGCTAGAATAGCGAAGATAAACGAGTTAATAAGGGTGGAAGAGTTTTTAGGGGACAGAGCTAAAATGGCTGAGCTCCAGATAGTGTAATGTAGAATGGAGATGAAAACTTGGGTGAAGAAGGAGCAAAAAAAGAGAAAATCGAAGAGGAAGCTGGCGCTGGCGCTGAAGAAGAACTTTTATTACCTCGGGACATATTGTTGTCCGCCGGAATCCACATAGGAACAAGAATGAAGACGAAGGATATGGAACAATTCATATACCGTGTCAGGCCAGACGGCCTCTTCGTTTTAGACGTTAAAAAAACGGACGAACGCATACGAGTTGCCGCCAAGTTCCTGGCCAGATTTGATCCCTCTCGGGTGGCAGCAGCTGCCGCAAGACTTTACGCTCAAGAACCTGTCAGAAAGTTCTGCGAATTAACCGGGGCAACACCTGTCGTGGGACGTTTCATTCCGGGCTTGCTGTCTAACCCGCTTTACCCAAACCGCATCGAGCCAGACGTCCTAATAGTGTCTGATCCCAGAGCGGATTCTCAAGCCATTAAGGAAGCGGCTTCCGTGGGCATCCCAGTGGTGGCTTTATGTAGCACGGACAACGACTTTTCAGGCGTAGATCTAGTGATTCCAACAAACAATAAGGGGAGGAGAGCTTTAGCCGTTATTTATTGGCTTCTGGCAAGGCAAGTTCTCCGCGAAAGAGGCGAGCTTCCACCGGACAAGGATCCACCCTTAACCATTGAGGATTTTGAGGCTAAAATCTCCAAGGAAGAGGAGGAAAGTTAGCGTAGATGGCAAAGGTTAGGCATCCATGCCAAGCCGGAGCCTTCTACGCTGGAACGCCTGAAGCCTTGAAAAGGCAGATTGAACGATGTTTTCTCCACGAGCTTGGACCCGGAAAAGTTCCCTCAGTCGCTGAGGCTGGAGCTAGACGCATAGTTGGACTTGTCTGTCCCCATGCTGGATACATGTATTCTGGGCCTGTTGCAGCCCACGCCTACTACAGTTTAGCATTGGATGGAAAACCCGACGTCGTGGTTATTTTTGGACCCAACCACACGGGTTATGGAAGCGCCTTAGCCATCATGAATGAGGGGGTTTGGCGCACCCCCCTTGGCGATGTTGAGGTTGATGGAGAAGTTGCTAACAAAATTGTGAAGGAATCCCGCATTGTGGACGTCGACGATATCGCCCACCGTTATGAACACTCAATTGAGGTTCAGCTTCCCTTTCTACAGTATCTTTTCGGCTCAAATTTTAAGATCGTGCCAATCTGTTTTTTGATGCAGGATTTGAACTCGTCCATAGAGGTAGGACAAGCTACAGCGAAGGCTTTGGCTGGAAAAAACGCGGTGATAATAGCCTCTTCAGACATGACTCACTACGAGCCCCATAAGGTGGCTGGGCGAAAGGATAGACTGGCACTTCAAGCAGTCGAAGAAATGGATGAAACGAAGTTCTATTCGATCATCGAAGAGCATCGAATCTCTGCGTGCGGCTACGGCCCAATAGCCGCCTTAATAACGGCTGCGAAAGCTTTAGGCGCGAAAGAGGCAAAATTATTATGCTACAAGACTAGTGGAGATGTTAGTGGCGACTACTCAGCTGTTGTTGGGTACGCCGCCGTGCAGTTCACGAAATAGTGGTTGAGAATGGGGGTAGTTGTCGCTTCAGCTCCCGCCAAGGTGATCCTTTTCGGAGAACACTTCGTCGTTTACGGTGAACCCGCCGTTGTCATGGCGATAGACAAAAGAGCCTACGCTAAAGTGGAAACACGCCATGACAATAAGCTGTACATTTGTTCACAGAATCTCGGCTTGTCGGCGTTCTACGAAAACGATAACATCAAAGTAGAGAGAGGCGACCAAAGAGAAGCAAGAACAAAGCTTGAACCGATAAAATGTGCTGTGGAAAAAGTCTTAGAAAAAGCTGGAGAGAAAGTTGGCTTAAACGTGGAAGTTCACTCAACAGTGCCCGTCGCCGCTGGACTTGGATCGTCGGCAGCAGTAGCCGCCGCCACTGCGGCAGCCGTGGGTGCGGCACTAAATGTTAAAATGTCAAAGGAAGATGTTTTTCGTATAGCCTTTGAAGCTGAAAAAATAATGCATGGCACCCCATCTGGCGTGGATCCCGCCATATCAACTTTTGGCGGAGCTATGCTTTTCCAATTGGACACAGGTTTTAAGCCCCTTGAGGTTAAGGCTGAAGTGCCCCTCGTTGTCGGCAACACAGGCATTGAAAGGTCAACCCGCGTTCAAGTTGCAAAGGTCAGTGAGCTGAGAGACAAGTATCCACAAATTGTTGAGCCAATGATGCGGGCAGCCCGTGAAATAGTGTTGCAGGCCATGGAAGCGTTGAGGAGGGGCAACCTTGAAACCGTTGGAGAGTTAATGAACATAAACCACGCGCTCCTCTACGGGCTGGGAGTTTCAGACGAGTCGCTGGAGTGGCTTATAAACGCCGCAAGAAAAGCCGGGGCGCTTGGCGCCAAATTAACTGGAGCTGGCGGCGGCGGATGTATGATAGCCCTTGCGACAAAGGAAAGACTCGAACAAGTTTTAGAAGCTGTTCAAAGGGCTGGTGCCAACGCTTTCATAGCTAGGAAAACTGATGAGGGTGTTAGAATTGAGTCAAGCTAAACCAACAGTTCTAAAGATAGGCGGCTCGGTTATAACCGATAAAAGCAAAGAAATGGAAGTACGCATGGACGCCATAAGCCGCCTAGCCGACGAAATCCTTGAGGCGAATCCTAAAAACTTGATAATAGTTCACGGTGGAGGAAGCTTCGGGCACCCGTTGGCGGAGAAACACGCCATAAAAGAGGGTTTTAAAGATGCATCTCAGATAGTTGGGTTCGCCGAAACTCACCATGTTATGACAGTGCTTAACGGGCTTTTCATGGACGCCCTAATATGGCGAGGCCTACCAGCCGTAAGCATCCCTCCATCCTCCTGCATAATGACCAAAAATGGAAGGATAGCATGTTTTGACGAAGCCCCAGCGAAAAGGCTGTTAGAAATGGGTTTCATTCCCGTCCTCTATGGAGACACGGTTCTCGACACGGAATTGGGGTTTACAATACTTTCCGGAGACCAACTAACATCCTTTCTAGCCTTACGCTTTAATGCAAAAAATATCTTGATCGGCGTGGACGTAGACGGGCTATATAACGAAGATCCCAAACTCAATGATAAAGCGAAAATGTTTGAACACCTAACTCTAGAGGAACTAAGGAAAGTTCAGGGGCTTTTGGGCAGTTCAAATGCCTGCGATGTGACCGGGGGGATGGCTAACAAGATTGCAGAGCTTATTCCCGCCATAGAACACGGCATCCCCGTTTTAATTGTTAATGCCTCTAAACCGCGCTACCTCTATAAGGCTCTTAAGGGAGAAAAGGTGAGGGGCACACTTATAGAGAAGGAATGATTGTTGGCTGAAAAAACACAGAAACGGAAAGCAGACCACATTCGAATAGCCACAACCTACAATGTTCAGGCAAAGAAAAATACCACAGGTTTCGAGGACATTCACCTCATCCATAAGGCTTTGCCGGAAATAGACAAAGATGAGGTTGACCTTTCCACCACAGTTTTTAATCACAAGTTTTCAGCACCATTGATGGTTAGTGCCATAACAGGCGGGACAAGCGAAGCCAGCAAAATCAACGCAGCCATAGCCACAGTTGTCGAGGAACTTGGGCT
>JAWBXD010000011.1:0-19807 GCA_038868055.1 Bathyarchaeia archaeon
AAAGTGAAATGGAACTGGGGAACCTTCAAAAGTACTGAAGACTTTCCCGTAGACGATAACTTGATAAATTGGGTTATTGGACAAGACCAAGCCCTAAAGGAGTGCTTCCTATGCCTCGACGAGTGGGTTCACAAGCTCAAGTGGCTAGAGAAGACAAAATGGTATGAAAACTGGAGCAGCCCAGACAAACCTAAACCTTCAGCAAAAAGCGTCATAAGTCCTGGACCCTACCTTCTGCTTTTAGGGGATCCAGGTACCGGAAAGTCGCTTATTGGAAGGGCTTTAGCTGAAAAATTAACTCAAATCTATAAGCAAGAGGGCATCAAACTTTTCGACGTTTTATGCTGGAAGAATCCAGTTCTCCCAAGCCAACCTAAGATTTCAATTCATCCAGCCGGGGAAGGAAAGAAAATTATTCAGAAGGAACAGCTTAAGGAACTTAAAAGAAAGTTCATCACAAAAGTCGGGTTAAAGGTCCTGCAAGTTTTCCTAATTTTTATGGGCTTGTTTTTAATGAGTTTAGGATTCTACTTTATGTATCAGGCTTGGCAAACTTGGAATGCTAATCCAATGTTTTTAGGCGAGCCTTTGCAGGAATACTATAACCATAATTTCACAAACTACTTCATCGATAGGATAGTTGGCTTCGTTCCGTTGACCTTCATTCCAGGAGGAAGCCTAATCTTCTTCGGAGTCTTCATTTGGTGGTTCTCTCGGATAGGCGGTTTAGGCGCCCTTAAAGGTATCGGCGGCGCCCAACAGAGCGACATACCAAAACTTATAGTGGACAACAGCTCAGGAAGGGCTCCTTTCGTTGACGCTACGGGGCACAGGAGCGCGCAACTTTTTGGCTCAATAGCTTGGGATCCATATCAAACCGGTGGGCTGGGCACTCCGGAGCATCAGCGAGTTACAGCCGGAGACGTTCATGTAGCCTCCTTCGGCATTCTATATATTGACGAGATAAAGAATCTTGACCCAGAAGAGGCTGTGACACTTCTCACTGTGCTTGAGGACGGCCAGCTTCCTATAACCATGAGGGGGCGTTGGCACGGCGGCGACACGGCGGCGATGGCTGTCTCCACAGAACCCGTTCCAGCCATAACGTTCCTTGTGGGCGCTGGAAACTTTGACAGTATAAACCAGATTCACCCAGCCTTAATGGATAGGATTTATGGATACGGCAAAGTTGTAAGGATGAATAATGACATGCCCAACACCTTAGAGAACAGACGTAAATACGTGCAGTTCATAGCTCAAGAAGTTAAACGTTTCAACTTGATACCCTTCAGCCGCGAAGCATGCGAGGAAATAATTGACGAGGGTAGACGGCGCAGCAACAAGAAAGACGCTTTGACAACACGCTTTAGACCCTTAATTTCCATAATTAAGACGGCGGCAACCCTAGCCATGAATGAAGGCTGCAATGTTGTTGAAAGACGGCACGTGCGCGAAGCCATAGAACACCACTGTAAAACAATTCAGAGGCAGATTTTGGAGCATGAAATGAACGAGCGTGGGAAGCTTCTTGAGATAAAACCTGAAGGTGTCAAGCTTGGGCAGATCTACGGTTTAGCGGTTGTTCGAGACCCTTACAGCGGTGAAATGACCGGCAGCGTTCTATGCGTGAAAGCCACCATGGTTAAGCGGAGCGATCTCCCAAGGAACTATCCCATTAAGGGCTACTATAAAGTAACCGGTGTAGCGAAGGGAGCAAGCTTCATAGCTGACAGCATAGCTAAAGTTCGAAGCGTAATCCTCCAAAAATACGGCATAGACATAGCCCAAGACTACTTCACCCACATAGACTTTGCCCAATCCTACGGTGTGGATGGTCCATCCGCCGGTGTAACCATGGCAATACTCCTATGCTCGCTTATCGAGGGCAAACCCGTACGGCAAGATGTGGCGGTTACAGGCGAAATAAACCTCGGTGTGGGCGACACAATACTGGTAACAGCGGTCGGCGGAGTCCACGAAAAGATTAAAGCTGCGGAAGCTTGGGGCTTTAGGAAAGTGGTTATTCCCAGAAAGAACTACGAGTATTCAATAGACCCAAGGGACTATAAGATTGATGTTGTGCCAGCCTCCACTTTAGATGATTATTTGAGAGAATGCCTAGTGGAGGAAGCAACTATCAAGGTTCATGTTCAAACGCGTCGAAAACCAAAAGTCTAGAGGCACGAAATAGCTTTAACCATATGCTTACAACCTTGATTTAGTGCGTTACTAATGGTTAGGCAAGTTGACGTAGACGCCATTCGGAGATGGCGAAGAAGGGGCTTTTACAGCGAAAATGCCCTTGTAAAGCTTCTACAGAAAAATGGGTATAATGCTGTCCGAATACCAGTAAGCAACCCAAGCTTAAGCCCGCTGCCAGACGTTGTTGCAAGAAGAGGCAGTCACATTTACGCTTTTGAAGTTAAAAACGCCAGTTATTATGCGTATTTCCCAAAACAGCAGGTAGAGAAACTCTTTAGATTCTTAGAAGAGCTCATTCCATTGGATAACAAGTTTAAACACGCTGTGGTTGCAGCTCATCTCGGCAAAAAGTGGGTTTTCAAGGAGATAAACTGGAAAGACTGGGAAAACGGAAAAATCCCAGAAAAAATTAGGGTCCTAAAAAGGGATAAGGGGAACTTCAAAATCGAACAAATTTAAAGCTGGAGACAAGCGAAACAGATAAAACAATCCATTTTTGAGATTCAAAGATGCAAACGAGGAAGCGATGTATATGTCACAGATCGAAGGAATCATCGTCAACTACAGAGTTGGACCCAAAACCCAAAAATCTAAAGAATGTATAATTCAGTTCCTTCACGTTAATTCAGTTTCAGAAGCCAGCAGATTAATTGGACGTAAAGTAGCATGGGACAACGGAGACATAAAAATAGTCGGGAAAATCGTGGACGTACATGGAAAAAAGGGGCTTGTCAGAGCCAGATTCAGAAAAGGTTTACCCGGACAAGCTTTAGGAACAGTCGTGCAACTGGTTGGTTAAACCTCCATTTATGTAATCCACTTTTTAATTTTACGCAAAATTTTCTAGAATCTAAAAACAGAAATAGACAACTTTGATTAAAAAATGCGCGCCCTTTTCTTTATTTCATCCAGAATTGTTAAATTTGCAGCAATTTTAAACGAAATTTTGTTTAAAGTATATACAAATCTTTAGATTTTGACTAGCCTTAAACCTTAATCTTAAAAATTTTATGCCATACCCAAACCTTAACAGTTAAGGATTTCACGGTTAAAACTGAATGGTTCAGCTCTAACCGTCTAGTGGAAGACAAAACAGCAACGTTGCAGATCTTATTGGATTTGATGGATACATGAAAAACTTGAAACACAGGGCTATCTGAAGTACGTTAGTGGAAAATGGGAAGTTACGCAAAAGGCTTTAGATTACATCAAAAATATCATGGAGATTAGTTTTTACGTTTGTGACTGTCTGTGTATAACAGAGGGCGAGGCGGAGACGGTGGACTGGTGGTTTTGGGTATGGGCATAAAATTTTATCCTAATCTTGAAAGCCTTTTAAACACATTCGTCTGAATTTTCGACAGAGGCAAATTCATGAAAGAGAAGGTCATAGGTATACTAGGTGGCATGGGTCCAGAAGCCACCGCTGAGCTTTTCTACAGGATTATTAAGGAAACTCCAGCAAAAAAGGATCAGGAGCACATCAGGATTATCGTGGACAACAACCCAAAGATTCCAGATAGAACCGCGGCAATTCTTGGTGAAGGCGAAAACCCATTGCCTGAAATGGTTAAAACTGCTAAAAACTTGGAGAGAGCTGGTGCGGATTTTATAGTGATGCCATGTATAACAGCCCATTATTACATCAAGGAACTACGGAAAAGCGTAAGAATTCCAGTGCTAAGTATGGTTGAGTTAACCACTAAGGCCTTGTCTGAAAATTTTCCAAATGTGAAAAGAGTTGGCTTGTTGGGGACGACAGGAACCGTTATTGGTAAGGTTTTTGACGAGGCCTTGAGTAAGGTAGGTGTTAAAGTTGTTTATCCTTCAGATAAGGCGCAAAAGCGGGTTATGAAGGCTATTTACAAATGCATCAAGGCAGGAAAGCTTTCGGAGGGGCGGAAAATTGTGATTGAAGAGGCAAACCGCTTAATCAAAGGGGGCGCTGACGCAATAATTTGCGGCTGCACCGAAATATCCCTAGTTTTAAAGGATGTGGATGTCGCCAAGCCAGTTATTGACCCATTGCAGATTCTTGCCCGCAATGCGGTTATGTTTGCCCTTGGAAAGGAGAATTCTGACTGCAAAAGCCTGCGTTAGCTTAATAAGAGTTTGAAAGATTCATTTAGAGGGTCAGGTTTGGAGGGAGCACGCAACGTTTGAAGAATACGTCTCGAAAACTTCAAAGTCTAAAGCTCTATATGAACGTGCCAAGAAGGTTTTGCCAGCTGGTGTTTCTTATTCGATAAGGCTTTTTGAACCTTATCCCTTTTACACCGCTAGGGCGAAGGGAAGTAAACTTTACGATGTCGATGGAAACGAGTATATCGATTTTTGGCTTGGTCACACGGCGCTTATTCTAGGGCACAGCCCACCAGCCGTCGTGAAAGCTGTTAAGAAACAGCTTGTAAATGGAACCCATTATGGCACGGCGCATGAGCTGGAAATAGCCCTCGCCGAGCAAGTTGTGAAAATGATTCCGAGCGCCGAGATGGTGCGTTTCACGAATTCGGGGACAGAGGCAAACATGTATGCGGTACGACTTGCCAGAGCTTACACTGGAAGAACAAAAATTGCAAAGTTTGAAAGTGGATGGCACGGTGGATACGACGCCCTCCACAAGGCAGTTAAGCCACCCTACGATATGCCAGAGTCTGCTGGACTAACGCAAGGGGCCCTTCAGGACACATTGGTTTTACCGTTTAACAACTTGGAAGGCGTAATTGAAAGGCTAAAAGGCTTAGAAAATCAAGTCGCAGGGATAATAATTGAACCGGTGCTTGGAGTTGGCGGCGCCATACCAGCCGAAAAAGAGTTTTTGAAAGGCCTTAGAGAATTCTGTGACCGCCACAGGATACTGCTAATCGTTGATGAGGTAATTACGGGATTCCGCTTAGCTCCCGGCGGAATCCAACAATATTTTGGTGTTAGGCCAGACATAACGGTTCTTGGAAAAATCTTAGGCGGAGGCTTTCCGGTAGGCGCCTTCTGCGGGCCAGCCGAAATTATGGAACGCGTAAATCATACGCGGCACCCAAGGCCTCAAACCTCTTTTCATGGCGGAACCTTCACGGCGAACCCGATAACCATGACCGCGGGCCTAACAACTCTGAAAATGTTAGAGGACGGACAGTTAATAAACAGGCTGAATAGGCTTGGAGACAAAATAAGGGAGGAGTTAATGGCCATCTTTGAGGCTGAGAGTATAGACGTACAAGTTACGGGGACAGGTTCTCTATTTGGCGTTCACTTTACAAGAGAGGAAGTTAAAGAGCCTGGAGCAGCCTTCAGAGCTGATAGGCAGAAGCTTACCGAATATCATTTGAGGCTAATAGCGAACGGCATTTTCTTTCTGCCAACACACAACGGTTGCCTCTGTACAGCCCATACAAAAGCAGACGTTGAAAAACTCTTTTCCGAAACAGAAAAGTTTGCCAGAAGCCTAAAATCATAGCTGTTTACGCTGTTTTTCCCCTCTCAGCATTTGTTCAGCCCTTTTCAAATCTAAAGGTGTATTTACATTAAGGAACATTCTGAGTTCAGGATCAAACTGTTGAAGGACAAGCGTGGAAATATAGCGTACACCACGAAGCTTTTCAATCATAGCGCGCATTTCAAGCCTTCCTTCATTCAAGGCCTTTTCCGCAGCCTCTAAAGCCGATTGGACACGGTAGGCTGCATGTAGCGGTTCAATGTAGCCGTTGGGCCAACGTGGGATAACCGCATTTTTATTTATGCATAGTTCAAGGAGCAAAGCCAAAACCTCCCTAGAAACAAGAGGTGTGTCGCAGGGGAGCAAAAGTGCGTACTCGCCGCTAGCTTCACTGAAACCGGTTAAAGCCCCCACAAGAGGACTTTGCACCTTACGCTTGTCCACAGCTATTTTAACGTCTGAACCCAAAACCTTTGCGAGGTTTTCTTTCGCATCCCTAGAACTGACAACAACAATTTTTTCTTCCACAAAATTATTTACGACGTCCAAAACATGTTTAATGAGAGGCTTATTCAGCAACAAGGACAAACTTTTATCGGAACCAAATCTTTTGGAGGGCCCTCCGGCCAATATTATTGCAGAGCTTTCCAAGATCAAACTTTCCTTTGATTTACCGCCCAATATTAGACTAAAGCGGCTATAAGTCTTACGTGTCTATGAATTTTAGGGAAAAACGCCTCCTTGCAGCATGTAAAATATGCGACTTGGAATTTAGATTTGAAGTTTGTCTATTTTAATAGCTATTTCTTCCAAAATTTTTGTGAAGGGGTGTTCCGGCTTTTCATGGACAAAGATTATTCTTCCTTCAGCCCTTGAAACGTCGCAGAAACAGGGTATGACGCCTAAAAGCGGAACACCATAAAAATCTTTTACGACAGTTTGAAGTTTTTCCCGTCCAGATGTTAATGAGCTACTGTACATGACTTTGTTCAAAACTATTTCGGTTTTCTTCTCGAAAAGGTCATAGAGATCTCGTAACATGCGCTTTGTCCCTTCAACGTCGGAATTGTCAAGAGTTGTAGCTACCAATACGAGGTCGGCAGCCACTATGGCGTTTATCGACGAGTACTGCAGTCCCGGGCTTGTGTCAAAAATTACGTAGTTAAAACCCCTATCATTCAAA
Organism: Bathyarchaeia archaeon; assembly: GCA_038868055.1. Taxonomy (GTDB): domain Archaea; phylum Thermoproteota; class Bathyarchaeia; order Bathyarchaeales; family Bathycorpusculaceae; genus DRVP01. The sequence continues at coordinate 6,819 of JAWBXD010000011.1, forward strand.
AGGGAATTCCTAAGCGAAAGAAGCCTCCCTAAGGCGCGCATTTCCCACTTTCTATCTTTTGAGGACATGTCTCTAATGGCTTCAACTGAAGGGTTAGCTAGACCTACGAAAAACTTGTTTTGACTCCCTATTCTGGCGCTTAGGTCAATCAGAACTTTGTCTATTTCACATACACCGTTAAGGTAGTCGTTTAGCCAGCACTCCGTGTTATTAAGGTTTAAAAGTGTTGAAAGGCTCGGCGCCCTAAAATCTAAATCCATAAGGCAGACTTTTCTTCCAAGCTTAGCCAGCGTTACAGCCAGATTTGTTGAAATAAGCGTTTTTCCAGTTCCGCCCTTGTAAGAGTGGACAGCCACCATTCTACCAATGCTCACCCATGCCCCTCCTTATCTATGTAGAAGTAGGCTTTTCTCCCCTTTCGTTCCTTTTTAAGATACCCCATTATAACAAGTTGGTTTAAGTAGGCGCTCTCAACAGCCCTCGCCCTTCGGGTATGCTTGGCAACATCGTCGGCTGTAGCCCTGCCCAGCCTGCAAACGGTCATGGCGGTTTTCCTCAAATGATCGGGCATGGAGAGAAGCGTCATAACATCCAAAGGTGCGTCTGGGCTTAATGGTTCAAACTCTTTTCGTCCATGCTTTTGAAGTTCAATCATTATCTCCATTTTCTCGTTTAGCCTTTCAAGGTTCTCCTTGATTTTCTCAAGTATCTGGAGGGGCTTTTTCCCAAACAGTTCCCTGTCCGAGCTTGACAATGGCGTTTCCTCTTGTTTTACGTGTGTACACGTTTTATTGAGGGAAAAGTGTTTATTAAGTATTACGAAACAATGGTAAAATGTAAACAACAAAAAACTCAATTAAAACCCAAAATTCATATGAAAAATCAAGTTACACCAAGACCCTAAAACTAGCGACACCTCTAACAAAAATGAAACTTTTGTCAAAAATGCAGAGAAAATTTGAAGCGTGAGTGTTGGCTAATATGGCACAGGAGCCCTGTTCCTAGCTTCTTCTATTATTGGAAGAACTTGCTTAAGCTCTCTGAAGTGTTTAAGAACCGTTATGCCTCTTGGGGTTATGGCATAAACAACTCGTCTTTTGCCAACGGTCCTTTCTTCGACAAGATTTTGCTTGATCAGAAAGTCAAGGTACTCTTTTAAAACGCTGCAGTTCACATTAGCCTTATACATAATATGAGTTAGTTTCAATGGCCCCCTATGAGCCAACACTTTAAGAATATCGATGTACATTTCAAGTTTGGAACGTCTCATCATCCAAACCTCTTTGCGATATTTTCCCAACTTTATATAAAGCTTTTATGGATTGAAACTACGTCTTTTTCCTCTTTAGTCTCCATTAGGAGCCCCTTTTTGCTTGTACACGTTTTAACACGTTTATTCTATTTTGGAAGGCTGTGGCAAGGTCATCTAACAATATTTTTTGAAATTCCGTCGACAAACCCTCAAGGTTCTCTTTGAAAACTTCAGCCATCTTAGCTTTTATAAGTCTTCTTTGCTGAGGGGTAAATTCACACCTCAAGGACCATCCTCCAGAGCACGAAACAAAATAAGTCAAGCATATTTAACTAACTTATGAACCCAAAATCTGGATTTAAAATCCATAAATTTTGATTTTAAGGTATTCTCCTTTATGAAGATGTTGCAATTTTTGAGATTTAATATTTAAATTTTGTACAAAAATTATTTTTATTTTTATGTTGTGGGGTTTCTTCGGATTTCGAATAAAATTTAAAAGTTAATTCCAAACAGAATTATATATTCCAAGGAGGGGGGAGACCCTTTAATCCCTGAGGTTATTAGGGATGTGGAGAGGCGGATTCTATGTTATTTCATGGATTTGTTAATCATCCTTACGTTGTACTGCGAGAGCGGCCAAACAAGCGGGTACGACATTATCAAATATTTACACCAAAAACATGGTTTTCTATATAGTCCTGGGACTGTTTATTCATGTCTTTGCGACTTGGAAAGACGTGGACTGGTGAAAGGTGAACAAAACGGCAGGAAGAGGGTATACACTTTAACAGAACACGGCAAAAAAACCGCGATGGCAATTCTCAATGGTAGAAAGCACATTTTAAACTTTATTTCGATGTTTTTCTGTAAAAACAGTGCTAATGCTGATCTACAACCTCCACCCTTAGCACTCTTTCCATCCAAGGAATCACGTGTGGGATCTTAGAGAGTTCGGCAAGGATCTCTTCCTCTAACTCATTTTTGTCCTTTTTTTCGCTTTCCTTCACGAGCGTCACCACAATTATTGCCCTCTTAGGCAAGATTCCCACCACTTAAAAAGTCTTTAATCTTCGGGTTTAGTTTAAAGTTTACTGGAAAATTGTTCTAGAGAATTGTTCTGCCAAAACAGACTTAGCATAACCCCCGGAGACTTCACATTTCTACGAGGTTTTGCTAAAAGCTCATCAAAATTTGGGAAAAGCCCTCTGTCTATGCTGGCGCTTAACTGGGGCCACCTTTCTCCTATACCCTTTTTCGCATCCCCTTTTCGTTTAATGCAGTATCTGGTTGAGCTACTGTTATGGTCCATGAAGTTTTTCATATACAGCAGTTGGTTTTGTCTGGACTTTAGCTGATGGTGTACCTTTAGCTATTGGGCGTTTTTGTATATGCCTGTAACCGCATTCGCATTCAAATCCAATGATTTTTCCGCCCTTTTGAATTTTGCGCCATCTTGTAGATGGGCAGTTAGCGTCTTGTTTGTGGATTTTCCATAGAACTCTTGCTTCTTCCGGTGTCAGGGGAGCGTAATGTTTTGCAAGCGTAAAATACCATACAGTGTAGCCTAGAAAAGTGGCCCAAGCGGTGACTGCTATTATTTCTATCATCTTATCCCACCATTTTAATGTATTTTTGTTCTACACATATTCAATATGTCCTTTTTCGGACATATTCATAATGAAATATTATGTATTCCGATATAAACATTATCTAAAAAAACGAATACTGCCTTTTCAAAACTGTTTTAAAACGTCGTTTTTATCCATCATGTAACCACAGTAGTGACACTTGAGAATCAACGGTTCCTCACTTTTAACGTAAAATTTTGGCTGGACTGGTTCGCTGCTGTTACTTACACACGCGGGGTTTGCACATTTCACAATGCCTTCTATAATACTGGGAAGTTTAACCCTCTGCTTTTCAACAACTTTGTAGTTGCGGATTATGTTAATGGTGGCATGTGGTGCCAGCAATGCGATTTTATGGACTTCCTTCGAGTTGAGTTCCCTGCCCTCAATCTTGACAATGTCTTTGATTTTGAAACGCTTGCTTGGCACGTTCATGGCTATGGTGATTATGCGGTTTTCCTTGCCAGTTATTCCCAAAATTTTAATAACGTCCAAGGCGTGCCCGCCCGTAATGTGGTCTATAACTGTGCCGTCTTTGATTTTTGACACATAGAGCATGGTTTCACTCATTTCCGCTCCCCAACCTTCACTGAGGCTTATAGCAGGCTTGAGGATAAAAAGTTTAAACTTTCTTACAAGTTTGCCGCATTGCATTGATGAAAAGCTATTTAAGCACTATATAGAGCTTCTGTTTTGGGTGCAAACTTGGAGTTTGTAGGTAGAGATGTAATATCCATCCGTGACTTTTCAAAGGAAGAAATTGATTACATATTGAAGATTGCCAGCGCCATGGAACCCCTAGCTAAAAGGGGCTCAGATATGCTTAGGGGGAAAATCCTCGCCACCCTGTTTTTTGAACCAAGCACTCGCACCCGCCTAAGTTTTGAAGCAGCTATGCACAAGCTTGGAGGATCTACCATAGGTTTTGCAGAGGCTGAAATTGCCTCCGTTCGGAAAGGCGAGAATTTAGCCGACACTGTCCGAACAGTGGAGAAATACGCGGATGTTATAGCCATACGTCACCCCTTGGAGGGAGCGGCGAGGCTAGCTGCTGAATTTGCAGAAGTGCCTATAATTAATGGTGGAAGCGGCGCTGAGGAGCATCCAACTCAAGCGCTTTTAGACCTTTACACAATCCTAAAAGAGAAGGGCGCCATAGATGGCTTAAAAATAGCTTTGGTCGGCGACCTAAGATATGGTAGAACAGTGCATTCTTTGGCTTACGCTCTCTCCAACTATGGTGTGGAACTTTACCTCATCTCGCCTGAAACGTTAAAAATGCGGCGAGAAGTTCTCGAAGAAATAAAAGACAAGATTCCAGTCAAAGAAGAAACAGACATAGCCAAGGTAATCTCAGACTTGGATGTTTTATACGTGACTCGAATCCAGAAAGAACGTTTTCCAGACCCAGCCGAATACATCAAGGTGAAAGGCTCTTACAAAATTGACTTGGAACTGCTTAAAAACGCTAAAAAGGACATGATTATCATGCATCCGCTCCCCCGCGTGGATGAAATAGCCCCTGACGTGGATAATACGCCGCACGCCCGCTATTTTCAACAGGTTTGGAACGGCATAGTTGTGAGGATGGCAATTCTCGCCCTTATCTTGGGCGCAGTTAAATAGGTTATGGAAAACGCTTGAAAACTGTTAGAGTGCTAACTGAGCCGCAGCTTGGACATTTGTGGAGAATACCCGATATACTTTTGCGGCATTGGCTACAGTAAGTTAGATTGCGGTTGTAGGTGAAAAAGGGTACATTGTAGTCTCCCGCAAGCTTCTTTGTTAAGCTAAGGAGCATCTCCGCCGTGCATTCCGCTTCGCCGAGTTCTAAGACTGTTAGGTTTCCGCCATCAAGCTGTTCATAAATATCTTTTTCTATTGCCAAAGTTTTCAGCGAAGCCTCAAAGTTTTGGACATTTAGACTACGGAAGGACGAGTAGTATGGTTTGTCTCTGGTTCCGTGAAATCGAATCTTTGCAACACCAAATCGTTCAATGTCTTGTTTAGCAAGCCTTGCAGGAGCCTCTTTGGACGGCAGGATAGACAATAATGTACGTTTGCCACGTCTTTTTTCGCTTTTTTGGAGAAACTCTGAAGCATAGTGTACGGCTTTGAGGGCAAACCTTAAAGAGTTTTCATTCTCGTGAAAGTTTTTTCCGTTGAAGATTTCCGCGGCTTCTTCCAGGCCGTTTAAGTTCACCAAGCGAGCGGAGCTTTCCAGCCTAAAATATGAGTCGCCATTGATTGTTTGGAAAAGGAAGCTTAGGAAGCCCCTCCCATGTTGCTTTAGCATTCTAAACTTAATTTCGAGAGCACGCACCGCCATTTCAAGTCTCTCCCTAAAAAGTTCCAATAGCTTTGCTTCGTCGCCCCTGCTTTCGTAGGCTATCCGCGGCATGTTAACAGAAGCAACTCCAAGAATACCGGTTCGAAGCGTATCTATTTCCCAATCGCCTCTGAAGTCTGGTTTAAGCTTGCATCCATTGGATAAGAAAACCGTCCGTTCATCATTTTCGCCTAGACAATTTGCAAAGTACACGGCGTTCCCATTTATTGCCAGCTGGTGCGCCTTAAGGAGAACGTTAACCGCCTTGTCGTCCTTAAGTGCCTCGGGACGCAGTTTAATAACAATTTTGGGGTTCAAGAGGGGTTTGAAGACGCTTTCTTCTTCAAAGACTTCCATGGTAAGCCTTGCTAAAAGTGAAGCTTCGTCTTGAAAGTCGCCATAAACTTCTGTAACACTTGCGGTGTCAACGGTCATGTCTGCAAGGAAATTTGGGGGTGTCAATTCGATGTTTATGGATGCATCGGCATGTTGGTTCACGTTCAAAATAAACTGCTTCAAAAGTTCTTTGGCATGAGTCTCTTCAAAACCCTTTACAAAGGGCGCCAGTAACACGTTAAAATATTCAAGGGTTTGTGTACCGCTAGTTTCCTTTGCCGAGTGCAGTAGAACGTTTAGGGCTAGGTTTAGGGCTGATTCTAAATTTTCTGGAGGATTGTGGAAAAACTGGGATGTGTCCACCTTTTTAAAGAACAGCCTTAAATCATGTACCACCTCGTTTGGTTTCAGGATCCAGTACCCAAGTTCTTCTAGATGGATGTCCCCGGATAGATGGGCGTCTGCTACATCTCTTGGAAGCACGTTTAAAAGCGTATATTCTCCAAGCACATTTTTTCCAAATTCTTCACAGAGAGAAGAGGCACTCTGGGAAGTTTTGCCCTTGGAAAGCATGTAGGAGACATCATGCACTGGGAGCCCCAAACGAGTGAGCTTGTGCCGGTATTCCTCTAAACCTTTTTCGACAAGAATGCCGTTAACAACCTCCCTTATCAAGGGGGCGGTTAAATACCTTGTTTTAGCCTTTAAAAGGCGTTTTTCAGCTTCTTTGGCAATCTTTCTGGCTTGTTCAACGGGCATGTCCGCCTCCTTTATAAGGACTTCTACAATACGGTTAAAATCAAACTCTTCTAGAGTGAAACGTGAAGTGCGGACGAGAATCTTCTGAGGCTTCAATCCTTTCTTTTCAATTTCTTCGGCAACCTCAAGCACCATACTGCCCAAATCAGTTAAACGGTATTTTTTCGATTCTACATCAGCTTCCACCAAGCCCGCCTTAAGCAAAAACTTCAAGTGGTAGGCGAAACGCCCTGCATCTCGACTGGGGCTCATCTTTAGAAGGTTCATAAGCTCAGTATATGAAAGCTCACCTCTGTCAAAAAGAAGGTTCAAAATTTGAAGGCGAATAGCCGAAGAAACAGCCTTCAAAACGCGGATTCCCCGTGAACGTTGATGCTGACTAGACACTGCAGCCTCCCCCTACAACGGCAAGCAACACTAAATACCGGACGAGGTTTTAAAAGTTTAAGAAAACACCTTTATTAAACCTAACCAAACATACAATTGGGGCATAACAAGCTAGAAGGGGCTGTCGGCTAGCTTGGTCTAGGCTCTGAGCCTCGGGCGCTCGGGACCCCGGTTCAAATCCGGGCAGCCCCACCAGTTTAAACACATAACCTTAAGCTCACACATGCAACCTATTAATTTTGGAGAACACTCTTGTCTGAAAGCGGCTCTGCCAGAAGCAGAAGACCAAGACTTTTTGACTTGCCGGAGTGTAAAAACTGCGAATATAAGAATAGCCGGTACTGCTGGAACCAGTATCCATACAACATTTGGAGAAAGCATTAGCGCAAACTTGTTAAGCTCTTTGAATTGTATACTGAACAGTATGTGAAAGGGATGTTTCATGGGGTGGGAGTACACCTTAACAATTGACAAGAAGTTCATCGTGGCTCTTTTCCTTGTCGCGTTAGCCTTAGGCGGAGGCTTTTCGCTAGTATATTGGGACTTGAGAACAAGCCTAAACACCTTGCAAAAGGAGTACGCTGACATTTCAGCTCAGCTGGAGACTCTTCAAGGCTTGATAGAGCAACTCCGTTACAGCCAGAAACTTAACTTGACAGCCGTCCAAATATACAACATTACCAGAAACTCCGTGGTTATGGTTGTGGCAGGCAGCAAATCGGGCTCCGGATTCGTCTACAAGATTGAAGCAAAAGGTAAAGGATATCTCGTTACAAACTACCACGTCGTGGAGGGTTCTGAAAACGATGTAAAAGTGACGTTCTTCATTGATGGTAAACCCATTCAGGCTGTTGCAACAGTTAAAGGCAAAGACATTTACAGCGACCTAGCCGTTTTAGTGGTGGACAACCTTCCAAAGGAGGCGAAGCCGCTTCTCATGGGAGATTCTACGAAGCTTTTGGTTGGCGAACCAGTCTATGCTATCGGCAATCCCTTCGGCTTAGAAGGCTCAATGACTTCTGGAATAGTTAGTCAACTTGGCAGGGTTTTAAGGCTAAGTGAACTAGGTGTGCCTGAGCCTTGGGGGAAATACTCCATAGTTGACCTTATCCAGTTCGACGCCGCGGTTAATCCAGGCAACTCAGGAGGTCCGCTGCTTAACAGCTTAGGTGAGGTTGTAGGAGTAACTTTCGCCATAGAAACGGCTGAAGGCATAAAGGCTTTCATAGGAATAGGCTACGCCATTCCATCTATAATAGTGAAAAAGGTGGCGGATTCAATAATCGCCAAGGGCAAGTATGAGCATCCATGGATAGGCATAGTGTGCAATTCCAGTTACATAGGAGGCGTTTTAATCGAGCAAGTGGAAAAAGACAGCCCCGCGTTTGGAAAATTGCAACCCAAAGATGTAATTGTGGAGGTTGACAACCGAACAATTAACCGCGTTGATGATATGTTAATTTATCTTGAAAGATACAAAAGTCCCGGAGATACTATACAATTAAAGGTCGTTAGAAACGGCGAACCCATACCTGTGGATATAGTTCTTGGAGTGAGACCTGAATAGCTTTGTGCACTTGCCTCAGAACTTCTGGATGAGGGCGATGCCTGTTAAGAAAGCTGAAACCATAATTGCAACAGTAAAAGGCAGTTTAGGCGAGGAGCTGTAAAGCACTCCGCCTAGGTATGGGGCTAGTATTGAGGCGAACATGCTTATTGTCTGGGGTATGGACACCCACTTAGCCCTTATAGGTTCTGGCGCCATTGGTCCGATAACGGCGCTCATTAGAGACCACACGGTGTAGGAAGCACCTGTCAGAAAAAACGCTAGTGCTAGGAGGTAAAAGTCTCCGGTTAAAAGCATGATAGTTAGCGAAAAGCTACAAAGGATCATCAAGCCTGCAAGGGCGAACTTTTTCCCGTATTTGTCGCCGAATCTACCTAGGGCTATGCCTAAAACGGCTGAGCCAGCGAAAGCTATGGAGCCTAAAACTCCGATTTCAAAGTCTCCGTAGTGGTATATGTCTGCCAGAAACTTTGGCACAAATGGACGGAACATCATCATAACAAACATTATCGCCGCAAAAAAGAGCGAAACAGCCACAAGCTTCCTTGTTTTCAGGAGCCGCCACGTTGATGGGTGGTCTTCAAGCTTTTTCTGTTCTGGTGGTTGGGCGTGCTGGCTTCTGATAAACGCTAGGATAAGGGCTGCCAGCGTATATAGGACAAAGGAAATGAGGAAGACTGTCTGCATGCCGACTTTTCCAGCCATATATCCGCCGATGGCTGGCGAAAAAATGTATCCCAGCGACCAAGCCGAGGATATGACCGTGAATGTTAATGTAAGCCTATCTTTGTCGGCTGATGTTACAATGTATGCTGTGCTTGTGGGTCCGCCGAGCCAAAACCCCCAAAGAATCATGCCTGGAATCATTTGTGTCCAGTCCCTTGCAAAGGCGAAAATGATGGGTGCTGGAATCCATGCGATCCATCCGGCGATCATTATCTTTTTTCGGTCGTATTTGTCAGCGAGTGCCCCAGCAATCAGAAGTGTTAAGGCGGCTGTTAGGCTTACTAGGGCGTATAATGCGCCGACCTCCACGGAACCTGCTCCAAGAGCTTCAGTCATATAATATGGCAGAAGGTAAGCGTAAAGACCATCTCCAAAAGCTCCTACAAGATTTGAAGTGAAAATCAGCCCTAGGTCTCTATTTAAAACTTTGAAGGGAACGCTAAGCTGTGAAGGTTTTTCGTGGGAGGGCGTTGTCAAAACATTTCCTCGCTTAATTGTTAGGCTTACTACCTTGTTTTCATTACATTGATATTAGCTTTACATTACATTGAAAAGGAAAGAAATGTTACGAAAATGGAACGGAATGTTGTGCTCTTCGATCAATTATGTCAAAGGCGTCTGGACCAGTGCCAATTAAAACTACTGGTATGCCTACTTGCCGCTCAACTTCTCTCACAAACTCCTTAGCTTCCATGGGTAGGTCCTCGAATTTCCTTGCGCCTTTACAGTTTGGGTATAAAGCGTCCAGTTTTGTTAACGCTGCTTGGGTTGCACCGTTAATGATGGCTGCCCTCTTTGCAATGTCGAAGTTGAACGGTGCTGAGCGTCTTTCGCGCCCAGTGCCAGCGGCAACCTCAAACCATCCGCGTTTGATCGCCTCCTCCTTTGGAAGCTCTCCCGGCAATGGTCCACCTCCCACACGGGTCATAAACGATTTGAACACTATTAGGACTTCGTCGACCTTTGTTGGACCCACGCCTGCTTCGGAACACACTGCTGAAGCGCTCGTGTCCCTTCCAGTCACGTAGGGATAAGTTCCATAGAAGAGAGAAAGCATTAAACCTTGCACACCCTCCAAAATGACTTTTTTACCAGAATCTATGGCTTTGTTCACTTCCAACGCCACATCCGTTAGGTAGGACTGCAGTTCTGGTATATCCTTGGCAAGTTTGGCTGTTCTGCGAACTCGCTCCTCTATGGCTGGTCCAACCCCCCAACCAGTTGTGCCAATAACGCCTCTCAAATGAGCGCTGGTCCTGTCTTGTTCAGAGTGTTTTTCTTCAATAATAGAGGCTTGATGATCTATGCCTATACGGTTCTTCACGTTTGTAAGCTCAACCTCTTCAAGGAACTTTGGGACGTGAATGTTGGCTCCAGCACCGATAAGTAGGCAACATTTTTCGTATACAAAAGCTGCTGGAACCATGTGGAGCGCATAGCGTTTACTCTCAAACCAAACAGTGTGCGCCGCGTTAACGGAACCAACCCGCACGCAGACATCTATCTTGTCCTTTAAAGCCAAATAGGATATGATTTTGCCTTTACCTTCGTCACCCCAGAAACCGCCAACAATAACTGTGCATGGCATATTGATCACGGTTCAGAAAATTTGTTTAAGCCTATTTAAGGTTATTTTAAATTTTCACGGTAAAATGAACTAACTACTTTGCCTACCGCCGACTCCAATTAAGTTGAGGTCTAAAAGCTTCACCCACGCAATATTTCTCAAAGGTATCTTAAGCGTGCCAGCCTTGCCGTAGGGAACGCATTTAATGAAAACCTCGCCTTTCAACGAGTCTTTCCCTATTTCCGCCACCCGCACATTGACAATAACTGATCCGTCCTTAAGGTGAAGGTTAACATTCTTGCCTACGAAGGATTTAGCCACATTTAAGGTGAAACCCCTCATGCCATCACCATTCTAAGTCTTTTTCAGCTATCTTGCTCCAGCAACGTCTACAAATGGGAAGTTTCTCACCCTTGAAAACTATATAGACTTCAATGTCCTCGTTTCTGCACCCTTTATCCCAAGGGTTCATGCAACGCTCCATTAAAGTCACACCTCATAAACTTGCAGACCATTGAAGAGTTCCAGTCCACCTAGCCTTTTAAAACATTCTGCGGATTGGCAGTCCTATACCGTGGAGAGATAAGTTAAAGTGAAAGCGCGACAATTTCAGGTGAAACCTTCTCTTTAAACACCGTTAATAATCCAACTGTCGGTTTTGTGACGAATGGCGGAATAGGATTGGTTGGGCTGCCTGGATTTATGAATAGGACTTCGCCCTCCCACCTTATGTTCGGATGATGTGTGTGCCCATAAACAAGTACATGAAAACCATTTTGTTTGGCGATTTCCCGCATCTTCCCCATTCCAAAAAGCGTTCCAGGATCATGCATAACCCCAATCTTCCAATCAAAAACCTTAACAGAATTCATTTTCGGCAATTTTCCACGAACCTCTGGGCCGTCCATGTTCCCATAAACAGCCAAAACCGGAGCAATTTGCTCTAATCTATCTATCACTGTTAAATCCACCAGGTCGCCGGCATGAATAATATAGTCGACCTTCTCAAAAACCTCGAAAACCTTTTGAGGAATTTCCCGAGCGCGAGTCGGCACATGGGTGTCCGAAATAAGTCCAATAACTTTCGCTGAACCTTTTGCTTGCCTTAAAGCAATCTCCTGATTAAGCATAGCAAAGCCTCTTGCTTAGATTTGGAAGCCTCTCTACATAAGTTTTAAAATGTACAACAGTTCTCCAGTCAAAGCTTGGATACAAAAGTGTTCCCTTTGATATAAAACCTCAAATCATGCGGAAGATCAGCCTTCACACCTATTCTGCGGGAAGTGCAAACGTCAAAACTTTCTCCTTCAATATTCTCCACCACAATTAAATCACTGTTGCCGTCGGTAACATCTACACCGTTCAACTCTTTTGTTATAGCTAGAGCCTTAGTCAATTTTCCAGGACCGTTGGTTAACGCTTTTATGTTTTCAGTTTTCCTGTTTTTCTTCATGACCTCCACTCCTTGAAGAGGTTCAAGAGCCCTTATCAAGACGGCGCCAACCTCGCCTTTTGGGTGGGCTACTATGTTTAGGAGCCAGTTTCCATGAACCATGTAAATGAATGTTCGTCCAGCCTCGCGAAACATAGACTCGTTGAAGTTTTTCCTTCCTTTATAGGCTTTTGAGGCAGGGTCGTTTTCGCCGTAGTAGGCTTCAGTTTCAACAATTTTGCCGCTTAAAATTTGGCTTGCTAAACACCTAACAAGCACTTTTCCAAGAAGTTCTTTTGCCACCATAGCAGGGTCTCTTTCGTAAAAGCTTCTCGGTAACGCCTTCATGCTGCTTAAACCTTCAGCGTTAGACTTTAAATCTTTAATCTTTAGAATTATGTTTGGTGAGCTTTGTTGATTGAGTTTTATGATTTTGGCGTGATGGTTGTCAACGGAAAACGTTACACGAGCGACGTCATTGTTTTCCCCGAAAAAGTTCTAGGCGGGTGGTGGAGAAAGGAGGGTCATCAACTCTGTGTAAAGGACTTGAAGGAGGTTCTTAGCCAGATACCTTTGCCAGAAGTTTTGGTGGTTGGCACGGGCTATTCTGGGCTTGTTAAGGTTTTGCCAGAGGTCGAAAAGACCTTAAAGGAGCGGGGAATAAAGCTCATAATACAGCCCACAAAGGAAGCCTACAAAACTTTCAACGAGCTTTTAAGGGCAGGCAAACGGGCCGTGGGTGCCTTTCACTTAACATGCTGAAGGTGACGGGAACGTCTATAGATTACCATGTTCACACGTTCCTATCCGGTGACGCTAAAGGCGAGATTCTGGAGTGTGCAAGAGTTGCAGCTAGCAAAAAACTGGAAGAAATTGGAATAGCTGATCATTTCACCCCTAAAAAACTTATGAATAAGCTGGATAAGCCGCCGAGGTTACAAGAATTAGCCGACTACGTGGAGAGAGTGAGCAGTGTTGGAAGAAAAGTGAAAGGCATTATTGA
>JAWBXD010000012.1:0-19362 GCA_038868055.1 Bathyarchaeia archaeon
ACTGTGACTGGCAAGCCTGTTTTGGCGGACAACTCGCGGTATGTGATGTTTTTTTTGTATTTGGCTGTTCTGAGAAGCTCTATAGTCATTAAGCGCAGTTTCAACTCTTCTGCATGGGTGCTCATTAGCCTCCCCCTTTATACAAGGACTAGTTAAATCTGAAACGCCTAAACCTACTTGTTAAAATCCAAATTTATAATTTCCGCTTAATGCTTCAAGGCGCTTTAGCCAAGACTACTTCGACAGAATATTTGCGTCCGTGTCGGTAAATCACCAAGTTGACTTTTTCGCCGGGCTCCCGCTTGTGAATCTCGCTTAGGAGCTTCTCAATCCGCGTGATGGGCGCGCCGTCCATGGCTAGTATAATGTCGCCAGCCTCTATTCCCGCCTCGTAGGCTGGGCTTCCGCCCACAACTCTTGTGACGAGCACACCTTCGTCTAACGGTATCCCGTAATAGCTTGAGATTTCTCTTGAAAGGCTTAAACCTATAATTCCAAGCCAAGGTCTGACGTGGGCGCCCCGGGCAATTATGTCGTAGGCACACTTCTTTGCCGAATTTATTGGAATGGCAAACCCTATTCCGTGGGCGAAGGGAATTATCGCCGTGTTGATGGCGACAACCTTGCCGTTTACGTCCACTAGTGGGCCGCCGCTGTTTCCCGGGTTTATGGCCGCATCTGTCTGAACAAGGTTTTCTAAAAGCTCATTTCTAGACTCTATTGTGCGGTTCAAAGCGCTTATAACGCCCGAAGTCACTGTTGGGCCGCCGGCCAAGCCAAATGGGTTGCCTATGGCGTAGACGCGTTGACCTATCCTAAGCTTGTCAGAATCCCCCAGTTCCGCGTAAATAAGCCCCTTTTTGTCTATCTTGACGACGGCTATATCATGAATTGCACACGTGCCAAGCAATCGCCCGTTTAGGATCTCTCCATTCCATAAAGTTACGGTGATGCGTTCAGCACCTTGGACGACGTGATTGTTGGTTATTATGTGGCCTTCGCCATCTATTATCGTGCCCGAGCCCATGCCCTTAACTGGGAAAACTTGGTAGAACATGTCTTGGACGAGCCTTACAGTGCTTATATTCACAACGCTTTTGCTCACTTTCTCTAGGACATCTAAAACTTTGGTTTCATCACTTGAAGCCAAACCCTTTTCGCCAGGTGGGAAATTGAATAGTTTAGATTTTAACATTTTCTGATTTACGGGATGTCAGCAAATAGGCTTTAAGAAGCGTGAGCACCGCGATGGCCTGCATTGTCACAACGTATAGGACTACTACCCAATGGGGCGGGTTTAGAGTGGCGATTAAGCCATAAACGAAGCCGCTGGCTAGCATGCCAACCCCATAGGCTGTGTTGAAAATGCCGTAGGCTGTCCCCCGCGAGGCTATGGGTGCAAACTCTGAAACTGCAGCACGGTAAATGGATTCTTGCATGCCCAAAACTAGGCCGAAAAACACTGCGGCAACGACCAAGGCAGTTAGACTTGTGTTGGCTAAAGCGAACAATGTGGGGAAAACTGAAAGGATGAAGGGCAAAGCCAAAACTCTAATCCTATACTTGTCGTAGGAGTATCCCGCGAAAAGGGCTGTGGGCGCATCTACCCCTTGTATAAGCATGTATAGGAGCGGGACAATCCACTGCTGATTCGCCGGCTGCAAGACCGCTGAAGCCTTTAGAAGTATGAGTTCATATGGAATAAGCCCCACAGTGTTCAGCACGACGGCGGACGTGTAAACGTAGAAGGCTCTTCCAAGCCTAATGTCCTTCCTCTGGGCCTCCTCCGTTTCAACAGGCTTGCTTGGACCAATTTTTCTGTAAGTGAAGGCTAGAAAAACCATCAACAGCGTGAAAGGTGCAAGCAAAAAGCCAAAAGTTTGACTGTAATTGTTTCTGCTATAGAACATTAAAGCCGCAACCAACAGCGGACCCAAAATCGCTCCTATTTGGTCCATTAGTTCATGAATTCCAAAGGCTTTTCCAACGCCGATGCCTTTGCTGACAATGGATAGTACAGCGTCTCTGGCTGGCGCTCTAACCGCTTTTCCAATTCTTTCAAGCAGAACGAGGATTATGGCTATCCACCATAAGCTCGTGAAGCCTAAAAGCGGAATTGCCACTATAAGTCCATAACCCAAAAACATGAAGACCCAATAAGCCTTCGTGGTGTCTGCTAAGAATCCGCTCACAAGCCTTAACGCATAACCTAAAAACTCTCCAAGGCGGCCGACAAAAACTATAATGAAGGCTGAGGCGCCCAAAAAAGCCAAATAGTCCGGCACAAGCCCTCGTGAGCCCTCATAAACAACATCTCCCAAAAGGCTGACTATTCCCAGTAAGAGAATAGCCATGTAAATGTTTCTCGTGTTAGGTGATTCTGACAAAGGCTAACCCTTCTATTCTAGAGAGGTTAAAATTTTCGCCAGTCTTTCGAGCCACTCCTTGTCCTTTCCGTCAAAACTTCCATACTCGTCACTGTCCACGTCAAGTACTGCCAAGACATCACCATTCTCGTTAAAAATCGGGACAGCGATCTCCGATTTAGACCTCGGGTCACAGATAATGTGCCCCGGGAACTCATGAACGTTCGGCACAATTATTGTTTCGCCATCGTTGGCGCATTTTCCACAAACGCCAGTGTAGGCTATTTGGGCGCAGGCTGGCGGCCCTTCAGAGGAGCCGAGCTCTAAATATTTTTCTTTTGGAAAGTAGAATCCAACCCAGAAGTAATAGGGGATTTCAGCTTTCAAGATTTTGCATGCAATCTTCATTTTTTCTTCAAGGGTTTTTCCTTTCGCTTCGTCTTCTATTCTTTTCAGACATTTTCTGTAAAGGGCGTCTTTATCGAGAGGTTTTGCTTTCGTCATGCTTTTCACTTGCTGGTGGGCTTGAACCTTTTGGAATGAGTTTTAAGTAGGTTCGGCCAGATAAAGCTTTTATTGAGGCTTTAAGCTTAGTTTGGCAAATATCCGTAAACATGGTGCCCGCTATGGCTTTACGGAAAGGCGACTTCATACTGATAGACTATATCGCAAAAGTGAAAGAGACAGGCGAAGTCTTCGATACAACTGTCGAGGAAATAGCCAAAAAAGAACGCCTATACCGAGAGGGCGAAATTTACGAGCCGAAACTTGTTGTTGTTGGCGAAGGCTGGGTTCTGAAGGCTTTGGATGAAAGCCTCCTAAACATGGAAGTTGGAAAACCAACAACCGTTGAAATTCCACCAGAAAAAGCCTTTGGACCGCGCGACCCGGAAAAAGTTAGACGTGTGCCATTAAGACAGCTAACTGCAAAAGGGATAACGCCAACCATGGGCATGCGCCTCGAATACGAAGGGAAAATGGCAATTGTGAGGGCTATTGGTGCTGGAAGGGTTTTGCTGGACTTTAATCCGCCACTGGCTGGAAAAACTCTTGTCTACGAGGTTACAGTTAAAAAGAAGCTTGAAACACTGGAAGAGAAAGTTGCCGCTCTTATCCATCGGCGTATACCATCCGTAGAGGTTGAGAAATTCAAGTTTACGGTGAAAGGTAAAACCATCAACATAGAGATGCCGAAGGATGCCTTCTACCTTGAGGGCATTCAGGTGGCTAAAAGAGGCATAGCCCTAGACATTCAAAAGTTCTTTCCAGAAATCACAACAGTAAAATTCACCGAAACCTTTAGGGCTACAGCTGAAAATAAGGCAGAAGAGGAAACTTGAACCCAAGCATAAGTTAGACAACTTCTGTTTCTTTAGCTACCTTCCTGCATTCTTCCATGCTCAACTTCAACTTGCTTAAAATGGTGTATCGTTCCGGCCTTATGGAAGGCGCCGTGAACAAGGCTTTGACAACTTCGTCTTCTGTTAACCCCAACTCCTTTGCGTTTGTGGGCGCTCCGACGGTTTTGAGAGTTTCCTTTATGCGTCTCCAATCGGCCCCATGCAGGTAAGCCATCATTATTGTTCCCACACCGCATCGTTCCCCATGCATCGAACTATTAGGTTTAATCATGTCAAGGGCATGGCTGAACAAGTGCTCGGAGCCGCTGCATGGGCGACTGCTGCCAGCGATGCTCATGGCGACACCGCAGCTTATCAAAGCCTCTAAAAGCACACGCAAACCTTCCTCGTTTCCTGGTTTAATTTGCTTGGCATTTTGCATCACGAGTTCGGCGCTCATCAATGCGAGGCTTGCGGCATACTCCCCATAATACTCTCCTACTTCTTCTTGCGCTAGCTTCCAGTCTCTAACGGCTGTGAATTTTGCGATAACGTCTCCGCAACCGCTTGCCACAAGCCGAAATGGAGCCCGCGTTATAATGTTTGTGTCAGCTATTATGGCTATTGGCGCTTGAGCCATGACCGAGAAAGGCTTTTCTAAACCCTTAATAGACGAGAGCGGACTTGCAATCCCATCATGAGAAACAGTTGTGGGAACGCTTATGAAAGGTATTCCTTGACGTGCTGAGCTGAGCTTCGCAATGTCAATCTTTGTTCCGCCGCCAACTCCCAAAACCACCTGGGGCTTTAACGCTTTAATTCTTTCTTCAACAGCCCTAACGTCCCAGAGAGTGGCAGTTTCAACTCTCAAGGTATCAACTTTCAAACCCTCGCTTTCTAAAATTGCCCTAACAGTTTTTCCGGCAACCTCCTCAGTTTTTACACCCGTAACTAGCAGGGCTGAATCCGTAAACCCCAGTCTTCGGGATATCTCGGCCACTCGCTCTATAACGCCTTCTCCAACAACCACCTCTCGTGGAAGTTGCATCCAATGATGTTTTAATGGCAAACCAACCACTAAATGCTCTTGTTCACCTAAACTCAATTGGTTAAACCTTAAAACTCTTTTGAAACATTGTTACACCCTCTTCCGATTTCAAGGATGAATCTTTGTTTTCGAAACGCAATGTTAATAAACCACACATGCATGATTACAAGTGCTATTTCCTTGAGAAGTTGATTGGCGTAAGCCTAGATTTTAGGAGAAACGACGATGGAAAGCAGCAACATAATTGATAAGTTGGCGTTGAAGGGGACGACAACGATAGGTGTTGTTTGTAAAGACGGTGTGATCCTTGCCTCCGACACCCGTGTAACCATGGGCTTCTACGTAGCCCATAAACATGGTAAAAAGATTTACAAGATAGACGACCACTTGGGCATGACCATAGCCGGAACAGTTGCGGACGCCCAGAGAACCGTGGACATTTTAACAGCCAACGCTCAACTTTACAAAATTAGCCATGGCCGCTCAATCCCAGTAAGCTCAGCCGCAAGGCTTGTAGCAAACCTTCTATTCTCAGCAAGATTCATACCTCTGGTCACCCAAGTCCTGGTTGGGGGAGTTGACGATACAGGTCCCCATGTATTCTCACTGGATCCATTCGGCAGTTTAACGGAGGAAAGATGTGTTGCCACGGGCTCCGGCTCACCGGTGGCTTACGGTGTCCTTGAAGACAAGTTTAAAGACGACATGACAGTTGAGGAAGCCTTGCCAATAGTTGTTAAAGCAGTTGACGCCGCCATGAAACGAGACGCTGCCAGCGGAGACAACTTCAATGTCGCGGTCATAGACGCTAAAGGTTTCAGGGAGCTGACTGGCGAGGAGAAAAAGAAGCTCTTGGCAAAGTAGGGAAAACGAAATTGGCGCGAAACTCTGAAAGGGAAAAAATCGAAATAAGTCAATACATCCTGGAGCATGTTCCCAAAGAAGCTGAGGTGACTAGGGTAGAATATGAAGGACCCATGCTGGCGGTCTACGCAAAAAAACCAGAAATTCTCGTTGAACAAGGCAGCCTAATCGCCGATATCGTTAGCGTGATAAGAAAACGTATTGTTGTCCGCTCTGACCCATCGGTGAGGACGCCGGAGAAAGAGGCTGAAAAAATCGCCCGCGAAATAATACCGCAGGAAGCAGAGGTAACCGACATAACCTTCGACCCAAGCCTCGGCGAGATAATAATTGAAGCTAAAAAACCCGGATTGGTTATAGGAAAGAACGGCGCGGTTCTCCAAGAAATTATAAAGAGGACAAAGTGGCGTCCCAACATTCTAAGAAGCCCTCCGCTACGTTCAAAAATAATAGCCAACATACGCCACTTTCTTCACACCGAGAGCAAAGAAAGGGAGCGCATTCTCCGCACTTTCGGCGAAAGAATATTTAGACCAAAAACCTTCGAAGTTGGTGACGTCCGCATAACCCCCCTCGGCGGTGTCCAAGAGGTCGGTAGATCCGCCATTTTGGTTCAAACAAGGGAAAGCAGTATACTGCTTGACTGTGGCATAAACCCGGGTGCATCAAAACCCTTTGACGCGTTTCCAAGACTTGACCATCCCGCCTTTGAGATAGACTCCCTAGATGCAGTTGTAGTAAGTCACGCTCACTTAGACCATTGTGGTTTGGTGCCGTTTCTATTCAAATATGGTTATGATGGACCTGTTTACTGTTCGGCTCCTACATCGAGTTTAATGACGCTCTTGCAGCTTGACTATTTGGATGTTGCCAGCAAACAGGGCATTATACCTCCTTACGACCAAAAGGATGTGCGGGAATGCGTATTACACACTATTCCATTGAGGTATGGGGTTGTAACGGATATAGCTCCAGACGTGAGGTTAACGTTGCACAATGCTGGACACATTTTAGGTTCGTCAATAATTCACTTGCATATAGGCGAGGGCTTACACAACATAGTCTATACCGGTGACTACAAGTATGCGAAAACAATGCTTTTGGAGGCGGCGACGGTCGAGTTTCCAAGGGTTGAAACAGTTATAACAGAGAGCACTTACGGCGGTCCGGACGACATAATGCCGTCGAGGGTTGAAGCCGAAGAACGCCTAGTGAGAATTGTGAACGAAACGTTGGAGCGAAAGGGAAAGGTTTTGGTTCCCGTTCCGGCTGTTGGAAGAGCGCAAGAAATAATGCTTGTTTTGGATGGTTACATGAAGCGGGGGCTCATGAAAGAGGCGCCAGTCTTTATTGAAGGAATGATTTCAGAGGCAACAGCTATTCACACAGCTTACCCGGAGTATTTGGGGCGAGAAGTCCGCAACAGCATACTTCACGAAGAGGTTAATCCCTTCGAGTCCGACTACTTCACGGTGGTTGAGCATCCAAGCGTTAGACAAAACATTGTAGAAGGTGAACCATGTATTGTAATGGCTACCTCTGGAATGCTTGAGGGCGGTCCAGTAATAGAATACTTCAAAGGCTTGGCTGAGGATGAAAGAAACGTAATAGTTTTCGTGAGCTACCAGATTGAGGGCACGCTTGGAAGACGTGTGCAGAAAGGTGTAAACGAAGTTACAATGATGGACAGTGAAGGCAAAATGTCCGTTGTAAAAGTGAAAATGCGAGTTGAATCCATTGAGGGGTTCTCAGGACATTCTGACAGAAGACAAATAATAAACTACATAACGCATCTGAAACCCAGACCCGAAAGGGTTATAGTTTGTCACGGCGAAAGGGCGAAAATAACCAGTATAGCCAGTTTCATTCAGAAGAAGTGTGGGATTCCAGCAGCGGCGCCTTCAATTATGGAGACTATTAGGCTGCTGTAGACACCGACTCCTTTGCCACTTGAGGTTTTTCTCTCCAAATCTTAACGTTGGGCGGACACACTACAACCCTTTCTTCACCTAAACGGGCTATGTCTCCACCCAGCGACTCCACGAACTCGCATAATTCGTTAACCGCTTTTTTCACGTCTTCTACACTTTTGTTAGCTAGTGGGGTTATCCTAAGAATTAGGATATTTCCAGAACGAACCTCGTTCTTAACAACGTCGAGGTCGGACAAGTCGCGAATTGGCATAGCTTTCAAATAAGTTTTTACAAGCGCCTCCTTTACCTCTTCAGCTTTGTGTTCTTTTACTATTTTTTCTTCCCGTTTATACCTACGAAAGAGTTCACTCAAACCCGGCAATTTACTCCTCTCTGTTTAATCTTAAATTCTCCCTTTTAAGAGTTAAGTGTTTTCTTACTTAGCTGTCCTATTGATTTGGAATACAGATTTAACCTATTAAGAGTTTATGAATCTGGAATCTGAATTACCGGTTCACTGGCAGCAACCCCATCTCTTTAATTAGGTTCCAAATTTTGTCGCCGACAAAATGCACGTTCTTAACAACAACGCCATGTTTAATCCTACCAATCTGGTTGTCGTCGTAAAAGGTCTCTCCTATTGCAAGAGGTTTCCCATACTTTTCATCAACTACAACAACTAAATCTCCTTTCTCAAACTCTCCTTCAAACCGAACGATTCCGGGCGCCATAACGTTGGCACCGTTGCAGATGTGGCGAACGGCTCCCATGTCAATAACAATTTTTGGCATTGAAGCAAGAGCTTTATCAAAAGTGAGGGTTGGATAAATGTTTTGTCCGATTTTGAAGAAAGACGGTTTGCCGTTTACCAGAAAGATTTCACAGAAATCCGTTTCAAAAAGCTCCACACCCCCCTTGGAGTTAAAAAGGGATTCTAGATTTTTCTTCAGTTTTTTTGAGGCTTCCTTCAGCAAGGCTTCAGCTTCTTTCTCTTTTATAAAATATCTCTTCCTATGTTTTTCAGCCACTTTTCCACCTCTGTTTTTAGATAGGTTTAAATGGTATGACTTTAGTATAAAAAGGGTAAATGTAACGTGGTGTCTGCTAATGAGCGAAATGACGACTGAAATCCTTGAACAAAACCTTGGAAAAGTTGTTCTTGTGAAGTTGAAGGGCGGAAAAAGCCTTAGGGGGAAACTGAAGGGTTTCGACCAGCACCTAAATCTCGTTCTCGAGGAAACAGAAGACACCACAGATGCCGAAAACGTCAAAAAGCTCGGTTTAATAATAGTTCGCGGAGACAATGTTGTTTTGATATCTCCGCCTCCAAGGTGAAATCTAGTTGGGGAAAGGAACACCATCATTTGGGAAACGCGCTGGCAAAACTTTACATATACGCTGCAGACGCTGCGGAAGAAGATCTTACAATGTTTCTAAAAAGCGGTGTGCTGCGTGTGGCTACGGCGAAACAACAACAATTAGGCGATACTCCTGGCAGACTAAAAACCTTAACCGGGAAAGGATTCGTTAAAAAGTTTTAGCCGCTAAACGCTGTTAAAGTATCCCTTATCAATTCTGACGTATATTAACGGTCCCTTACTTCGGGTTAACTCTCTAGTCTTGCGTAGAGTTCTGTTGACAAGGTTTATTATTTGTTCTTTCTCTGTAGCGTATCTTCTTTTATTTTCGCCTAACTCCATTTTTAAGAGGTTTTCAGCAAGTATTGAAGTGCCGCAGATTTCACCGTTCCTGATAAGTGTGTAGATCACGACTTCTTGTAATTCCTTTCGGTTTGGCAGCTTTCTCCATAAGGGCTCAGCATCGTTTAGAATTCTTGTCATTTTGTCCCATTTCCTCGAGTCTTCGTTGCCTATGAGCAGTTTCACTCTTTCACTCCATTTTTTAAGCCATATGCCCGTCCAAAGGTCGATGAACTCTTCAAGTTCCTTTGGATCTTTTTGATAAAACTCTTCAAGTTTGTCTACTAACTCCCATTCGTTTGCCTCTTTACCCGTAAGGTTCCAGTGTACTTTAAGATAGTTCGTTAGGTCTTGGCATGCTATCTGTAGAACCTTGCGGTCTGCCCCAAAGAGATCCAACATTGGATTTTTGTTTTTAAGTTTTTCAGATAGCAGTATTTCAATGAAATTCATTGTTTTCGAAGCCCTCTCCAACTATTCTACTATTCAAAGCTTTAATTAAGCTTTATTTATGGTTGCTTCTATAAGATTCTTAAGTAGTTTTTAGCCATATTGTTCGCCCTGTAATATTTCGATGCGCCAAAACTAGCCTAAAAAGTTCAAGAGTTCATTCAAGCTCCTAATTATTAGGTCCGGGCTTTCTCTTGCAAGTTCTTCGAAAGAGAATATTCCAGATAGAACCGCCACTGTTTTGGCTCCAGCGTTTTTCCCAGCTTTTATGTCGCAGACAGAGTCGCCTACGACGGCGCACTCGCTTATTCTTACGTCAAGCTTTTCTGCGCATACTGTTATGGCTTTTGGAGAGGGCTTTGGAAAGGGCGTATCAAACGCCGTTACTATGCAGTGGAAGTGTTTGGCTATGCCGAGTTTTTCCAGTTCCCTCTTAATGTTTTCTTTCGGAACGTGGCGCATCGTAAGGAGGGCAAGCCTCACTTTTTTCGAAAGCATTTCAAGGGTTTTTGAAACGTTTGGGAACGGCTTTGTTTTGCTCTCAGTCAAGGAGTAATATGTTTTCAGGTAGATGTCAAGGAATTTTTTGACGTCGACGCCGCCGATTAAATCGTTTATTGGCTGGTTTTGCTCCAACCTTCTTGGAATTTCTAAGGCTATAGATGGGTTAAAACTTTCAAGGCTTAACTTTTCATAAGTCCTTTTTAAGGCTTCAAAGTAGGCTTCTCTTGAGTCAACTATTGTGCCGTCAAGGTCCAGCAGTACTCCTTTAACCTTCAGCATCACACGTCTGCTCCGCCTAGCCACCTTTTATTTGTGAACGCTTGACGATGTTGTTTTATGTAGTTCCATTCTTCGATAAGTTTTTATTTGTGCCTTGCTGTCTAAAGGTATCCCACCGAGAAAATTAATGATTTGAGGCGTGAACAACGGGCCATGGTTAGGAAAGCGCGAATCCGCTTGACAAGTACAGACTACAAGAAACTGGAAGAAGTATGCCAAGAACTGAAAAGCATCGCTGAAAAGACAGGGGTGAAAATGGTTGGCCCTGTTCCGCTGCCAACTAAACGGCTTAGGGTTCCGGTTTTGAAATCGCCGTGCGGCGAGGGCACGTCCACATGGGACAGGTGGGAGCTACGTATTCATAAGCGTTTAATAGACATTGATGCTGAAGAGCGCGTTATGAGGCGGATCATGCGGATACGTGTCCCAGAAGAAGTTCATGTCACTATAGAGCTCATTTAAAAAGGCAAGTACACGTAAGTTAGCACCGTTAAGATGAGGCTTGTCGTGAAGGCTAGACTCCATACACCTTTGTTCCACGCGAAAATTTTGTGTCCATCCAGAATTCCGAAGGGAATTAGGTTGAATAAGGCTATCCAAGCGTTTATGGCGGACGCATATATGAAAATTGACTGTTTGCTGGCAAAGAATAGTCCGGCCAGCATGGCTGAAAGAACTATGTTGGCGGTTGGTCCGGCCATTGATATTTTGCCAATGTTGTTTTTTCCAGCAAACCCAAAAATTAACACAGCTCCAGGCGATATTATTTTGAAGACTGGCGAAATGATGGATATTGCTGTTAACACCAGCCCCATAAACATGAGTCTAAACTCGGCCCATAACCCCGCCTTTTGGGCTGCGAATTTGTGGGCTAGTTCATGGGTTAGAAACGAGGCGGTTACTGTAATGGCGAATATTGAAAGCGTGGTTGGGCTTCCAAGTAGGTTGGATGAAAGTCCAAGCGAGAAGCCTATACCTAAAACGAGAAGCGCTGCCACGGCAAGATGCTTGATCTCTTTGCTGCTGAAATAAAGTTTCTTTTTCCTTTCAACTGGGATGTACGTTATTGTATACTCGTAGGGGCTTTGCACGCGCTGGGCCCGCAGCGGTATTGGCTTAACTATCTCCTCCTTTTCTGTAGGTGCGCGGGCGAGTTCCAGTTTTGGGCAGTTGTGGTTTTCTGGTAGACGATGTTCTGTGCAGAAGTATCCTCCGCAGTATGGACATTTAAAGGGCAGAAATGTCTCTTTGCCACATTTTCGGCATTCCATTTTAAAGCATCCTTTCGCTGGTTAAAACAGCCCATTTCACTCTTATATGTTTCTATCTGCGGGCTGTTAAACGTTAATAGGGTTTTACTCTGCTAATTGTAAGTTGATTAAGTCTGAGGTGGAGTGGTTGAAGGCTTTCAGCTTCGTTCACGCCGCTGACCTGCATTTAGGCTATTCGCAGTATGGGCTTGAAGCTAGAAGAGAAGACTTTGATAGAGCTTTCAGCGAGCTTGTTAATAAAACGTTGGAACTAAAGCCGACGTTCATGATCATTGCTGGGGACCTTTTCCACAACGCGCGACCATCCAACGTTACACTAGAAAACGCCATCAAAAACTTCAGCAAATTACGGAACGCCAGCATTCCGGTGCTTGTTGTTGATGGTTCTCATGATTCGGCGCCAAACGTGGTTACAAGCACCATTTTAAACCCGTTGGACAGCGCTGGACTAATCTATTTTCTCCCGAGACATGAAGGCGCATGCTGGCGTCTGCCGGAATGCTGCTACGTTTACGGAGTGCCAAACTTTAGGACTCGCCGGAAAACCGAGGAAATGCTCCCAGCCTTTATGGACAAGAACAAGCCGATGCCAGACCCTTCGTTGTTCAACATCTTTGTTTTCCACATGGCTCTTGATATTCCAGAGCTTAACCCGCCATACATGGAGGCTGAGGCTTCACCGGAGCATATACCAGACGGCTTCAACTATTATGCTGCCGGACATGTGCATGCGCCTTATCTCGGGAGGTTCAAGACTGGCTTGCTAGCTTATCCAGGAAGTACTGAAACCATAAACTATGATGAGGCGAAAAACGAGAAAGGCTTCTACTATGTTGAGGTTAACGAGAAGGGAGAGGCTTCGCCCCAATTTATTAAGCTTGAATCCACGCGCAGATTCGTCGTTTTAGAACAAGATTTCACTGGGTTCACAGCTTCAAAAATAACCGAACTTGCTGTTCAGCTCGTGAAAAGCGCTGACCAAGAAGGCGTGATCCTTGTGCCCGTGCTTAAGGGTGTTTTGCCGGTGGAGGCAAGCCGCGCTGATGTTGACGTCGCTCAAATCAGGAGTGCGGCAGAAAAGGCTTTACTTGTTCATCCGGTTGTTTTGCTTCGTGAAAGCGAGGTTCCGGAAACCGTTGTTCGCTCCATATTCGAAAGCGAAATTAAAGACTTGAAAACGAAGAGTTTCGAATATTTCATGCAAATTTTCACTGAACGCTACAGTCCAGAGCATGCCGAAAAAATAGCCCATGCTGCCGTCAACCTCATCGAGCCACTAACAAAGAAGCAGGATGAACGCGTCCGACAAATTCTGGAGGAGCTCGTGCAATGAGGATTGAGGTTGTTCACTTGGAAAATATTCGTTCACATGTGAGGACAACTGTACCCTTCGCTAGAGGCTTTAATTGCCTCGTGGGCGGTTTGGGCTGCGGAAAATCAAGCATTCTTTACGCCATCGACTTCGCCCTTTTCGGAGACCCGTTAGGAAGGAGCTACGAGTACTTGTTACGGGACGGGGCTGAAAGTGGTAAAGTTGTTCTCCATTTCACTCAGAATGGCAAAAGCTACACTATAACAAGGGGGCTTAAGAGACGTGGAAAAGGCATAAGCCAAGACTTTGACGAATTGAAGCTTTTTGAGGGCGAAACCATCATAGCCAGCGTGAAAAGCGAAGCCGTAGCTGAACAACTAAAAGCCATAACTGGACTTGATAAGGAGCTTTTCCGAGAAATAGTTTGGATTCGCCAAGAGCACTTAAAAGAGCTTATAGACGCCCCGCCAAGAGACAGACAACGGCGCCTCGACGAGCTTTTTGGGCTTTCAGATTACGAGATAGCATGGAGCAACATGGCTGCCTACCAGAAGGAATACGAGGCAGAAAAGAAAGTTTATGAAAAAGACCCTGACATCGTTGGTTTGGAAAAGCTTAACGCTGACTACACGCAACTAGCTGAGGAGTTTACACGCCTAGAAATTGACATCCAAAGCGCTTCGAGGAGGCTTGAAGAAGCCAAAAAAACCCTTGAAGAAGCCGATTTAAGGCTTAAAAAGCTTGAGGAACTGCGGGCTTCCATAGAAGAATATAGGCGGAAAGAAGCTCAAATTCAAGCTCGACTATCAAGTCTAGAAGATTCCTTGGCGGCGATTGCCGAAAAAATCGAGGGCAAAAAATCTATAATCGAAAACCTGAAGCATCGTCTCACCTCCATGGAAGCCCAAATTCAATCCCATAAAAACATGCTGAAGGAAGTCGGGGTTCCTGCAGATCAACCTCTTGAAGCTTTAAGGCAGTACTTGTTAACCTTTGACAGCCAAATCGCCGATTTAAAAGCTGAACAAGAAGCAGCGCTCAGAAGCATGCAAGCGGACCAGAGAAGGCTCTCGTCGCTTTCAGCGGAAAACCGTTGTCCTTTGTGCTTACAGCCTTTAACCAGCGAGTATAAGGAAAATCTAATTCAGAGAATCCAGAAAGAGACCAGTGAAAGGCAGAAAACCGTAAACCAGCTTCAAAAAGAGATCGAGGAACTGCAACAGTTAAAGGAGAAAGCCAGCATAGCCATCACAAACCTTCAAGGCTTGATGTCGAGAATTGATGAGTTGAAAAACCGCATAAACGAAGAATCTAAAGCCTTGGCTGAACTCTCCAAAGAATTCGAGGACAAACAGAAGTTGGAGGCGGAGTTGCGGGCGCAACTTGAAAAGATCCGATCTGAAATAGTTCGATTCGACGTTTCAGAGTTTGAAAACGCCAAAAAACATAGAGAGAAAGTCTTTCAGAACTATTATCTGCTTAGGTCTGAACTGCAAACAATGGAAAACCGTAAAGGCGACTTGCTGAAACGCTTAGACGACATTAAAGAGCGGATAGACCAAGCTCAGAAAAAATTGGAGCAGATGGAGCGATTAAACAGAATCATAGGCGTTATAGCCAGCATTCGTGATGCGTATAGAAGCATCCAGCCCAAACTTAGAGGCGAGTTTGTAAAAGTCTTGAAAAACCTTGCCCAGCAAATTCTGGACAATTTAATTGGCGAGGAGGGCTCCCCAATAAACATTGTGATCGACGAGACATACACTCCATATGTGATAAGCGAAAGCGGTGTAGAAAGGGAAGTTTCAAGTCTCTCCGGTGGAGAGCGCACGTTAATAGCTTTTGCCTATCGCCTTGGCTTGGGACAGCTTATAATGCGGTCTAAAACGGGGCATGGCTTGAGCTTCTTGTTATTGGATGAACCAACCGAAAGCCTTGGACGAGAAGACGGTTCTGTAGATCGCTTGGCTGAGGCTATATCAAGGTTCAAAGCCATAGAACAGATAATCGCCGTAACTCACAGTGAAGCCTTTGCAGAAAAAGCCGAACACGTCATCCGTGTCGAAAAGGAGGCTGGAGAAAGCACAATCTCGGTGGAAAATAAACGCAATTAGCTGTTCTCAGAACCTTACCTTTTCTATCATTTTAACAACTATCAAAAGGCTTAGGAAAATTTTTCAGCCAGAATGTAAAAGTAATGGCTTATGCCCCCTAAACTGCGAACTCGGAAACTAACTCTTGTTGAAGGTGCTGTCGCCGGAATCCTTTTCGGAACGGCGGCGATTTTCATACGTTTCCTTCATGGTTTAGACGTATTCTCTATAGCTTTCTGGCGTTTGATAATTGCATGCTTCATTTTGTCACTCATATTGCTGATTTCCGGCGAGCTTTCTATCTTAAAAAATTACGGGCTCAAAAACATGAAAGACTTTTTCATTCTCGGCCTTTTGTTGGGGCTTCATTTCATATTCTTTATATCGGCGGTGAAAGACACGTCTATTCTAAACGCCACAGTCCTCGTCAACACAACACCGATTTTCTCGGTTTTCATTTCCACGTTTCTCTTTAAATTGAAGCCTTCACGCTTAGCGGTGGCAGGAATAGCCATATCTGTTTTTGGTGCATGTGTTATTGCGTATGCAGAATCTGCGTTTGCACCTTTAAGCGTGTCTTCCACTGAAATTGTTCCAAGTTTTAAAGGCGACATTGAGGCAGTTTTTGCCGCCTTTGTGGAGGCTATATACTTAAACTATGGCAAGAGGGTGAGAGGGCAAAAAGCCATATTACCCGTAATGTTGCCAATTTACTTGCTTGCGGCTTTTGTTGTCGGTCTTTTAAGCTCGACAAGTATGGGTAAAGGGTTGGAACTGCCTGTAGATCCTATAGTGATTCTGCCATTGCTCGGCTTAGGTGCGCTCCCAACCGCCGCAGCCCACACCCTCTATTTTTCGTCCCTTTCAAACTTGAAGTCTTTTGAAACCGCTACAATGGCTCTGCTTGAACCTATAGGCGCGGCGGTTCTGGGTGCAGCGTTGTTCAAAGAGTTTCCTGCATCGCCTTTTATTTTCGGAACGGTGTTGGTGTTTTTGGGGATAGTTTTTATTGCAAAGGGTGAAAAGTGATCAGCATTTGACGAAACAGATAAAAAGTTGAGCTATAATAGTGTGCAAACAAGTCCGAGCTGGGAAGGATGGCTTACAACGATAAAATATTGAAGGCGTTGGAATCTGCCATAAAACATTTGGAAGGCTCCATGTCCGCCCTCAAAGCCAATAATAGGGAAGCTTTTTCAAATAATGTCTGGCATGTGGCTGCAGAACTTGAATATGCCTTGTCCATGTTTTCTCTGAGTATTGGAAACGGATACTGTACTTTTCTCGTTAAACCTAACCCTGAACCTAAAAAACTCCAAACAGACCAAATTATTTTGAAGGTTAAAGACTTAATCAATGAGGCGCAGGTTTCCATGAAAAATGGAGATTTAATAGGCGCCTGCAAAAATACCCGCTTGGCGAGGCATTACATTTTTGAGGTTCAAGAAAACTTAACTGTAGAGGAAAGTAACATGGGCAGGGAGAAGAAATAGTTGCCTTTTATTCTTCCATTTCTGAGATCTTCTTTTCCTTGATTATCAGCGTGTTTTCTTTTCCGCCTATAACCCTAAAATACTCTTTGAGTTCAACTTTGTGAAGGTATTTCCGCAGAAGCACCCTTAAATGTTTTTTTGAAAGAGCCTTCCCCTCAGTTTTCACAATTATTTCATCTGCTGTTGTTTCAATCTCCATGTTTGTTTTTTCTCGCAGGAAATCCGCCAATTCTTTTATCAGATCATCGCCTTCCGCCTTCAATTCAGATATGTCTACCCGAACTTCAACCATCTTGTTCCCCCCAAAACATATCACCGCCTAACCATTATAACTCTAACTTGATCACACGCATCTTCGCATGAGTCTGCAATCATCTCCATCGCCTCGAAGAGCTGTCCGATGAGAACGGCTACACCTGCCTTTGGCAAACTTTCTCTTCCGAGGAGCATCCGCACCTTCTCATGTAAGTCGTCCACATTCTCCTCCTCTCTTTCAACGGCATCTGCAGCTTGAAGTGCCTCTTCAGGTTTAACCATCATTTTATTCACACATTTTTGCAGTAGAATTGCGCATTCCTTTATGCTTTTAGCCATCTCCATAACTCCTTCTTTAATGGATTTCGGCACATCCTCCATTGGCAGTACACTTAAAACCCTTGTGGATTCCCTGCTCCAATCTGCCACCATGTCCACCCTTTTAACCAAATGCATGAGGTCTTCTCGAGCCGTTGGCGAAAGCTCTCCTCTCGAAACTTCGTCCATCACTTTTCTTCGCAGCGTATCCGCCTCCCTTTCGTTGCTGGCTATTCTTTCAACACACGTTTGCATCTCTTCCACGTTATTTTTCACAGCAGCTGCAACGGCTTTTTCTAAGTCTTCAACGATGCTTGTTGTTAAAGCTAAATGTTGTTGTATTGTCGCTAAGGCCTTCGTCTCCCGTCTCTTTTCAAACCATTTTATCAACTCACTCAACGGTCAACTCCTCCCGCAACCCTGTCTCTGGATAAGCAAATAGGTGGGCGCTTTCCAGCTGAAAGCTTACAGCTACTTTCTCCCCTATATTAAACCACTCGCTTGAAAGAGACGGCGTTACAACAACGATTAAGTCTTGATTTTCAAGTCTAATTTCATACCGCAGATTTGTACCCTCAAAAGTAACTCTCTCCACCACGCCGAAAATGGAGTTTTCGCTTCTGCTTTTTCCCCTTTTAATTGTGAAGACTTCAGGTCTTACAGCTAAAACTACCCTTTCACCTTTATTCAAGCCCTTGTTGACTGCTTGAATCTTCAACCCGCCTCGAAGCTCAATCGTTGCCGTTTTATCTGTTACGTCTGCAATGAAACCCTCAAGAAAGTTTGCGCCCCCGATGAAGTGAGCTACAAAAATGCTTTTCGGGTTCATGTAAAGCTCTTGGGGCGTGCCAACTTGCAGTACCTTCCCCTTTTTCATGACGGCTATTCTGTCAGATATCGCCATAGCCTCCGACTGGTCATGGGTTACATGTATGGCAGTTAACTCTAGGTCCTTTGTCATTCGCCTAATTTCATATCTAAGCTCATTTCGAACCTTGGCATCTAAATGTCCCAACGGCTCATCTAGCAACAGCAGTTTTGCACCGGCGGCTAGCGCTCTTGCGACGGCTATTCTCTGCATCATACCCCCACTTAACTCATGGGGAAAAGCGTCTAAACGTTCATGAAGCCTAACCATCTCCAACACTTCATGGCCTATCCTCTCAGCCTTCTTCATGTCGAAACCCTTCACACGCGGTCCGTAGGTGACATTTTCCCAAGCGTTCATGTGGGGGAATAAAGCGAAAGTTTGGAAAACAAAGCCTATGTCCCGGTCTTCCGGCGGAACATCATTTACAAGCCTATCGCCAATGTATATCTCACCCTCATCAGGCTCGATCAAGCCAGCTATAAGCCTGAGCAACGTTGTTTTCCCGCAACCGCTGGGTCCAAGAATGGAAAAATATTCCTTATCTTTGATGTGGAGACTAACGTTATCTACGGCTACAATCTTGCCAAACCTTTTCGTAACGTTTATCAAGCGCACATCTGGCATGTCAGTACCTTCCCTTTTCCCTAACGACAAACCTCAACGTCAGTAAAATTGCGAAGGAGATTAATATTAAGAAACCGCATCCCAAGCCAATTTCTAACGGTGAAACTCTAACTTTCCCCTTAACCCAGTAGACTAAAACCACTGGAGCGGTTTTACGCTGAGTGACAGCTAATGTGGCGCCTGTCTCGCTTACACTTCTGGTGAAAACCATTATGGCCCCCGAAAACATGGAGTACTTGGTCAAGGGAAACACTATCGTTCTGAAAACGCACAGAGGCTTGGCCCCCAAAGTCCTCGAAGCTTCCTCGAGTTCTAGGCTTATCCTTTCAATGGCGGCAGCCATAGACCTAACAAAGTAGGGGTATGTGATGGCCAGATGTGCAAAAATGAGGAGCCAATCTTCAGATATGAATGCTACTGTTTCCTTCCAGAAAAACCGCAAGGACACCCCAAGCGCCACTGACGGAACTATTATTGGAATGTCAATAAGCGTATTTAATATCGGCGAAAGGCTTCCTAAGCGTTTTCTTGCAACAATTATTGCCATAGGCAAGCCTATGAGAATGTTTAAGAAAGTTACTGTGGCACCAAGGGAGTACGATAAAACCAAGCTTTGCCAATAACTGTCCCACGGATAAGCACCAGACAAAGCTCTGGGAAA
>JAWBXD010000013.1:0-18485 GCA_038868055.1 Bathyarchaeia archaeon
CTATGTTCGCCTCTCTGCAGCGTTGTCTAATTGCCAAAAGAACTTTTTCAGTGTTCGCTTCGCCACAGTATTTAAAGTATATAGTTTTTCTTTCAACCTCATCCAAGACGGCTTTTCCTCCACAGGATTAAAATAGCTGAAAGATTTTAAAACGCTTTAACGAGGCAGCGAAATGCTAACGCTCTACGTTGACTCAGTTGAAAACGTCTGGTTTGGCGTTGCGCACGAAAATGAAACGGTTTTTGCTACAGCCTTTGCCTTCGACGGAAGCCGAGCTTTGCAAAATTTGCTTAAAAATATTCCTTTCAATGTTTCCTTTCAGCATTCAGAAAAGCCAACATGGTTCGCTGGGAAAGTTATTTCTTCGTTGGCGAGCATCTATCATGGTCAAGAATGCACTGAAAGTTTTCCTCTCGCCATGGGTTACTTGTCCAGCTATGCCCAAAAAGTTCTCAAGGCAGTTTCCCTAATTCCCATAGGTTACGTTGCTTCTTATGGCTCTGTAGCGAAAGCTGTCGGTGGAAGTCCAAGAGCCGTTGGAAGAGTTATGGCTTCAAACCCTTTCCCGCTTATTATTCCATGCCACAGAGTTGTAAATTCAGACCTTTCTTTGGGCGGCTACGGCGGAGGCGTGCAAATTAAGCTTAAAATTCTCCGACGAGAAAGTCGAGGCTACACGTCAACCAAGGAAATTAAGGTGAACAAAAGCATTTTACAAGTATCCCCCGTAGAATTTGTTTTGAAGCGTTTGGGTAACGGCGCAAATAATAAAAGCTTGACGCCTAAATCTGTGAAGGGATAATCATGGTTAAACGCGGGGTTTTTGTCGGCAGGTTTCAGCCTTTCCATAAGGGCCACCTCCAAGTGGTTAAAGAGATTCTAGACGAGGTGGATGAACTTGTGATCGTTGTTGGTAGCGCTCAATACAGCCACCGCCTTGATAACCCGTTCACTACTGGTGAAAGGTTAGTGATGATACGAAAAGGTTTGGAAGAGGCGAAAATCGATTTAAACCGCATATGGATTGTGCCAGTGCCCGACGTGCACGTGCACATGGCTTGGGTGGCTGTTGTTGAAGGCTACACCCCGCGTTTTGATGTGGTTTACTCCAATGAACCACTTACAAGGAGGCTCTTTATAGAAGCCGGCTACAAAGTTAAGTCCATTCGTTTTCACAAACGTGAGGTTTATTCTGCAACTGAGATAAGAGAGAGAATGCTTAGAGGCGAAAACTGGGAGGAACTTGTACCTAAAAGCGTGGCAGAATTCATAAAGGAAATAGGCGGTATTGAGAGGCTTAGGGATCTCACAAAGACCGATAAAGTGTGACTGTGTCTCCGACTTTTACTCTGAAAGCTTGGGCTGCACTTCCCATGTTTACAGAAACCTCCAGAAAATTGTGGCTTCCAATTATGGCGAGAGGTTTTCCCATATTAACTTCTGCGTAAGCTTTACAAAGCTTCAATGTTAACTTTGTGTTCCCAAGTTTTATGTGCACAGAGTCCCGTATGCTTAAATCCTCAAGGTGTTTTGCTGTGAAGTTTGTGACAATGTTTCCAAAACTGTCAACGTGGACAACTTCGCCTATCAATGTGTTGTCTTTCTTGACGACTTTTGCAAACTTTGGCATGACTATCTTGTGAATTTCTGGTCCAAACTCGGCTGGTTTTACGCCTTTTGAAAGATGCGCCGCCACTGGGGCGAAGACGTCTCTACCATGGAAGGTTTGGGATATTTTCGGAAGCATAAACTTTGGGTTTGCTATTTCATAAACATGTTTTATCCCCTGATTTTTCGCCGCCAAAGTTAACACGCCATTATCTGGACCTATAAAGAAGGATTTCTCCGTCTCAATTAGTATGGGCTTGCGTTTTGTTCCTACACCCGGGTCAACAACCGCCACATGTATTGTGCCTTCCGGAAAGTATGGCGATGCGGCGGCGAGAACGAATGCACCGTTTCTGACGTTAAACTTCTCCACCTGATGGGTTACGTCCACAATTCTTGTGTTAGGATTTATCCTTAGGATAACGGCTTTCATTTCGGCGACATAGGGGTCTGCCAGTCCAAAATCCGTGGTCAAAGTTATTATTGGAATCTGCGTTTTCACAGTTCATCCGCCATGGGAAACCGGGACAAAAACTACTTCGTCCCCGTTCTTGACCATCGTTTCTAAACCATTTAGGACGCTTATTTCCCGGTCATTCACAATTATTAATGTATTGGGTCTCGGGTCTTCAAGTTCCGGGTCTATGAGAGCCTTTTTTGCTTCCGGAAATTTTTCAACAATCGCGAGTATTAACTCTCTAAGCGTCTTTGTCCCATCAATATTTAATGTGATCTTGCTTTTCCCAATTATGTTGCGTAGGCTACCTACAAACCTCACAGCTATGCCTGTGCTCAAGGTTACTCCTCCTATAGGACTATGACGACGGATACGTCGTTTACGTTTGTTCCCGTTGGGCCGGTAAATATTAAGTCGCCGAGTTTTGAGAAGAAATTGTAAGAGTCGTTTTCGGCAAGAAAATCTTCTGCTTTAAGTCCAGTTTCCTCCGCTTTCGTCACGGTTTTTCCATCGGCGATGGCTCCGGCAGCATCCGTTGGGCCGTCCACCCCATCGGTGCTTAATGAAGCAACAACACAGCCATCTAAACCTTTAACTTTTAACGCAGAGGCTAGTGCTATTTCCTGATTTCTTCCGCCCCTACCTTTACCGACAACTGTAACTGTGGTTTCTCCCCCAGCCACGATTGCAGCAGGCTTTTGTACGGGATTTCCGGAAGCGGCAACTTCCCGTGCCAATGAAGCCAAAACTGTTCCAACGTGCCGTGCCTCCCCTTCGAGAAGCGAAGTTAAAAGCAGAGTGTTTAATCCTTCATTTTTCAAGGCTTTACACGCTGCAGTGCAGGCATCTCTGCAGTTTCCAATCACGATGTTGAAGACTTTTCTGAAGGCTTTGTCATCTGCCTTCGGAGTTTCGGGGGTCAACCCCTTTTCGCCATCGATTAAAACTTTTTTAACGGATTCAGGAGCTTTCTTCCACAACCCGTACTTTTTCAGGATTTTTATGGCATCGCTGAACGTTGTCGAGTCTGGAACAGTTGGCCCAGAGGCAATAGAATCAAGGGGGTCACCCAGAACATCTGAAAGGATAAGGTTTAGGACTGTGGCTGGATAAGCCTTTTTCGCCAGCCATCCGCCCTTAAATCCCGAGATATGCTTCCTCACCGTGTTTATTTCATTTATCGTTGCACCGCATTTAAGAAGGTCTTCAGTGATTTTCCTCTTGTCCGCCAGTGTTATACCGTTTCTTGGTAGCGGCATCAAGCTGGAGCCACCTCCAGATATCAAGCATACTATTAGGTCGTTTTCTCCAGCTTTCTCTGCGATTTCAAGCATGCGTTTGACGCCTTGAACTCCCGAATCGTCTGGAATCGGGTGGCTTGCCTCATGCAGCTTCACAACAGCTGTTTTATGTTTACTGCCTTTTGGCACGTTGATAAATCCCTCCCTTATCCTATCGCCCAAAATTGTTTCCAACACCTCAGCCATTGAGCCGCTGGCTTTCCCCCCTCCGATGACGTATACGTTTTTAAACTGGTTAAGGTCAAAAGTGTAGCCGTTAACCTTCAAAATGGAGCCTTTTAAAGCCAGCTTCGACAATATCAACCTTTTAGGATCCACTGCTTTGACAGCGGTTTCAAGGCTTTTTAGGGCTAATTCTCTTGCCCTTCTGTCTGCTTGAGTTTCACCGTTTTGGATAAGTTGCTCCAAATTCTTGATGGCAGCCATGTTTTTCCCATCATAATTTTGCGAAATAGAAGATAGTAAATGTAATAAGTTCAACGCTAATAAACTGTTTGCAATAATAGTTTGGTGAACCACATGACAAAACCGAAAGTTTACGTAACCCGCGAGCTACCCGAAAGAGGCATGAAAATAATCAAGGAACGTTTCGACGTAGAGGTTTGGCCTGAGTATGGGCCGCCGCCAAAGAACGAGATAATAAGAAAAGCAAGAGATGTTGACGCCTTGGTCACGCTTTTGTCCGACAAGATTGATGCTGAAGTTTTTGATGTGGCTCCAAAGCTTAAGATAATTGCTCAGATGGCTGTCGGCTACGACAACATAGACGTGGCTGAAGCCACAAAAAGAGGCATATACGTGACCAACACGCCCGGTGTTTTAACTGAAACAACAGCGGACTTCGCTTGGGCTTTGCTTATGGCGGTTGCGAGGCGCGTTGTCGAAGCAGACAAATATGTGCGGTCAGGACAGTGGAAGGTGAGTTGGCACCCAAGCATGATGCTTGGCAGAGACGTTTACGGCGCCACTTTGGGCATTTTGGGCGCAGGCAGAATTGGAACAGCCGTTGCCAGAAGAGCCAAAGGTTTCAACATGAAAATAATCTACTACGATGTTGTACCAATGCCGCCCGAAGTGGAAAAAGAACTTAGTGCCAAACGAGTTGATTTGGACACGCTTTTCAGGGAAGCCGACTTCCTAAGCATCCATGTACCTTTAACAAAAGAAACCTACCATATCGTCAACGAGGAGAAACTCAGACTAATGAAGAAAACAGCCTACCTCGTCAACACTTCTAGGGGGCCGGTGGTTGATGAAAAAGCTCTTTACAAGGCGTTAAAAGAAGGCTGGATTGCGGGTGCAGCCCTAGACGTTTTTGAGCAGGAGCCGACTCCCATAGATAATCCGTTGCTTAAGCTTGACAATATTGTTGTGGCTCCACACATAGCAAGTGCAAGTTACGAAACCCGTTCAAGAATGGCTGAGATGGTAGCTGAAAATCTTGTCGCCTTCTTTGAGGGAAGGCAGCCGCCAAACCTTGTGAACCCAGAGGTTCTTAAAATACGTCAATTATCAAAGCTTTTTTAACCATGTTTTGAGACTATGCGAAGTGTAACAGTTAAATATTCCAGCGTGTTTACCTCAACAATCCCAAAGTGGTGGTTTTATGCCTTCCATACTCGCAGATAGAATGGCTGTTCTCGGAACAGAAACAGCTTTCGAAGTGCTCGCCAAGGCCAAAGCCCTCGAAAGACAGGGGAAACACATTATACATCTCGAGATAGGAGAACCAGATTTTGACACTCCTCAAAACATAAAAGAGGCCGCTGTTAAAGCTCTCTACTCCGGCTACACTCATTACGTGCCTGCCGCGGGCATACCTGAACTCCGCGAAGCCATAGCTGAATACATTTCTAAAACAAGAAAAATTCCAGTGGAACCAGACGAAGTTGTTGTCACGCCAGGTGCAAAACCAATAATGTTCTTTGCAATATTGGCATGCGTGAATCCCGGTGAGGAGGTTTTATATCCAAATCCCGGCTTCCCGATTTATGAGTCAATGATAAATTTTGTTGGAGCCAAACCGGTGCCAATTCCACTTAAAGAGGAAAATGACTTTAGACTCGACCATGAATACGTTAAAAAGAAAATCACAAAAAAGACTAAAATGATAATTCTTAATTCGCCGGAAAACCCCACTGGCGGCGTTTTGACAAAAGAAGATTTGAAAGTTATAGCTGACTGCATAGCCAATAGGGACGACGTAATAGTCCTTTCAGACGAAATCTACAGCCGCATCATATACGAGGGAACCCACGAAAGCATTGCTTCCCTTCCCGGAATGAAAGAGAAAACCATAATTCTCGACGGTTTTTCGAAAACTTACGCTATGACGGGCTGGAGACTCGGGTACGGCGTTATGCGAAAAGACTTGGCTGAAAAGGTCACCCAGTTAATGGTAAACTCCAACTCGTGTACGTGTGCCTTCATCCAAATGGCTGGCATAGAAGCCCTACGAGGTCCACAAGACTCCGTTGATCGGATGGTTGCGGAATTCAAAAAACGCAGAGAAGTAATAGTTGAAGGTTTGAACAAAATTAAGGGCATAACCTGCAAGAAGCCTAAAGGAGCTTTCTATGTTTTCCCAAACATAACTGGCACGGGCATGCATTCAAAGGAGCTTTCAGATCACCTTCTCAATGAGGCTGGCGTGGCTGTGCTTCCTGGCACATCCTTTGGAAAATATGGTGAAGGATACCTGCGCATATCCTTTGCAAACTCCATTGAGAACATCAAAGAAGCCTTAAAGAGAATAGAAAAAGCCCTTGAAAAGCGTTAACCCTCAACTTTTTCTCCAATAACAGTCTCAACAATCTCGGATGCTGTTTGAATCAGAATATCCGCCTTTTTAATGGCTTTCTCTTCATCCATCTCTTCTACTTGGGCTAGTTGCTGCATGATTTCTTCAATTTCAGCTAAACATTTCAAGATAGGATCGTTTCCTGTTTGGGCTTTTTCCATAGCTTCTCTCACAACGCTTTCAACGAATGCTGGTTCACCCAAGCTATAGTATATGGCGTTTCTCGCCTTTCTCACAGCCTCTAAAATTAGGCTTGTAGCCATGTAGGGCAGTTTTCTTGCAGCTTCTAATTCTGCTTTTGCCTCCCGCAAGTACCGTAAAGCCCAGCCACGCCTGTAATAGTCTATCATTGCCATGCTTCACTTCCAGCTTTATAAAACGTAAAGGATTTAATAAGCTACTCGCTTTCTTCTTCGTCGCCTTCACTTGAAGCGGATGCCGGCTCGATGCTACCATAAAAGTGTGTTATGTAGCCTGCAATCTGGTTTCGAACTCTTGTTGTTGCTCCGGGTAGAAGCATTGTGACAACACGCTTGTTTTCTTCAAAATTTCCGGAAAACTTGTTAGGAAAGCGTCTAATAAGTTCTCTAGCTATGCGCTTAATCTGTTCTGTTCGAACCTTTCCCAATCATTCTCCTCCACGCTGATTTTAGCATTGCTTTACTGCCCCGTTTTAAGTAGGAATGAGTCATTTCATAACACGAACCTAATTTAACTTTACGCGTTTCGGTTTTTCGAATCCAACTTTAATCCGAAAAATTCCTCGAAATTCTTCAATATTTGCTCCGCAACCTCAAAAACATTTTTCTTTTTCACTTCAGCTATGGCGCTGACAACCGTTGACAGAAAACTTGGGCTAGTTAGCCTGCCGTCAAAGGGACTTTTAAAATAACGGACTGGGCCGTCAGTTTCGGTTAAGAGTTTTTCTAGAGGAACGCGTCTAACAACCTCCCGAATACCTTCAGAATAAGCGACGGGTGGGCCCTCGCTTATGTAATACCCGTTGTCTATGGCTTTGGGGAGTACGCTGATGGGGTTGCTGAACCAATGGAGCAGAACTTTTTTCAACTGGTAGGATGGAAGCATTTCTACAATTTTAGCTGTTGTTCCGCGAGAATGAATTATAACTGGTAGTCCAGTTTTTTCAGCAAGTCTTAGCATTTCATCAAAAACCTTTAACTGTTTATCCCATACTTTCTCATACTTGTAGTCTAAGCCCACTTCTCCGATAGCTACAACCGCTCTGTTTTGTTTTTGCCCGAGAATAAGCTCGCATGTTTGCTGTAACGCATCCTCCGTCAGGCTATTCACGGTCCATGGGTGAATCCCCAAGGCGGCATAAACCCCTTTGTATCGTTTGGCTAGTTCTAGGCTTCTGACGCTAGTTTCAAGGTCCATGGAATTAGAAACTAATGCAACAACATTGGAATCTTTCGCCTCTGAGATTATTCCTTCAACTTTCTCCAAGTATTCTTCATCGGATAGATGGATGTGGGCGTCAACGAACCTCAAGGTTTTCATCTTTACTCACTTTGAGCATAAACTACACAGCCTAGAAGTTTTTATAATTTCCTCTCTTGAATCAAGAAGGCCAAACTTTAGAGTTTATTTTTGGAAGATGGAATGCAATAAACGTTAAATATTGCTTCAAATACCAAAAAGAGCCGAGGAGGAGCTTTATGGCAGATTTAGAGTTGGCAATAGCGCCCATGCATAGAATTTGCAAGAAGGCTGGCGCCGAGAGGGTGAGCGAGGCAGCCGCCAAAGAACTTGCCAAAGCTCTGGAGGAAATTGGAATCAAAATAGCTAAAGAAGCTTTGGACTTTGCCATGCACACTGGACGAAAAACGATTAAAGCTGAGGACATAGAAATCGCCGCCCGAAAAGTTATGGGCAGGTGAAACTTCAAGTTTTCCCTTCCTTTCTTTTTCCACGCTTTGGACGATGCTAGTAACAGATATAAGGAACACAGTGGAATATTTTGCGAAAACAAACGGTGAATGCCATGGGCGGGAAAAAGAAGCTAACCCTAAAACAGATGGAACGTATGCAAATGCGCAAGGGTGAAGAAGAGAAAAAGAAGAAAGAGAAGGAAAAAGCAGCAGCGCCGAAGGAGAAGAAACCGGCGGGAGTATTAATCCCCGATATCAAAGGCGGTAAAATGCTGGAGGAGTTAAGGAAAATGCGTGTTATAACGCCCTATGCCGTAGCCTCCAAGTTCAACATTAGGATTAGCGCTGCAAAAGATCTGCTTGAACAACTTGAGAGCAACGGTTTAGTTCAGTTGGTTTCTGGAAACCATGACATTAAAATATACAAGGCTGTAGATTAGCAAGCTCGTGAAGCCTTTGTTTGAGGAGGCTTTTATTGCCCCCTCTTAAAAGGGTTCAAACAGAAGAGGATATCAAAAGGAAAGAGTTTACTGGAAATTGTTGTAAGCATCGTTTAAGAGTTAAAGGAAGCCCTGAGTTTAAACAAAAAGTAAGGGAAGCCCTTAAACTCGTTAAAACAGCGGGCTACTACGATTTTCTTCGAATCTACATTCGGGAAATATCTGAAATTGATGGTTTCACGCAACTTCGTGAGGCTGAAGCCACCATTTGGGCAAACAAATATGCTGTTGCCAATCATGTGGACGCTGCAAGTCTATTCGTTCAAAAGGCGAATCATATGAAGGAGTATCTTGAAGGTAAAATGTATTTTGGCGGTGAGGCTGAAAGGCGTTCTATTCAGAAGCGCATAGAGTTTCTTGAGGCTTTAAAGTCTAAAAGCAGAAAACGTGAAGTTAAAGAAGAATGCGAAAGACTGCTGAAGAGCTGGGCTGAAAGCGTTTACCTATAGTTTTTCCACTTTGATTACTGTGCCGCTTTTTACTTTGCTGAAAAGCTCAAGATTTCCCGTTATCTTTCCAAGAACGTTTACCGGACTGTATGGCTGAGATTCTCCATAAAATATGCAGAGGGCGCTTCCCATGGGCCAGTAGGCTATTGTGCCCTTTTCAACAACGCTTTTTGCCTTTTCCTCCCCCATTTTCACTGGTATTTCAAAGTAAACCTCCTCTTTCCAGAGAGCCGCTCTTCCTTCAAATGGAAGTTTCCGTGTAACCATTTCAACTGTTCGTGGAGCTAGATGACGGATTAATTCGCCTTCTGCTTCGCCCAAGCCCTCAATTATGAACCTTATTTTCACCCTTGAAACCTCTTTTTCCTCGCCTTCCACACTTGTACACCTTCTCGAGAAAGCTTTCTAAAACCTGTTCCAGCGATACTGGTCCCAAAACTTTTAGCTCATATTTTATCCTAACGGTGGGCTTGTTTATTTTTATAACCCTCCTTAAATCGACAGGGGTTCCTATAATGACAACTTCACAGGGGGTGCGAGAAATAGTTTCATTTAATTCTGCTATCTGTTTTTCGCCATATCCTAATGCTGGAAGCACAGCTCCTAAGTGCGGGTATTCCTCGTAAGCTTCCTTTATGGAGCCAACTGCGTAAGGTCTTGGATCCACTAGCTCGCTAGCGCCAAGCTGCTTAGCCAATATTGTTGCAGCGCCATAGGGCATATTTCCATGGGTTAATGTGGGGCCATCTTCAATGACTAAAACACGTTTGCCTTTAATGAGTTCCGGGATATCAGCTGTTATTGGTGATGCTGCTTCTAAGATAATGGCGTTTGGGTTCACTTTCCTAACGTTTTCCTTGACGCGGTTAACATTTTCCACTGGCGCCGTGTCAACCTTATTTATTATGACGACGTTTGCCATTCGAAGATTAGCTTCTCCTGGGTGATACGTTAATTCATGTCCAGCTCTGTGAGGGTCGGCTACAACTATGTGTAAGTCCGGCTTATAGAAGGGTATGTCGTTGTTTCCTCCATCCCAAACAATAACGTCTGCTTCTTTTTCTGCTTCTCTCAAGATTTTCTCGTAATCCACTCCAGCGTAAACTATAACTCCATTGTCTAGATGGGGTTCATATTCCTCTCTCTCCTCTATCGTGCAACTATGCCTGTCCAAATCTTCGTAGGTGGCGAAGCGTTGACAGACCTGCTTACGTAAGTCCCCGTAGGGCATAGGATGCCTAACCACAACCACGTTTAGGCCCTTATCTTTCAAAATTTTTGCAATCTGCCGCGAGGTCTGGCTTTTTCCACAACCAGTTCTAACTGCTCCCACGGACACTACTGGAACGTCGGCCTTTAACATTGTTGTTTTTGGCCCCATTAACCTAAAGTCTGCTCCATTAGCTAGTGCTATGGACGCTCTATGCATGACATATTCATGTGAGACATCGCTGTAGGCGAAAACAACTTCATCAACATTGTATTCTCTTATCAACTTCTCTAGGTCTTCCTCTGGGTAAATGGGTATGCCTTTCGGATAGTTTTTGCCAGCAAGCTCGGGCGGATAAATTCTACCTTCTATGCCTGGAATCTGAGTGGCTGTGAAGGCAACAACTTCATATGCGTCATTATCCCTAAAATAGACGTTAAAGTTGTGAAAATCTCTGCCGGCGGCACCCATTATAATAACGCGTTTCCTGTTGCTGGCAGAGCGTGACAAGTTATCCCTTAACATAACATAAACACCATTTCAAGCCGCAGAGGTCTTAAATAGTGTCTAAGATTCTATAAAACCATTTTGGATTCGGGCGTTGTTGCTGACATAAAAATGTTTTTTATTGGCGGGGGCAATATTGAGCGGTTGATGTCGCCATGCCTATAACTTGTGGAAAATGTCGGTCAGCCCGTGTTGAGGTGCAAATTCCATATGCCCGCCTAGGCCTATGCTCTAAATGTTTCGTTGACTTTTACCTTGCAAGGATTAAGAAAACTGTAGAGGAATTCGAAATGTTCCCAGAAAACGCTAAGGTCGGAGTGGCTGTTTCAGGCGGGAAGGACAGCGCTGCTCTTCTTCATGCTTTACGAAGGGTTTATCCAGAAGTTAAACTTGTAGTATTACACATAAACTTAGGAATCCCAAAGTATTCCGACCATTGCCAATCCAAAGTCGAGAAGCTTGCCGCTATGCTTGATGTGGAAGTGCACGTTTTCAACCTTCACAAAGAGTTAGGCGTAAAAATAGGAGATTTTAAGAAGACATCCTTTAAGGGGAAGATTTGCTCCGCCTGTGGAACCATAAAAAGGCGAATTTTTGAGGAAATGGCTTTAAAAGCCAAAGTTCAAGTTTTAGCCACGGGGCATAACTTAGAGGACGTTGCCGGCGTAATGTTCAACAACTTTCTCTATGGACGCTGGGAGCAGCTTGTTAGGCTTAAACCAGTTTTGCCTCCATTGGCAGAGGGAATGGCTTCAAAAGTTAAACCGCTCATTCGCAGTCCGGAAAATGAGAATTTACTTTACTGCCTGTACGAGGACATCCCGTTCAGGGAAATTGACTGCCCGTTCTCTAAGAGAACTGGTGTGCGTAAAAGGGCGGAAATTTTAGAGGCTGTTGCCAAGTATAACCCGTACTTTAAACATCAACTCTTGAACAGATTCTTGGAACTTATACCCCTTTTAGAAAACATTAAGCCTAGACCTACGCTGGGCAGATGTAAAATCTGCGGCTTTCCATCTTCAAGTGAAACATGTGCCTTTTGCAAGCGCGTGAGCCTTGTTAAGGGAGACAAACTTTAAGACTTGGAACGCTAAACGTTGTTTTGATGGGCAATATCACGGAGCCTTTACACTTTTATCTTGTTAAAAATCTCAGAGGAATAATCTATTTTTCAAAGCGTTTTTCTCCTAAAGCAGAGTTTGATTGGCTTAAACGAAAGTTTAGATATCGAGAACTCGGGGTTTCCGAAAGCCTAAGACTTGAATTGAAGTGGAAAAAGCTTTTGACTTT
This sequence comes from Bathyarchaeia archaeon, assembly GCA_038868055.1. Classification (GTDB taxonomy): domain Archaea; phylum Thermoproteota; class Bathyarchaeia; order Bathyarchaeales; family Bathycorpusculaceae; genus DRVP01. The sequence goes on from JAWBXD010000013.1 coordinate 12,015, forward strand.
GCAGAGAATAGAGGACAACCCTATTTTAGATTCGCTTTTTCAAGCCTCCCGCTTCATATGCCCCCTAATAGTTTTAAGGGAACAAAGTCTAGATGATTTTGGAAACGCTGTAATCATCCGACTTAAAACTTCAGAAAAGCTTAATGACAAAGACTTAAAGTTCAACATCAGATTAGTGAACTATTCCATAACAGATTTTTACCTGCAATCCATAGAGTTGGCGTCGAGATGTGACATAGACGGCAGAAAAAAGCTCGCTGAGAAGGACTTGAAGCGCTTTTGGAGAATAAAGGAGGATGTGAACGGAAAAACATTGATTGCGTACATCGATCCCCTCATAGTTAAAGGGGATATTCAAAATTTATTGTACTCAAGTTTGATTCCCTGCATAGTTCTTGATTTTAGCTAATTATATACTCGGAATCTGACTTATAAATACCTTTGATTATTACTTGAAATTCGCACAGTTTAAGTCGCTGCTTTCTAAGGTTATTTGTTGAAATTTGGTGGTTGTGCGTGGGTGAGCAATACTACTGCATAATCGAGGTGCGGATTCCAAGCGGTTCAAAAGGATGGCAAGACGCCGTTAATGATAAAATGAAACAGATTCTAGAAAAGCTCAAGCTAAGTGTTGAAGAGCTTGGCGGCAAAGTTTACATTAGATATTGACTTTTCAAGATTTCCTTTGCGGCTTCCTTGTATATTTCAAAGTCGCGTTGACTGAATAGGACTAGCACAACCTTGTCAAGTTTATCTTCTTTCTCGAGGAATTCTTTAACTGTTGTTAGGGCTATTTTGCAAGCCTTTTCTATGGGGTAGCCATAAGCCCCTGTGCTGATTGATGGGAAAGCTATGGTTTTCAGTCCCTTTGAAACCGCCAACTTCAAAGAGTTGCGATAGGCTTCAGCCAAAAGTTCCGGTTCACCTTGATTTCCACCGCGCCAAATTGGTCCAACCGTGTGAATAACATATTTAGCCTTCAAATTGCCTCCCGTGGTGATTACTGCTTTTCCTGTTGGAAGCCCGTTTGGATATTCTGTTGCTCTAATCCGTTTACATTCCTCAAGAATTTTAGGTCCGCCTTTACGGTGGATTGCTCCATCTACTCCGCCGCCTCCCATAAGGGATGGGTTTGCCGCGTTTACAATGGCGTCCGTATCCATCTCAGTTATATCGCCTTGCACTATGCAAACTTTCGCTTTGCTAACTTGATATTCGCAGACATTTCCGCTCATGCTTACGCACCATTCTCTATGCTTGTAATTTTCCCTTTAAAGGTTTAAGCTTATCAATAGGGTTGCAGATAAAAAGGGGATGGTGAAAGTTGTTGGATTATGAAAAGCTGGAAAACTTCATTTTTGAGAAAATGTCAAAAACGCATCTGCCAGGATTGAGCATTGCGATAATTGAGAATGGTGAACTAACCTACAGCAAGGGCTTCTGTTTCAGAGACCTCGATTATGGCTTAAGAGCGACACCTCAAACCCTTTATGGCGTTGGTTCAGTTACGAAGTCCTTCACCGCCCTATCCATCATGCAGCTTGTCGAAAAGGGAAAGCTAAGTCTCAACGATCCCGTCAACAAGCATGTTCCATTAAACTTGGAAGTTAAAGGCGAACCGGTTAGAGTGTGGCATTTGCTTTGTCATGCGTCCGGCATACCTGCACTAGCCTACGCAGAAGCTTTAATCCGCTATGTCACTGGAGCTGACGGCAAATGGGTTCCAATAGCAAGCTCCGAGGACTTAATCACATTTATGCGGGAGGCAAACCAGTGGGCTTTCTCAAGACCCGGGGAAAGGTGGTTCTACCTAAATGAGGGGTACGTGATACTGGGACACATTATCGAAAGGGTTTCTGGCATGAGTTATGATCGGTATGTTAAGGAAAACATTCTTGAACCATTGCAGATGAATCGAAGCTTCTTCCGAAAGGAAGACGTGGATGCCGATGCGGACGTGGCAACGCCCTACATTATCACCAGAAACGGCGAATGCATAAAGTCCAAGCATCCTTACGGCATATTCGCTGACGGCGGGCTCATAAGCAACGTAATTGATCTATCACACTACATTAGGATGTATCTTAACCGTGGAGAATATCGTGGGCACGTAATAGCGTCGCCGGATTCTATTAACGAAATGGAAAAGCCAAGAGTTAAACTGCCTCTACAGGTTTTCGGCGGAGAGGCTTACGGCTATGGGTTAAGCGTGATCCCAAACTTTTTCGGCTACAAGGTTGTGGGACACGGGGGTTCTGTGCTTGTTTATACAGCCTACATTGGCTATGTTCCAGAAAAGAAGGTTGGAGTTGCTGTTCTGGCAAATGGAAGCGGCTATCCAATGTCCCAAATTGGCTTTTACGCGCTTGCCATGCTTATTGGCAAAGACCCGGAAGAGCTTCCCTTCATTAAAGTGGAGAACGTGTATGAGCAGCTTTCTGGCGTATATGAAACCTACAAGGGAACAATGAACGCTAAGGTGGTTGCCAAAGGAGGCATCCTTCAAATAGAAATCAGCGACAAGTATTTGGACCTAGTGGTCCCACTGATACCGGAAAACCTTGAAGGCAACGTGAAGAAGTTTTACGCGCTTCAATCTGGCGGTAGGCTCCCCGTCGAGTTCGTAGTGGAAAAAGATGGCGTCGATTTGTTCTATGAGCGTTATAGGCTTAAAAAGGTAAGTGGCCTACCATAGAAAGGCTGAAACAATAAACCATAAGCCAAAAGCTGTCAAAATGGCGAAACAAAAAGTAAAAACTATGTTGAACACTTTTTGAGTCCAAAAACGCCTCGACTTAAAAACAGTTACAGCCACAAGTGTGTCCCAAGCTAGGTCACAAGACCAGTGAACAGCAGCAAATAGGATGAGCCCTACATAGCCAAACAAGGAAGCGTTGAGAATAAGAGCTGCGCCTACGGTTGCCCACCAGAGGAAGAAGTATGGGTTTGCGGCTGTTGCTATAAAACCACTAACAAAGGAGGTGCTCTTCAAATGTTGTGGTTCTATGTTTCTCACTCCACGTTTCCTAAGCATTCCAAAACCCATGTAAATGAGGATTATGCCTCCAAGAAAACCGACGGCTTTCTGAGCGAGCGTAGAACGAAAAAACTCTGAAAGTCCAAGAAATAAGAGAAATATTAAGGGAATCTCTATTGCACCGTGGCCGATAGCTATTAGGACCCCAGCTTTTTTATCCTCATACCCCTTTGCCACAGTCACCGCGAAAACAGGCCCGGGCGCCATAACCCCGGATAGGGAGATTAGGGCTACGGAAGCCAGAAACCATGGTAAATCGTTTATGGGCTCCACTCATTTACCCCTTTAGGCTTATCGGTTACTTCGTTAGCGAGAGCAGTTTTTCTTGGGCGGCTGCCACTCCTTTTCCAATCTCCACCTTGCATCCTAACCGTTTAAGAGTGCTTTCTATGGCAGCTATTGTGGCGAAGATGTCGTTTGGACTCACGTTCCCCATGTGGCCTACACGGAAGCCTTTGCCCTTCAATGGGCCAAGTGTTCCAGCGACAGCTATTCCATGTTCTTTCATCTTGTTTCTGAACTGGTTGTCATCCACCCCTTCAGGGTAGCAGATGGCGGAAACAGTGTTGGCGGCGCTCTCTCTTTCAGCTACAAGTTTTAGGTTTAAGGCTTCTATGGCTGTTCTAAAGGCCTCAGCTAAAATATAATGTCTCTTAAACCTGTTCTCTAACCCCTCTTCGAGGACAAGTTTTAAGGCTTCATTAAGTGCGTAAATCATGTTAACTGCCGGCGTGGCAAAGTATTTTGTTGGGTCACGCATCACTGGAAGCCAGTTTTTGAAGCTTCCGTACCATGAACCAACGGGTACTTTACGTTTTTCCACGTATTCTAGTGCTCTGGAATTTGCTGCAACCAGCGCCAAACCAGGCGGGGCGCCGAGGCACTTCTGGGAGCCAGACACGCAAACGTCTATGTGCCAGTCGTCAACGCGGACCTCCATTCCACCCAGCGAGCAGACAGCGTCAACCATGTAGAAGGCGTTGCTGTTTTTTCTAACAACCTCGCCTATTTCCTTAATGGGGTTGGCTACTCCGGTTGAGGTTTCTACATGGGTAACTGTTACCACCTTGTAATCATCTTTTTTCAAGGCGTCCTTGACGAGTTCTGGTTTGACGGGTTTTCCCCATGGCACTTCTAGAACACGGGGTTTTGCCCCGTAAACCTTTGATATTTCAACGAAATACTGCCCAAAATATCCAGAAACTGTGTTGAGCACTTTGTCTCCGGGCTCAACTATGTTTGCTATAGCCATCTCTAAAGCTAGTGTACCAGAACCAGCCACCACGAAAACTTCGTCCCTTGTCATGAAGACCTTTTTCAAGTTGTCTATAGCTTCTTTGAATATACCAGCGAATTCCGAACTCGTGTGGGATAATGGGGGCTTGCACATGGCACGCAAAACTCTTGGATCAACATTTGTTGGACCGGGAATCATAAGAAGCTCTCTTTCAAGCATCAACGCACCAACCGTTAAGGTTAAAGTCATATCCGTAATTAAAGATTTAAGTTAGCCAGAAGACTGAATTGTTAAACAATATCGGAACTCGATTTGGTTCTTTGCTTTCAACATCATTTGGCTTTATGATGTTTTCATGTCTGTAGTGAACTAACAGAAAATTCAAAGCTAAATTTGAACGTTTTTCAGAAACCGCCTTTGTAATTCTACAACTTCACTACTATTCTTAGCTTTTGCGTATTCTTCAAGCCTCTCCTTGTTCAATTCTATAAATGTGTGTCCCCACTTGAATATGGACAGCAGTTTTAACGCCTCTTCTTTGAATCCGGCTATGTAAAGGGCTGCAGCTAAGGCTTCAGCGGTGCTCAGTTTTGTTGGACATGCGAAGTTAACGGGGTTTCCCGCCACTAAATAGGGTAGACACCTTGATGCGCCTCTAACGTTTTTCATTAGTGGTTTTTCGGCATGTTCCCAGCTGAAGTCTAGGGCTGCTAACCCATGCTTTTCTATGCGTTCCTTGTCAGCGGGTGAAAAGGCGATTTTCGAATAGGGATTTAAAACTACTGCGCCTTTTGGCAAAAGCTTGACTTGCCACACCAAGCGGACAAAACCGTGACGTTTAAGTTTTAGGGCTGTGCACTTTTTAGGGTCGCACTGCCCAGCATGATAAACAATAATTTTAAGCGGTTTTTGATCCACCGGTTTTCTGCACCTTTAAATGGCTCGTGGGATCATCTAAAACTTTTGGAATCCATTCTAGAAGGTCGGAAGCCACCATATGGTAGCCTTTCTCTGCAAAGGCAAAGTCTCCAGCGGCGCCATTCACAAAGGCTCCAGCAACAGCAGCCTCAAAGGGGTCAGCGCTTTGCGATAAGAACGCTCCCACAATGCCGGAAAGCACGTCGCCAGTTCCTCCGACGGTCATGCCTGGGTTCCCTGTAAAATTAAGTTTAAATCTTTTTTCGTTAGCGATTATGTCAACTGGTCCTTTGAGAAGTATCACGGCGCCAAGCTCAGCAGCCATCTTCTGAACTTCTAAGGCTTTTTCCTTAATGTTTTCTGGTAACGTTTTTCCAGCTAGCGTAATGTATTCGCCAGCATGCGGTGTCAAAACCGCTGGCACGTTTAGTTTTCTCTTAAACTCCGCGAAAGTTTTTAAGCCGTCAGCGTCCAACAGAAGCGGCTTGCCAGCTCTTTCCACAACATCGATTAAGGCTTTTACGGCATCTCTGGTTTCCATGTGAAGTCCAAGTCCCGGACCAAGAACCACAGCGTCTGACTTTTCGACGTAAGTTTTCAGGACCGGAACGTTGCCAGTGTTTAAGTGTTCTCCGTCGAGTTTTATGGTGATGAGGTCCGGTGACATGGCTGAAATCGTGTAAGCCGTTTTCTCCGGAGCAGCAATGTAAGCTAAATCAACACCGGTTCTTAGGGCTGCAAGTGCTACTAATGCGGGAGCACCGGAGAAGGTTTCGCTTCCACCAACCACAAGTAGTCTTCCATAATCCCCCTTGTGAGATTCTGGAACACGAGCTTTTACTACAAGTTTGACGTCTCCCGGTCCGGCGTAGTTTTCAAGTTCCTGTGGCAGTCCAATATCCTTAACTTTTAACTCGCCAGTATATTCTTTCGCTACCTCAAGTCCCCTTTTTGTTTTATAGAATGTTATTGTCAAGTTGGCTTTTACAGCAGTTCCTAAAACTTCGCCTGTGTCGGAGTCTATGCCGGTGGGCACGTCAACAGCCAATTTGAAGGCGTTTAGCGAATTAATTTTTTCAACAAGCTGTTTTATTGGCGGTTTAAGCCTGCCCTTGGTGCCAATACCTAGAAGAGCGTCCACGGCTATATCTGCGTCTATGTCCGGTATGAGCGAGCTGTCATAAACTTCGTGGATTGTTATGCTTTCTTTTAGAAACTGCAATACTCTCCAGTTTTCCAAGGCTGCTTTGTGGGAGATTTCACTTGCCTTTCCCGCAAG
>JAWBXD010000014.1:0-16358 GCA_038868055.1 Bathyarchaeia archaeon
ATAGGTGACACAAACCGCGTCATCGCTGAATACTATTTCACGGCGGGGTTTGACGCTTTAATAGCCAATCCCTTCGTAGGCTGGGAGGAAGGCATAAAACCGGTTTTCGAAATAGCCAAGAAAATGCGGAAGGGCGTGCTACTCCTAACTTACATGAGCCACAAGGGCGCCGGTGAAGGCTACGGCCAAATGGTTGTGGACTCTGAAACTGGATGGAGCAAACCCCAATATTACTTGTTCGCGTTGAAGGCGCTGAAATGGGGTGCAGACGGCGTTATTGTCGGAGCTACATACCCTGAAAAGATAATGGAAATTAACGAAGTGTTGGATGGAAGAATCCCCATATACTCGCCGGGCATAGGGCCTCAAGGCGGAATAATTGAGGCAGCGCTGCGGGCTGGCACCCGCTTCCTTATTGTTGGGCGGGCCATAACGATGGCGGATAACCCGGCAGAATCAGCCGAAAAGATCAGGAATCTTGCGTGGCAGTGCTTAACCACACGCTATTAGGACAAGGCTGGTTTAGGCTATCTTTCCCTTCTCTCCCAAAGCTCCTTTTTGAGCAAGTCTCTAACCGCCGTCCTTATGGCGGCGCTCCTGCTTGGATACATGTTCGCCCTAACAAGTTCGTCTAAACCCTCCAGGTAGGCTTCGGGTAATAGGACTGTTACGAGCTTCACGCTTTCACCCGCAAACATGTTATGCTTATAACATGCTTATAAACATAAGAGTTTAACTAAACCTTCCAGAAAGGTTAACGCTTTCTTGTACTGTCTGAAGCTCTCTTAAAACGTTCTTGAAAGTTTTGGGTATATCCTCCACGTGAAGGGCGCGGCGCCGCAACCCCTCCTGAACGGTTCCAGCGGCTATCAAAAGGGTGCCTAGAACGTCGCTCACAACCGGTTCCGGAAAAACTATTAGGGCTAAACCCAGCTTTATCAGCCAAGGCTTCTGGCCGTCATGCCAAACTTTCTTAGCATTTTTCACATCCCGTACAGTATCCCTCATGGAGTGTAAGAAGTCGTTGTAACTTTCGTTCAGCTCTTTTAACGCCTCGGACAGAGCCTTCAAATCTTTCACTTGCTTGTCTTCCATTTTGTGAACCCCGCCGGTTCCGCTTTCTGGAAGGCAAGTTGTATTAAGGTTGGATTGCAGAAAAACTTTAACCAGCTTAAGCAGTCATAAACGTGGTTTTTCGTTTTCTCTGCAGCTCTGCTTTTTAAAGCATCATTCAAATTTTGGCGAAACTTCTGTTTTAGGATTTGCATTCTACTCGTTAAAGTTGGAGATTTGGCAAGTCTTTCTTGGCCGAAAGCGTTATTTTTCGAGTCAAATATCTCAAAAGTGTTGCAACCTTGGTGGTGCAGCATTGCCAACAGAAGAGCATTACGGCTTCATTTTGATTTCTGACGTGAAATGGTGGGAAAAACTCTGCCAAAGAGTGAAAAGCGGCAAGAAAGTCCACGCTTTTGTTCGCCGAAACCATGTAGGACCCCTCTACACCGAGAAATTGCTCTTTTATATTAAACGGCCCCTCATGCAGATTAGAGGTGTAGCCGACTTTCTGGAGCGAGTGACCGGCGAAGCCCATGAGCTTTGGAAAATGTATGGCGAGGAGACGTGCCTAGAGTCTTTTGAGGGTTATGCAAGGCTTCTGGGGGGTAGGGAGAAAGCCACCTTCATTAGGTTTACAAATCTTCGGGAGCTTGAGCCTCCGGTTTCCATGGATGCGTTGAAAAAGGTTTTAAACATCTTGAAGATACCAAGAGGTGGTAGATACGTGAGTCGGGAGGAGTTAAACAAGCTAGTCACCTGATGGAGCCATTTCACATGGAGAGTTTTAACCCTCAAAAATTCGTTGAAACCCAAGTTGAAGCCATACGCAGGGCTATAGGCAATCAAAAAGCGTTGGTGGCTGTTTCCGGCGGCGTCGACAGCACAACATGCGCCGTTTTAACGCGAAAGGCGATAGGCGGAAACCTTGTCTGCGTTATTCTGGATGACGCCTTCATGCGGGAAGGCGAACCGGAAAGGGTTGCGGAAATCCTTTCAAAGGAGCCCTTCAACATGCTGGTGAAGATTGTGGATGTTCGTGAACGCTTTTTAAATGCCATGAAAGGCTTGAGAGATGCAGAGGAAAAACGCAAAAAGTTTCGCGAAACCTTCTACAAAGTTTTGAGCGAAACCGCCAAAAAAGAAGGCTGCACAGTTCTAGTTCAGGGAACAATCCACGCCGACATTGTGGAAACAGTTGGCGGAGTGAAAACCCAGCACAACGTTCTTGAACAGATTGGCATAAACCCCATGGAAAAGTTTGGCTTCAAGGTTGTTGAGCCCTTGCTTGCGCTTTACAAGGAACAAGTGCGTATGGTTGCCAGATACTTGGGCTTGCCGCCAGAAATTTCCGAGAGACAGCCTTTTCCCGGTCCTGGGCTGTCGGTGCGTGTTGTTGGCGAAATCCGTCCAGACAAGCTTGAAACCCTCAAAAGGGCGACAACCATTGTTGAAGGTTTGCTTGCGGAACACAAGCCAAGCCAATACTTCGCCGCCATAATTGACAACGAAGAGACGCAAGAGCTCTCCGCGGCTCATATGCGGGAAACGGTGGCGAGACTTTTAAACGTGCCTTCAAGAAACGTGCACTTGAAAGTTTTCAGAGACAAAGCCACAGGCGTGGAGGGGGGCAAACGGCGCTACGGCAAAATTGTCGGCGTGAAGGTTGAAACACCCGATGGTAAAGTCTTCCAAGTGCCAATTTCAAGACTCATCTCCTTACAAGCTAAAATAATCAGCGAAAACCCTGTTATCACAAGGGTGTTATACGCTTTAGACGAAGTTGAGGGAAAGAAACCCTATGTCATAAGTGTTAGGGCTGTTCAAACAAAAGACTTCCTAACAGCAGAAGTTTCAGAAATTCCATGGAAAACGCTGGGAAAAACGGCTGAAAACATCCTCGCAAAATGTCCAAATGTTTCAGCGGTCTACTATGATGTTACACCTAAACCGCCAGCCACCATAGAAATGGAATAACTTCTAAGTCTCCCTTTTTTTAGGCTCCTCAACCTTAAACAAAACTATTAAAAGTGCAATTATGTCTAGCGGTATACACAGTAGGAAGGGCGCTGTTGGGCTCACATTTTCATATAGGGCCCCGCCAACCATGGAGCCAAGTGCTACCATAAGAATGCAAAGGGAGCCTATACTTCCCAAAATCCTGCCTCTTCTTTCCTTCGGGACTATGTCTGCTTGCAGAGCAGCTGTAGCTGAACCAAAGAGGATGGAGGCTATAGCGAAAAGAGCGTAGATCACGGCAAAGGCCATGAAGCTTTTTGAGAGGATAAAGATGGCTGTTGTTGGTGTAAATATTAAGTGGGCTAGAATAAGCGCTTTTTTCCTGCCAAAAACGTCAACAGCCTTACCTAAGAAAAGCCCTAAGGCGAACATTGTTGCCAAGTTTATTGTGTTCAAGGCTCCCCATTCAACGTCGCTTAAACCTACAAACTCTAAAATGTATAGGGAACCGAAGCGATAAAAGAAAGGGTCTGTAAACGCGATTATCAGCGTTGATGTGAGAAGAAAAACCAAACTTTTTGGCACGACCCTCCAGGAATCAAAAATTTCGTGACGCGAATCTTTGAAAGCAAACTTCAACTCTTTTAAATTTATTGGTTTTGCGTCCGTCAATGTTTCTTTCAAGAGGACGTGCCGTAAAACCGCGGCAGCCAAGCCTGTAACAAGCACTGCGCAGTAAATTAGCCGCATTCCAAAGTCTATGGAATATATGCTTACCAAAGCTCCAGCAATTAAAGGGGAGAAAATAGATGGCAATTGAGGCAAAACTCTGAAAGCTGCGTAGCCTAATCCGCGAACTTCAGGCATCAGCGAGTCTGCTTCAATGGCTTCTAAGGCTGGTTGGTAAACTAAGCAGATGTTCGTTACTATAACTCCGATCAGGTAGAAAATCCAGTTGGGCGCCAAAATAAAGAATATGTTTGACAAGGCAACACAATACGTCATGGTTACAATTATTTGTCTTCTTCCATGCTTGTCCGCGATATAGCTGCCAGGGATTCTTACAAGGAACAGTGTTAATGAACCTATAGAGCCTATCAACCCAATTATGAGGGGGGTGCTCCAAGGCTTTCTATGAAAGGTGATTCGAAGGGATATGCTAAAGTATAGCCCAAATTAAAAAGGCTGTAGCTTAAAACTAACACTAGAAAATTCCAGCGGATGAATGCTAATTTCCTTTTTATTTTGTTCCACAAAGGCTTTCGCCTTTAATCGTGGGCGTCGTTCATAACCACTCATCATAAAAGGGTTAAGCCCTAAATAGGAGTGTCGCCTCTTTCCTTTTGTGATGCGAATGTTTCAGGTTAGAGTGAACAGAATTGAGTCTATCCGCGATTTGGATGGGAACCTTGGGAAGCGTATAGAGCTTGTCGAGGAGCGTCTGGCACCGCAGTTTGTCATTAAACCCCAAAGTGAGGAGGCTAGGGTTGTGCAGGAGGTTTTTCAGGCTTTGCAGCAGCAACTGCCCATTTTCCCGGCGAAGGCGCAGTTCACAGTTCCAAAAATAATTCTGTTTTTGACTGAGGAGGAGTATGAAAGCCTAGGTATAGACTTCGATGTTAACCAAGTTTATGAGATAACCCTTGAAAACCAGTCCATAAAGTTTAGGAAAACCTCATAATTACCTTTCTGACACGCTTCAAAGCGGAGTATTTTGGGTGAAAGGACAAAACAAACATCATGCTCCGCAGTGCGCTGCACACTTGCTCAAGGTTTTTTGTGCCTTCGCCATCACAGTAAAGCGGTATGGGTTCTAAAACACCATCCTTGTAGTACACGTATATGGGCGTGTTACCCTTAAACGCTACAACCTCAAAGTCTAAATTCAATGTTTTTGCGGTTTTTTCGACAGCCGCCCTCACCACTTTCAACCTTTCCCTGCAAGACGATGTTTTCGGAGCGTAAACCAAAAGTTTCCCATGGTTTGGCTCCAAACCTTTAACCTCCAGAAATTCGCTCCTTTTTATGCTTTAAAAGGCCAGTGGCGCATTGTTAAAGGCGACCCGTGGAGAGAGTTAAGTTAAAGTGAACGCCTAAAACCTACAGTGTTAATGCTATAAACAGGTGATGGGCGGCTCTATGAAGGTTAGAGCCCACGTATATGTAAGCGGGCGCGTTCAAGGTGTGTTCTTCAGACATGAGACTCGCCGGGAAGCCAGAATGCGTGGAGTGAAAGGCTGGGTTCGCAACCTTCCAGACGGCAGAGTTGAAGCCGTCTTCGAAGGTGAGGAGGAAGCCGTAAAACAGCTCATAGAGTTCTGTAGGCATGGACCGCCAGGCGCAAGAGTTACAGGCATAGAAGTCAAATGGGAGGATTACAGGGGCGAGTTCAAAGATTTCGAAATCAGATACTAGATCTTGATCTTGATTTTAAGACTTAATTTTTGGTATGCGGAAGTGGCTGTCTTTTCCGGCGCTTATGTAGTCGCCGCCTGCCCCCCGCACTATTTGAGCTATTTTGGCGAAGTTTTCTGCGCCTAAGTATTGGCGGGGCGTGATCTTGATGTATTCGCCTTTGTCCTCAAAGTTTAAAAGCCCCTCCAAATCTTCTGGGAACATCATTTTGACGTCTTCTGTGCCTAAAGGCTTCTCGGCTGGAGGATGCTCCGGCGCTGTTGTCGGTGTTGAAGCTGGTTTTTGTTGTCCAAGCTGGGTTACGGCTATGGACTTCAATGAAGCTGCAACCATTCTTAGGTCTTCGGCTATGTTGTTTAAGACTATGAGGAGTTCCTCAACTTTTTCCGCCAGTTTCTCGAGGTGTTCCTTATCTTCACTCATGATGATTCACGCTTCGCTTCTCGACTAAAACTTATTCTACGTAGTATTTATCAGTTAGCAGTTGATGGGTAAGAAACTGAAGTTTCGGTTCAGCTAATAAACTTCGGTTTTCCAAATTAGGATGTTGCGGTGAGCATGGTTTTAGCGGCAGGCAGTGCACCAGCAGTGATAATAAATAGGACCGTGTTATGAAAAAAGTGATTAGGGAAACCCTCAAAGTTGCGGTTGGGGAGGCGTCAAGTTCAAGCTCGTGTCAAAACTACTCTAGCAGGTTTGGGGCTGTGCACATTGATTGAGATTAATGGAAGCCAGAAAAGCGGAAGCGGCACGATACTGAGGCTGTCGGTTGCTCTAGCCTCCATACTGGGCGAGCAGCTCCACATATTCAACATTAGGCATAATAGACCGCAGCCTGGGTTGAGACCGCAACACTTGGAGGCTGTTTTGACGGCGGCTAGGCTTTGCGATGCGGAGGTTAAGGGCGCAGTTTTAAACTCCAGAGAACTCTGGTTTACGCCTAAACGCGTTAATGGCGGAAGGTTTGAGGCTGAGATTGGCACTGCTGGAAGCATCCCCATGCTGATTATGACCGTTCTGCCCATTTGCATTTTCGCTGAAAACACTGTTCAACTGCACATCTCGAAGGGTGGAACAGACGTTTCCCATTCGCCGACAATAAATTATATGCGGAACGTTTTCCTCCCCGTTTTGAGGCGCATGGGCATAAATGCAGCCATAACCGTCCACAAGTATGGCTATTACCCGAAAGGCATGGGTGAAGCCACACTTGTCGTTGAGCCATGCAAAGAACTTAAACCTCTCTGCATGGAAGAGTTCGGCAAACTAAAATCTGTTAAAGGTGTTTCAGTCTGCACTTTCTTGGCGGACAGGCGGGTTGCGGAGCGGCAAGCTGAGGCAGCCAACAACTATCTTCGTGGTAAAGGCTTAACCGCCGACATTCAAATAGTGAATGACCGTTCGAACCCGTTGCAGAAGGGCAGCTCCCTCGTGCTTTGGGCTGAAACCGACAAAGGTGCAGTTTTAGGCGCAGACGCTATAGGCGAGCTTGGGAAAGCAAGCGAGGCGGTGGGCGTTGAGGCGGCTGAAAAACTTTACCGTGAAATCAGTTCAAAAGCAACCGTTGATGTGCATTTGGCTGACATGCTGGTTCCATACGTAGCCCTAGCTAAAGGATACTCCATCTATTATGCGAGGGAGCTTTCAGACCATTTAGAGACAAACATTTGGCTGGCTGAAACCATTTTAGGCGTCAAGTTTAAAGTGGAAAAGGTTAACGGCCTCTTCAAGGTTGAAAGGGTTGGCTGAGCCTTGAAGGCGAAGGTTAGGGGCATATATGCAACAGCCCTAACAAAACTGCTGTTGGAAAACGGCTTCGAAGTTGTCCAGCCATCCCAAGCCATAAAAGCCCGCTTCGGTTTGTCAGACAACAACGAGCCTCCCGACTTGAAGGTTAAAGACAGACACGACCTTCAAGGAGTTGTGGCTTTAGGCACGATGGAGGCAATAGAAACTTTTAAGGCGATTTTGCACGAAAATCTTGAAGACGTCATAACAAGAATATGGACCGTAAGCGTTGACGGCATATATAAGGGCTGCATAGTCGGCGAGGACGAGCGGGGCATCTACGTTAAAATTGGGAATGAGACTGTTGGCTTTCTCCCGAAACGTGAAAAGTTTGTCCAAAGCCAAGGCGAAATCATTGTGCAAGTTGAGCGGAAACGCATAGGCAGAAAGACTCCCCTTTTAACTGCTCAGCTTAAAATGGTTGGAGACTGCGCCATTCTTGTCCAAGGCAGCCGTGTCGGCGTAAGCCTCAAAATTCGAGACGTTTCCAAGCGGGCTGAGCTCTACGCTTTGGGGAAACAGTTGGCGCCGGAAGGATGGAGCATAATCTGGCGAGAACCAGCAGCCCATAAGCCTAGAGAAGTGTTAGAAAGTGAGGTGGCGGCTCTTATAGAAAAAGCTAAGCTTTTAGCTTGGAAGTCGTCGTCTGTTGTGGCGCCGTGTCTTCTTGTTGAGGGCTTGCATTTCATGAGTGTTGAGTTTCCAAGCTTGTCAAAAAGTAAGCTTGACATGTTAAGGGCTTCTGTCACTCCAACCTTGGAGGGACACCACTTCTACAAGAGCTGCGGCGGCAAGGTTTCAGCAGCCTTGGAAATGGCTGAAAAACTGTTGGAGAAGGGGGAAACCCACAACGCGGTTAGAAGGCTTTTCGAAGAGCAAACAGCCGCCGAGTTTCCGGAGGAAGGCACAACTGTAAGTGTTGAGCATGTTAAATTGAGTGGCGCAGTCTTCCATCTGGGGCAGGCGGTGCTAGACATTTTAAACAATGGCGAAGTGCGCTATACTAGAACCATGAAGGCTAACGGCTTATATGATGGGCTTGGCACCGTAAGGGAGGCTGGCGACAAGGCTGTTAGCCAAACAAAAATCGGCGAATGGCACATTACAACAAACTATTATTCAAAGGACGGCGCGTGGAAAGGCGCCTATGTAAACCTAAACACGCCCATAGAAGTTTATCCGAACAGCTTGCGCTATGTTGATTTAGAGGTTGACGTCTGCATTCGCCCAGACGGCGAAACCAAGGTTTTGGACATGGAAAAGCTGGACAAAGCCCTCGAGAAAGGCTTCGTTGGAAAAAAGCTTTATGAAAGAGTGAAAGCCGAGGTTGAAGAGATTCTTAGAAACAAGCCTTGCCAAGGCTAATTTTATCTACCATAAACGCCCTCTCTTCTAGCAAAAACAGGAGCAAGCTGTTCATTGACCGTTGATCTAATCCTGAAAGACTTAAAGGCGTATTTGGACGGAGAGGTGCGGGAATGCTGCATAGCTATCGAGAACAGTGTTATCCGTAAAATTGGCAAAGAACCCCATATGCTGAAAGCCGACAGGACGTTAAGTCTTAATGGGCTTTTGGTTTTGCCCGGGCTTATCGATGTTCATGTGCACCTGCGAGATGAGGGCAAAGTCTACAAAGAAGACTTTTACACTGGAACGGCAGCTGCCGCCGCTGGGGGTTTCACAACGGTTCTGGACATGCCAAACAACACACCCGTAACTATGAGCGTTGAAACCTTGAGGGGAAGAATGGAGGTGGCAAAGAAGAAAATCCTAGTTAACGTAGGCTTTTACTCTGAGTTCCCAGAAAAAACCCGCGAGGTCAACGCCATAATCGAGGAGGGCGTTGTTGCATTCAAGCTTTACCTAAGCGAGCAAATAGGGGGACTAAACATAGACGACGACAACGCCCTAACAGAAGCCTTTAAAGCTGTTTCGTCCAGGGTGCCGATTGCAGTGCACGCGGAAGACAGAAGTACGCTGAAAAAAGTTGAAGAAGAGCTCAAGCATAAGGGACGAAGCGACATTGAGGCTTTCCTTAAGGCTCATTCAGAAAAAGCTGAAGCCAAAGCCGTTAGGCGTGTGGTAGAAATTGCCAAAAAAACCAAGGCTAAGGTACATTTCTGCCACATAAGCACAAAACAAGGCTTGGAAATAGTTCATGAAGCAAAAATGGCTGGGCTACCCATAACATGTGAAGTTACACCTCACCACCTGTTCCTCTCAGCCGACGATTTTAAACAAATTGGACCCATGGCGTTAACAGCCCCTCCTTTAAGGGACAAAAGTCACGTGGATTTTCTGTGGGAAGGCTTAAAACTCGGAACGGTTGATGTTGTCGGCTCTGACCACGCTCCTCACACGTTTTCCGAGAAAAACATGGACAGCATCTGGGATATTAAAGTGGGCGTACCTGGACTTGAAACAACCCTTCCAATGATGCTAACTGCTGTCAACGCTGGACTGCTTGGATTGGCGGATGTTGTAAGGCTGTTGGCTGAAAACCCGGCGAGAATCTTTGGACTTGTGGGGCGGGGAGCCATAAAAGAAGGTTGCAAAGCCGACTTGGTCGTCGTCGACTTGAAAAGGGAACATCGTATAGACGCATCGAAGTTTTTCTCGAAAGCTAAATTTTCGCCTTTCAATGGCAGACACGTTAAGGGCAAGCCCCTAAAAACTTTTGTTAATGGGCGGCTCGTCATGGACGAGGGCGAAATAGTTGCCGAAGCTGGCTGCGGCGAAATAGTATGCGGTGGAGGTTTAAGGATTTGAAGTTTATTGCCGATGGAATGCTTGGAAAACTTACCCGTTGGCTTCGCATGCTGGGGCACAACGTGAAATATTCTAATAGGTTAGATGACGCGCAGCTTATGGATCTAGCAAAAAAAGAGCGGAGAATTCTCCTCACGAGGGATTTGGAGCTTTACCAGCAAGCCACAGCAAAGGGCATACACGCCTTCTATGTGGATGGACAGACAGAAGCCGAAAACCTGGCGAAAATAGCTCAAAAATTCGGCATAAGTCTAGACATTGACATGGCAAAGTCTCGATGTCCTAAATGCAACGCCCAAGTTAAACAAATCCCGAAAGAGAAGGTTGCAGGAAGAGTTGAAGAAACCACGTACGCCTACTATAGCGAGTTCTGGGAATGTCCCAAATGCGGTCAAGTTTATTGGCAGGGAGCCCACTGGATAAGGATTAGGAAAACCCTTGAAACTGCAAAAGGGCTAGCTAAAGGGGAAAAGGCAAAAACCTAAGAGGCGGAGCCCTTTTTCTTTTCGCTTTTCTCTCCTTCCAAAAGCCATTTCAACGGTATATCTTGATAAGTGCCGTCTGGCAGTGTCCGTCTAATTGTTATCGGCAGAACACCTGCCTCAAGCTCTATGAGAGCTATGTCTATGGGGCTGGCGTTGCTTTTCGGAGGTTCGACTAGTATTGGGGCTCCCATGGCTATTTGGAGGGCTCTAGCCCCCACTATCCTAGCCTTTTCGAAGCGTGTTAGCTTTGGTGGGCCTATCAAGATTTTTTTCTCTTTTTTGGACGTTTTCCATTACCCCAGCGCCTAGAATTCGCCTTCCGGCGGACCTTTGGATGGCGTTGGGGGCATTTTCGCTTTTCCAGCAGCGATGATGTCGTCAATTTTCAATATCATTGAAGCTGCTTCGGTTGCAGACTTTATTACCTGCTTTTTAACGGCTATGGGTTCGAAAACGCCGGCTTCCCTCATGTCTTGAACTTTTCCGGAGATAACTTCGATTCCAGCCCACGTTTCACCTTTTTCATGTTTCGCCCTCAGCTCTGAAAGGATGTCTATTGGGTCTAAACCAGCGTTTTCGCTCAGCGTGGCTGGAATAGCTTCCAAGGCTTCTGCGAAGCTTTTCACGGCGAGCTGTTCTCTGCCAGGTAGGGTTTCAGCATACTTCTTCAATACGCGGGCGATTTCCAGTTCTGGGGCGCCGCCGCCAGCCAAAACTTTTGGTTCTTCAACAACGTCTCGGACCACGCATATGGCGTCATGCAGTGAGCGTTCAGCCTCGTCCACAACCCTTTCAGTTGCGCCTCTGATAAGAATTGTCACTGAGCGGGGGTTCTTGCATCCTTCTACAAAGGTCATCTTGTCTTCGCCGACTTTGCGTTCCTCGACGAAGCTTGCAAAGCCCAAATCAGCAGGGGTCATGTCGTCTAAATTTGTTATTATTTTCCCACCGGTGGCTTTGGCAAGTTTCTCCATATCCGATTTTTTAACTCTTCTAACTGCGAGAATGCCTTTTCTAGCTAGGAAGTGTTGCGCCATGTCGTCTATGCCCTTCTGACACAAAACCACGTTGGCGCCCACAGCGGCAAGCTTTTCCACCATGCCCTTCAACATTTCTTCCTCTTGCTTCAAGAAGGCTTCCATCTGCTCTGGGCTTTCAATGTTGATTTTTGCGTCAAACTCTGTTTTCTCAATTTCCAGAGGCATGTCAAGCAGAGCTATCTTCGCGTTTTCAACCCGTTTAGGCATCCCTGGATGGACAACTTCTTTGTCCAAAACTATGCCATTCACGAATAACGTGTCCCGCAGCGACTCCCCGGGCTTTTTCTCAACCTTCACGTCGTCAATATCCACCTTGAATTTGCCGCCCTCTTTTTCCGCCACTTGAAGCACCGCCTTAACTGCCAACTCAGCCAAGTACTCTTTGTGTTCGGCGACAAGCTTGCTCGCCATCGAAGTCATGGCAGCCTTCTTCAAGTATTCCGTCGAGTTCAAATCGACATTTATGGCGATTTCCTCAAGAGTTTCCAGAGCCTTTTCCATGGCTTTCTTGTATCCGTCAATTATAATGGTTGGGTGAATGTTCTTGTTTATGAGTTCCTCAGCCTTAGTCAACAATTCACCAGCCAAAATAACCGCCGTTGTGGTGCCGTCTCCAGCCTCATTGTCTTGGGTTTTAGCCACCTCCACCATCATCTTTGCGGCCGGATGCTGAACATCCATTTCGTCAAGAATCGTGCGTCCATCACTAGTTATCGTTACGTCACCAAAACTGTCCACAAGCATTTTGTCCATGCCTTTTGGACCTAGAGAGCTTTTAACCGTTTCCGCAATTATACGGGCTGCCATAATGTTAGTGTGCTGGGCTTCCCTACCCCTTGAACGGGTTGAACCCTCTTTCAGCACAAGAACTGGAATCCCAGGTGCGGGTGATGACAAACCAACAACCTCCTAAATGCGACTCAATGAAAAACAGCATTACAATATAAATTTTTCCTCAACTACGTCCAACTAAGCATGTTTTGAGTGATGCTTGGATGTTTATATAGAAGTTTATTTCAAAAGCGTTATATCTTTAGCTTGTTTAAAATTGCAGCATCGTTGTTGGCAGGGCTTTGGGCTTGAAGTTTTCCTCGGCTCGTGCTTTGGCTTCTATGTCTAAGACGTTAGGAAAACTTCAAAAAGCTGATGGTGCTTTCGGTCACGGAGCAAAAGTTTTAGATTTACTTCAGAAAGCTAAAGAATGCCATTTAAAGAATTTAAGGAATGCTATTTTCATTTCAGAGCCTGTTGTTCGACCTGGCAAGGAAAACATCGAAAAGAAAACTTCCGCTAAGGTGCATGGAATTTATGGCATCATCGAGGCTATGGGGTCTATTGCTATAAGTTGCGTTAAAAAATTTATCGTGTTAAAATCCGAGGTTTTGGTAGTTTATGAAGTCTTTATTTTGGGATTTTTACGCTTTCTTCTATGACAGGATGTGCGATTTGTCTCCATACCAAACCCTTGTCGAACAAGTTTATAGGACTCTCGTTGATTTTGGTTTTGCCGGAGTTCTGCTTGATGCTGGATGCGGGACAGGTAGGCTCTGCCAGAAAATTTTGAATCATAAGAGTGTGAGGGTTTATGGCGTTGATTATTCAACACCTATGCTAAAGCAGGCTATAAGAAAATGCAGTAGCAAGAACGCATTTTTCATACAATACAGCCTAGACAAGCCTTTACCATTTCCAGACAGCTTTTTTGATGGAATAGTTTGCATCCACGTGCTTTACGCTTTAAAAAACCCCTTATTTACGCTTAAAGAACTTCATAGAACGTTAAAGGCAAATGGTAAAATAATTGCTGTTAACCCGGTAAGAAAAGCCACTCTTAGGCAACATGCAAACAGAAAACTACTCTACCAAGATGGAACAAAAATTCTGAAAAACATCCCGTTCCACATAATAATGGCTTTGATAAACGCTGTAATAACAACGAAAGCCCAAAAAGACGCGCAACATTTTTTCACGATGGAAGAAACTGTAAAAATGTTTAGCCGTTCCGGATTCAAAAACATCCAGGTAAAACCAACATATGACAACACCAGCCTCTTAGTGACAGCCAACAAATGAAGTATCGCTACTTCTTTTCAGTAGTTTCGTTTGTCTTTGCCAAGGAAGCTTGTTTGTTTCTTACGAAATTGAATAGGTCATAGAAAACTGCAACAGCTCCCTCTGCATTAAAAATGATCGGGAAAGACGCCGTATGAATTGCAACGTACTCCTCTATTCTACGCCTTCTATAGGAGATTATGCCTGCTATCATCATCAAGAGACTCAACATTGTTCCAATGAACGTATATTGAGGAAGAGAGCCCCAAGGAGCTTCTGGAAATGCAGCAAATGCGGATGAAAATATTAAACCTAGCAAAAAGAAAATTGCGCCGAAAATTATGGCAAACAAACTCCTATACCTCGGCTTCTGCCACTGTTGGTGTTCAATGCTTATTACATGATCATAAGCTATGTCCTGTGTCCTGTTTATTGTGCGGTCCTTCAGTTTTAACTCGCCGCATACAAACAAGCGCTGATTAGTGGCGTAAATCCTCGTTTTTGGAAACGTCCAACGTTTTTCAATGTTTTCTCCAGGTACAAGTAAACCTTGAATTTCAATGTCAGAGTACACTGCTGCCCATTCCTCCTTGAACTCTCGGATTTTTAGACCTAATATAACGGAAAATTTCCTTAAACACTTCTTCGCACCCTCTTGACTTTAATGAAAACGTCCCCGCTGTAGTGTGAACAAGAATAAACTCACTTTCCGAAAGAATGGATATAAACCAATAAATGCCAAGTCCCAAAAAGACTATACTTGCATATAAAATTAGGAAAGCCTTAGACAAAAACCATATCACCATAAACGCAAAAAACGGTGTAAAAAGGATTAGTAACCCAACTTTTTTAGGCTTAACCGTCATGTGTTCAATGCTTATTATGTGTTCATATGCCAAATCTTGGGTTAACAAAGCCTTCACAGGATTACGATGAGACTCTCTCCATATTTTACCTCTAATGATGAGACGCTTATTTGTGGCAAAAACATAAGTTGTCTTTAATCTCCATGACTTCTCAATAGTTTCGCCGGGCGTTAATAAACTGCTTATTTCCGCGAGCATGGTAGAAAATAATCCTAAGTAAATTTAACTTTTTTCATATCTTGGTTGTTGCTAAAACAAAGATGCTTATCTTGAAAGATTTTTCATGAAAGTTGACATTTAGCCTGGTTTATGGATGTTTTCAGTCCAGATCCCGTTAAAATTATTACTGTTTTTTCTTTTCGTGTTTCAGCCTCTTTTCCCAGTTGTTTTTGGTAGGCTGCGTAGGCCACAGCTGAGCTTGGCTCCACGTAAAAGCCGGCGCCAGCCAACTCTTTAAAGGCTTGGAAGATTTCGTGTTCTTCAACTATCATGGTGTCGCCGCCAAAATTGTTTAGTTCCCGGTGCATAAGCTCTAAAAGTGGTGGGTTCGTGCTGACTAAAGCATCCGCAATTGAAGTTACCTTTTCCGGGGGATGGTATGGCAAACCTTTAAAGCGATGGTATAAGGGCGAAACTTGTCTTGTTTGGCACGCCACGATTTTCGGCTTTTCATTGATTGTCCCAGAGTGCATCAAGTGTTCAAATCCGCTGATGATGCCTAAAAGAAGGGTTCCAGCAGAAACTGGAAGATAAATACGTTCGGGCGTTTTCCACTCCAGTTGTTCGGCTATTTCGTAGGCTAGGCTTCTTATTCCATCACGGAAAATGGGATGAAGTATGTGTCCAATGTAGAATTTTCCTTTCTCCGGCTTTTGGGCTTCCTCTGCAACACGGCTTCTGGCGCCTGGAACCTTAACAACTTCTGCGCCGTAAAACAGTATCTGGTTAAATTTGGGTCCTGAAACACCTTCTGGAACATAGATTTTAGCTTTAAGTCCAGCGCGGGCTGCATATGCCGCCATTGATGCGCCAGCGTTTCCAGAAGAGTCTTCTGCGATGAAGCCCTCAAGCCTCTTAATTTTTCTATGGATGGCTGAAAAAAGCACTGTGGAGCCTCTGTCCTTGAATGAGCCTGTTGGATTAAGATTTTCAAGCTTAAAGTAGACGTTTTCAGAAAACTTAACAAGAGGCGTCCACCCTTCGCCAAGCGTAACGGTTTCCCTGGCATTTATGTATGGGAAAAATTGGATGTAACGCCAGACGCTGTAGTCTTTTTTGCGGATTTCCTTTTTGCTGAAGGCTTTGTGGATTTTTATGTCTAGGGGGCTTCCGCAGTCAGCGCATTTATAGTCAAGGAGGTTTGTTGTGGTTTTTCCGCACGTTATGCATTTAATTTCGTAGCTCATCAGTCGAGACGCTGCCGCAAGCTGTTGTTATTTGTATGGTATGTAGTCCCTGCCTAGAAGCTCTCTGGCTATGATTATTCTTTGGATGTTCATGGCGCCTTCAGCCCCAATGTAGTAGGACATTATGCCTCGCAGTCCCATTTCGAGCGGGCAGTCTTTGGTATAGCCCCAAGCTCCCATCCAGAGCATAACATGTTCGAAAACCTTGAAAGCGAAGGGCGGCACTTTCAGCTTGACGGCTGAAATATACTTTGTAACTTCCAAGGGCGTGAAACGTCCATGTTTGTATTTCTGGTCGTTCATCCAAGCCGTCCGATAAACAAGCGACCGCAACGCTTCCAGTTCAGCCCACAGGTCCGCTAAGTCAAACTGGATGCCTTCATACTTGCCGATGGGATTTCCAAAGGCTTTACGTTCCTTAATGTATTGCATTCCCAGCTCCAAGGCTCTTTGGGCTGCGCCGAGGCATGTAGCCCCAATGAGCAGCCGTGCATTGTCAAAGCCCTCCATGGTTAAATAGAAGCC
>JAWBXD010000015.1:0-14210 GCA_038868055.1 Bathyarchaeia archaeon
TGGCAGAAATGCTGCGCACCTACACGGCGGACAAAGGCCCGGAAAACTATGTTTTCACCAAGCCCTATGTGCCTGGAAAACCCATGGACTATAAAGACTGTCAGCACGTCATGGACCAGAGTAAAAGGCAGCTTGCAGCCGCCAAGATACCGCCGCATAAGAAAACTGCCTTTCATACCCTTAGAGGCGGAAATAGACCAGCTCATAGCCGCCTGCAGCCGAAAAATCAGCGCCTTCCTCCAACTGCTAAAAGAGACAGGCATAAGAAGCGGAGAAGCATGGCAGCTCAAATGGACTGATTTAGACCTAGCCAACAACACTGTGCGGGTTACGCCTGAAAAAGGCAGCGAGCCCCGTATACTCAAAATTTCAAGCAAACTGACAGCCATGTTAAACAGCCTTCCAAAAACTTCAGAAAGAATCTTCGGCTCAAGCTCCTTAAGAAGCATAAGAAGATGCTTCCAAAGGCAAAGAGAAAGAATAGCCAAAAAACTCGAGAACCCAAGGCTTCTCAACATAACATTCCATACAATACGTCATTGGAAAGCCACCATGGAATACCATAAAACCAAAGACATTCTCTATGTCATGAAAGTCCTCGGACATAAAAGAATACAAAACACCCTAATCTACACGCAACTGGTCAACTTCTAAGGCGAGGATGAATATGTCTGCAAGGCAGCATCCATCATTGAAGAAGCCAAACAACTCATAGAAGCTGGATTTGAATATATCTGCGATATTGAGGGCGTAAAGCTCTTCAGGAAAAGAAAATGAAAAGTGTCGCCAGTTCAGTAAAAGCGCCGCCGGTCGGACTTGGACAGGGCTACCGGAGAAGTCGCCGGTTCAGTTATTTTCTTTTCCTAAAAAGTTTGGCGCCATTCATGTCGCAGACGTATTCAAAGCCTGCTTCAATCAATTGCTTGGCTTCTTCAATGGTTGAGGCTACCCTGCAGATATATTCGTCGCCTTGGAACTCGATGAGTTGTGTGTAGATTAGGGTGTTTTGGATTCTTTTATGCCCTAAAAGTTTCATAACATAGAGGATATCTCTGGTCTTATGGTATTCCATGGTGGCTTTCCAATGACGTATTGTATGGAATGTTATGTTGAAAGCCTTGGATTTCCGAGTTTTTGAGCTATTCTCTTCCGTTGTTTTTGAAACAGCCTTCTAAGGGTTTTTAGGGAATGTGGGCCGAAGATTCTTTCCGAGTTTCTTGGCAGGGCGCTTAACATTGCAGCCAATTTATTTGAGATTTTGAATATGCGGGGCTCGCTGCCCTTTTCAGGTGTAACCCGCACAGTGTTGTTGGCTAGGTCTAAATCAGTCCATTTGAGCTGCCATGCTTCTCCGCTTCTCATGCCTGTCTCTTTTAGCAGTTGGAGGAAGGCGCTGATTTTTCGGCTGCAGGCGGCTATGAGCTGGTCTATTTCCGCCTCTAAGGGTATGAAAGGCAGCTTTCTTATGCGGCGGCATCTGGGCGGCTGCCAACTTAAGCCATGCATCTGCAGAAAGGTCGTGTAGGCAACTATGGCGTTAAACTTGCGGCCTTCACTCCATTTCTGGCGGGCTATCACATCTTTGACGCTTTCAGGATTCCAAAGGTCTGCGCCAAGCCTCACAAGCCGCTTTAAGATTTGAACCCTGCCTTCTATAGTGGCGTCTGCATACCCCTGCTTCTTCATCCACCATGCAAACTCTAAGATTTTGCCCTTAACGCCGGCGGCTGTCTGCTCTGTGGCCCCCACAGCCCGCTTTTCACTTTCTTTTATGGCTGTGGCCAAATTTTTCGCCCCCAAAGGCTGGGAGGCGCATATTTGGCGATAATAGGCTATGGCTTCATGGCTTTTTAAAATCATTGATGAAACTTTCTGAGGGGCTTTAGACATTTCTGAAATGTTGAAATTAAGCGTTTTAGGCCTGTTTGGGTCTGAGAAGCGGTGTCCGCAGCTGCGGCAAATATAGCGTTGCACTGGGCCTTGGTTTGTCTTTCGTATGCCGTCTCGCCATGTTTTGGCTGAACCGCATTCTGGACAGTGTAGCGGTTGGCTGCTGGGCTTATGGGGGCTAGTGCCGGCGGATCTTTGGCCCTGATCCGACCTCCCACTGTTTGGGGAACCGGCTTTGCCAAACATGCGCCCTGAGGCAGTCTTTGAGCTTTTCTTGTGGAGGCCAGCCACTCCCAGCCCAGCTTAACAATCTATTGCATAGTGGAGCCTCTGCCGGGTTCATCATAGCATATTTCGTAGAAGGGGCATCTTTCCCCGCTTGGGTCATCTTCATTGCAGCTGCTTCTCTGTTCGCAGGCTTTAATAATATCCGTCTCTGTGTTGGCTTCTCTATGCTTTTTTCCTCGCTTAAGGTCTTCCGCCGTTAAGCCTGGCAAGCCTTCGCCTGTGTCGCCTCTAAACGCTTTTTCCTCGTCTTGCTGTTTCTTTTTCCGCCATATGCGTCTTCTCTGGTCTAATGGCTCGTTGAAAACGCCTAGTTCTCGGTAAAGCACTGCTTTGGCGTATTCAGAGAGCTTCATGTTAAAGAGGGCTGCCACTTGTCTTAAGCGGTCTTCTGCCAAAGGGCCTATGCGGAAGGTGATTTGACGTCTTTTCCCATATTTGTCGGGCGGACTCATTTTTTCCATACTCCCATGTTTTGCACGCTTCCAATATTATTGTTGCATGGCTTTTCTGAAAGCTGCTGCTTTGACGGTTTTATGATGGATTCCGCTACAATGGAGTTTTGCAGTTCTGCAGCTGCTGGCGAATGAATGGGGTTAGCGTTGTTGCCCAGTGTAGATGTTTTAGGTTTTCTTTTTCCATACATGCGGGGCTTAGTGCGTAAGAGTTTATGACATTGAGGACATCGGAAGGCACCATTATGAGGCACTGCTTCAGTCTTTGGGATTTTCCGCCCGCAGTTACCACACCAAAAACCGTTATTGTATATGCTGACTTTTGGAATCCAGCGCTTCATAGATAGGCCTCCAAAGTTTTCTGATGGCCGTTAAGTTTGTCGCGGTCTTTTAGCCGTCTTTTTCTTTTCATTGTTAGGCCTCTGCTTCTAGGAAGGGGCAGACGGCGTGTTTTGTTATGCATTTTCCGCCGAAGACGCAGGGCCCGTTTTTGCTGCAGTGGAAGGTTAGCTCAAGCTTTCTTTTCGTCATTATGGCACCCACCTTGGCCGCTTGAAAAACACTGTGTCCGTTGTCTGCAGGGCTAGTTCCCAGCCTTCCGCTAGGAACCGGCTTATGGCTTCTTTGTCATGGATTCCGCAGCTCTCCACATCATAGCGTCGGGGCTGGTCTGGCTGCAGGTGGATGTAAATCATGGTGGTTTTGATGTCTCGGTGTCCTAGGGCTCTGCTTACTAGGACAAGGTTGTTGGTTGCATGATAGAGCCTGGTGGCAAAGGCATGGCGGTAGGCATGAAGCCTTAAACCGTTAACGTTATAGCCTGCCTGTTTTAGCTGTTTTCTGACGTCTCGCATGACTTTCTCGGCTTCATGATAAGTCAAGGGCTTGTGCGGGTTCATGGTCTGATGGAAAATGGGGCCGTCTGGATTTGGCTGCTCTTTGCATAGTTTCTTAAGTTGGCTTGCCAAAAGCGGACTTATTGGCAGCTCTCTTTCTGTTGTATCGCCGCTTTCCTTTCCAGTTCCAAGCCTCACAAGTTCCTTCTCCAACAAAGGCTCGACAACATGAGGCGTCAAAGAAAACGGCTCGCTGGGCCTGGCTCCACATTCATAAAGCAGCCTGAAATAAACCTGCCATTTAAACCGTCTCGGAACCACTATGCTGGCTTGCAAGGTCTTTTCTGGCGGGATTGTTGGAAGTTTTCGCCGACGGTCAATATGCACTCTTATTTCTGGCTGCGGCAGCCTATGAAACTTGCAATAAAGGCGGTAGGCTGCAATCGCCGAATTTAACCTTGCCTTCTCTAACGGAATCAACCGCTCCATCAAAGCCACATCATCCAAATCGCCCTTCAAAGCCAAATGACACAACGCATCATTATAGTTCCGCAAAGTCTTAGGAGCAAGCCCATGCCTATGCGCCAACAAAACCGCCAAAATCCGCTCCCTAACCCTCGACGACAACCTATCCAAAAGCCTATAATAACGCCAAGGCGGCCTCCAACCTTCTCCCCGCGATCCTGGGTTCAAATCCTGAACAGCATTCAAAACACAAACAGAAGCCTCACCAGTGTCCGAGGCGTCGGTAGTGGTGGGGTAGCTGGGATTTGAACCCAGGATCGCCAGCGCCCCAGGCTGGTATCCTTGACCAAGCTAGACGACTACCCCACTAGAATAGACGAGTACCCTCAGGGCTTATTTTCTTTTCTTGAACAGTTTGCAGTTATCCATTTCGCAAACATATTCGAAGCCTGCCTCAATAAGTTGTTTTGCCTCTTCTAGGGTTTTGGCTGTTTTGCAGATGTATTCGTCTCCGGTTATGTTTTGGACTAGCTGGGTGTAGATCAATGTGTTTTTTATGTTTTTGTGTCCAAGCAGTTGCATAACGTGAAGTATGTCCTTAGTTTTGTAATATTCCATTGTGGCTTTCCAATGGCGGAATGTGTGGAAGCTTATTTGGAGAAGCCTCGGATTTCCAAGTTTGAGAGCTATTCTTTTGCGTTGTTTTTCGAAGCTCTTTCTTAGGTAGAACTTGTTTTTATACGTGAAGACCTTAATATCTTTTTTAGGCATGTTTGCAAACATGGAGGCAAGCTTTGCTGAAATTTTGAATATGCGTGGATTGCTTCCTTTTTCAGGCGTTATCCTTAAGGTATTGCAAGCGAAATCCACGTCCGTCCATTTCAAGTTGAAGGCTTCACCACTTCTTGCCCCTGTTTCTTTAAGCACTTGAAGAAACACGGCCATCTGCCTGTTGCAGCCGGCTATTAGGTCGTCCAGCTCCTTCTCCAACGGAATGAAAGGAAGCTTTGCCGGAACTCTATATTTTGGTGGAGTCCAAGTTAAGCCTAAAAACTTGGCGAAGGCCTTGAAAGCTTTAACAGCAATACATTTCCTTCCTTCACTCCATGTTTCTTGTCTAGCTATAACGTCTTTACCGCTTTCTGGATCTGTTAAGTCAGCTCCCTTGTTTCTCAAAGTTTCAAGGATATAGCAGTATTCCTTTGGTTTGCAATAAGAGCAATATCATTATTGAAAATAGAAAAAGAGGGAAGTTGCTGGGAAACCTACGTTCATTATGCTAAAACCTTTTCCCAACAAACGGACATACGCCGTGACAATTCCAGTATAAGCATGATAACCATATATAACGCCTGGTAGCTTTATAATGTTTGGGAAGTCGATGGGCTATTTAGCTGTTTGGAAGGTTCTCGAAGAAATGATAACAGACTTTCGCAAAAGAGGAGTTTCAATTCCATCAAACGTTATTAACGACTTAAAGTATGCCCGAACCTTGATCAATGTTTTGAGGGCTGATCCTTCAAGGCTTGAAACAAGCGAGAAAATTGAGGAGTGCCTAAACAACGTGGAGTCTTACCTTATCTCGGAGGGACAACGGTTTGGAGAAAAGTACATTGAGGAATGGCTTAGAAAACTGGAAGGGGCAAGCAGAAAAATCGACGAGGATGAAGGTGTCTCAAGGTTTGTTCCGGGACTGCCTAGGGAACAACGCTGGGTTCGCGTTAAACCCTCAAGTGAAATTCCGTTAGACGCATTAAAGACTTTGGCTGAAAACTTGAATCTTTCACATGAAGTGCAAAGCGATGGCTATTTGCTTGTTTACGGCGAGGAAGAGCGCATTAAAGAATTTGTCAAGAAAATGGCTACAAAGTACGGTTTAAAGGCTGGGAAATAACCGTTTTAGAGTGCATAACCGTTAAAACATGTTGATGCAACACTTTTATAGAGAAATCGTACAAATTTGAGTTCAAAATGGCGGCGACGGGTTTCATATCGAGGTGAGGGCGCGGTTTAATGCCCCATATCAAAAAGATTGAGCTCAAAGGTTTCAAATCCTTCGGACCTCAGACGGTTAAGATTCTTTTGGATAAGGGTTTTTCAGTGATAACGGGACCAAACGGCAGTGGAAAGACAAACATTGTTGATGCTATTCTGTTCGCCCTTGGCGAATTAAGCGTTAAAAGGCTTAGGGCGGAAACCACTGCAAAATTGATTTTCCAAGGCTCTGAGAAAGCGGGCATGGAAAAGGCGAAAATGGCCAAGGTCGTCATACAATTCGACAATGCGGATGGACGCATACCCGTAGACACGGCTACGGTTACTATTTCCCGTGAGGTATACCGAAACGGTCAGAGCGTTTACAGGCTTAATGGAAGAAGGATTTCAAGAGCCTATTTGATGGAAATTCTTTCTATGGCAGGTATAAGCTCCACAAGTCAAAACATAATTCTGCAAGGCACAATAACCCGGCTAGCAGACGTCTCCTCATTGGAAAGACGGAAAATAATTGAAGACCTCGTTGGAATAGCTCAATACGACGCTGAAAAAGCTCAGGCTGAAGAAAAACTTCGGGCTGCAGACCTCTCCATACGCACAGCTATGGGAAGAATAGAGGAGGTGCAGAGACGAGTCGAAGACCTCGAAAGGGAACGCAACGAACTTCTTCGCTATAATTTCCTTAAAAATGAAATAAAAAAGTTTGAGGCTGTCAAGCTCTCTTATGACATTGCACAGATTCAGGAGAAGATGAGGCGCGAAACAGAACAAGCGGAAAAAATAAAAAGCAGACTTGAAAAGCTTAAGGCCGTCCGCGACCAGTATAGGCTTAAGCGCAGGGAAATTGAGGATGAATGGCGGAAGCTAAGCTCTGAAATTGTTGAGGAAGGGAGTTCCCAAGTTTTAAGAGTTCAAATGAAAATAGGGGAGCTTAAATCCAAAATCACCGAACTGACCACAAAGATAGGTTCTGGAAAAGCAAGTCTCGAAGGCCTCAAAAAAGTCAGAGAAAACAGCCTTCGACAGTACCAATCAATTGGAAACGAAATTCGCGAAAACCGCCTCAAAATAAGACGTTTAAGAACAGAATATGAGCACATACAAAATGAAATCAATAGAAAGCAAGCGGAACACGACGCGCTTGCAAGGGAATCTGCACAGCTTTGGGAAAGCCTAGATGAGAACAGCAAAAGGATAAAGGAGATAGAAACTCAGCTTGACGAAAACTACAAAAGACTTGCTTTTTTAAGGTCGGAGCACGTTAAAAGCCAGACAGCTATAAAAATCCGCGAAAGAAGGCTCAAGGATTTAAATGAACGGAAAGAACGATTCACCACAACCCTCAACGAACTGACGAAGTCGTTGGCTGAGCTTGAAAAAGTGCAGAAGGAACAGAAAAACCAACTTAAAAATTTGGAACGCATACTTGAGAGGAGGATAGCCCAAAAAGAGGCTATAGAACGGGAAATAGCCGAGGCGGGGAAGATAGCGGACTCAGCCCGTGAAGCCGTCGTAGAGTTCGCCACCCAAAGAGAACTCGCAGAAACAATTGCCGCCGAAGAGAAAGCCCTCAAAAGCATAGAGGAACTTGGCGAGCTAGGCGTGATACCTGGAGTTTACGGCAGACTGCGTAACTTAGTAAAGATAGACAAAGCTTATCGACAGGCAATTGAGGTTGCTGCCAGCGGTTGGCTGGACGCCGTTGTCGTAAAAGATTTCGACGCTGCCTTCGCATGCACTGAAACCTTGAGAAAAATGAAGCTTGGACGTGTTAAGATAATACCCCTCGAAGGAATATCTAACGTAAAACCTATTAAGACACCGAACATTAAAGGTGTTAGCGGTGCGGCCTTTTCATTTATAAAATGTGCTAGGCAATACGAGCCAGCCGTACACTTCGTCTTTGGAGATACGTTGGTTGCTGAAGACGAAAAAACCGCCCTAACATTATCTAATGAAGGCTACAGGGTTGTAACAGTTAACGGCGACTTATATGAGCCGGGCGGTGCTCTGGAAAGCGGTTATTACAGGGCACCAATTGATTTTTCAGCCATAATACCAAGCGAAGCAGCTATAAAAAGCTTGGATGAAGCCGTCACAGCCTTACAGCGACACCTTACAAGAAGGGAAAGCGACGTAACCACATTGGAGGAAGAGATAGACAAAACGCGTGTTGAAATTGCACGCCTATCAGAGACCATAGCAATGCTTGACAGGGAAATAGCAAGAGTCAAAAGGAGCATTAGAAGGACCAAGTCCAACATTAAACGGATAGAATCAAATGTTAAGAAACTTGAAAGCGAAATCGAAACTGAAAAATCGAAAATATGGACTTATAGGGCTGAAAAAAGCATAATGCAAAAGGAAAATCGTAGACTCCAAAGCGAATTGGCCGTTTTAAGGCGAAAGGTTGACCCAGCCTACATTCAAGAAGTGGAAACTAAGAGGGAGAGGATTTCTGAAGAAATAAACACTTTAAGACAGAAACTTGGCGCCGTTCAAACCGAAATTTCAACCCTTCAGTCCCAGTACGACAACGTGTTGAGGGCGGGATATAAAAACGCCAAAATTCAACTTGCCATGATTGAGCAGCAGCTCAAAAAGGTTGAAAGAGAGGTTGAGGAGGCGCTGCATGAAAGGGAAAAACTAAAGCAAGAATTGGTCGAACTTGAGAAAAGCCGCGACGAGCTTTCCAAGACTGTTTTGTCCGCAAAACAGGAAGCCCAAAAGTTTACCTCTCAAATAGATGAGATTGACAAAGTGCTCCGCAATCTTGACGCTGAATATGAGGAGACAGACCGTCTTTGGAACCAGTGTCAACTGAATATTCAAGCAGCTCTCATCCAGCTTGAACAATGGCAAAACCAGCTGAAACAGTTTGGACACGAAAAGCCGCTGGAAGTTACGCCCAAACAGGTTGAGGAAGCCGAAGCCGTTCTAAAAATGCTCAAATTTGAATTTGAAAGGATAGAAGCCGTAAACCAACTTGCATTGTCGCATTATGCTGAACAAATCGCCCGTTACAAGGAATTATCTCTTAGAATGAACGAGCTGGAAAAGGAGAAGCAAGCAATAATAAAGTTCATGGAAGAAATCGAAAGCAAAAAGCGCAAAGCTTTCCTTGAAGCTTTCGAAAAAATAAACCAAAACTTGCAGAGATACTTCTCCAAACTCACTGGAGGGGGAACAGCCACCCTCAAGCTTGAGAACCAAGAGGAACCTTTTGCTGGCGGAATAGACATGATTGTCCAGTTTCCCAACAAGCCTTCAATAGTTGTCAGCGGAGCCAGCGGCGGAGAACGTTCAGTAGCCGCCGTTGCCTTCCTATTCGCCATAAAAGATTTCACGCCAGCCTCCTTCTACATAATGGACGAAGTTGACGCGCACCTAGACGCTTTTCATGTTTCAAAGCTCGCCGACCTCCTCTTGGAGGAATCTGAGAAAACTCAGTTTATCATAATCACGTTGAAGCCTGAAATGGTTAACAAAGCGCAGAAAGTGTACGGCGTATACGGGAGAAACGGCGTCTCTCACGTTATCTCAGCCAAATTTTTAGAGGTCTCGAGTTAAATGGCTGCAAGCATTAAAAAGCCCTTTTACCTGCGTCCGCCGTGGAACATACTCTTCGAATTACATAAGCTTGAAAAACTCTCCCCATGGAACATTAACATCGCTTATCTGCTTACCACCTTCCTGGAGGAAATGGAGAAAAGTGGGCAAATAGATTTTAGGGCTTCCGGCGTCGCTTTGGACTCTTCAGCCCTAATATATTTGATGAAGTCAAAGTTGCTGTTGAAGCTTGAGGAGCCTCCGCCCTTACCTAAACAAGTCCAAGATTTTCTGCCTCCACCACTTTTCCTCCCCCTTAGATATGAGTTGACGTCCACAACTATAAGGCACCTTCTGGAAGTTTTGGATGATGTTTTAAAGAGCGAAATGCTTCTAAAACCCGTGAAAACACAGCTTGAACCAGTTCTTCCACCGCCATCAGAGATTCTGCCACAGAGCGACTATTACTTAATGGAAATTGAGCTTCAAATGGAGAAGCTATACAGGTTGCTCTGCGAGAAAGTGAGGGGCACGGGCATAATCCAGTTCTCAACGCTAATAAAGGGCATGACAAGGTTAGAGGTTATCCGCACGTTCATCCTTCTACTTTTCCTCGCCCAAAATGAAAAGATAGGTCTCTGGCAAGACGAGGAAACAGAGGAAATTTACATAACCATCGGAGGCTTAAACGTTGGGAGCGAAGAACTCAACAAGTGACTTAAAAGCCTCTCCACAAAGTGAGAGGGAGCTAGCCCTTATTGAGGCGGCTTTGTATGTTTCTGGGCGACCTTTAACCATATTAGAGCTTTGCTCAGTTTTGAAAACTAGATCTCGGCGTAAGGTTAAAACTCTTGTTAAAACGCTTATACAAGAGTATGCCAGCAGAAACACAGCGTTGGAAATTTTAGAGTTAAAGGATGAAAGGTATGTTCTTCAACTGAAGGCTGAATTTACACCATACGTGAAAAAACTTGTGAAAAGACCGCTTCTCTCCCTTGGCCCACTTAAAACTTTGGCGTACATTGCTCTTAGACAGCCAATTTCGCAGAAACGTGTTGTTGAGGTGCGGGGGCACCATGCCTACGCACACATAAAACTGCTCAAGGAAATGGGGCTGATTGCTTCCGAAAGAAGAGGACGGACAGCTCTTTTGAAAACCACCGATTATTTTGCAGACTATTTTGGTTTAAGCCACGACATCCCCACGATGAAAAAGGAGCTTAGAAAAATCCTCGAAAAAGATAGAGTATCAGAAAAGGCCGTGGAAAGCTCTGAGTTTTAAACACCTCTGCAACTTTTAACGGATAGATTTATATTTTAAGCGGTGTGATACTGAACAAGCCTAAAAGGGATCAACATGTCTGTATGGCACGGCGACTTGCACAAAAGAAAACCAACTGGAGGGAAAAAGAAGCCCTACCGAGGTAAGCGAAAATTCGAGCAGGGTTCATTTCCAACGGAAACAGTTTTCGGTGAACTAGCAAGAAAAGTTGAAAGAAGGAGAGGCGGCAACATAAAGGTTAGAGTTCTAAGCGACAAATACGCTTGTGTAACTGACTTAAAAACTGGAAAAACTGAAAAGGCTGAAATTATCCGTGTTGTTAAAAACCCGGCAAACGTTGACTACGACAGAAGAGGCGTGATAACAAAAGGCACAGTCATAGAGACAAGCCTTGGACTTGCAAGAGTTACATCCCGTCCAGGACAAAACGGCGTCATAAACGCTGTTTTAATAAGCAAAGAAGAAGTTAACTAAAATTATTTGACAGATGCAGCGCGAATCTTCAGCAACTGCGCAGCAATCCTTTTCAGCAACTGGTTTTTAGGCTCTTTTTTGACGACAAGAAGCATACCTGTTTTAAGCCAAGGCGTTTTCGGGTAGCATACATCCAAAACAAGTTCATGTTCAAGGCCTAATTTTTCAGCAGCTTCTCTAAGCTCCGAAACCTTCGGTGAAGGGACAGCCAACTTTTTCGGCACTTTCCTGCCCTCCCCTCTGGTTTTTGTGGAATCAAAGTATGCAGGCCACAAAATTACTTTGTCTTGTTTGCGCATGTCCAACCTTCCTTGTTACTTGTGAGCGAAGTAAGCTAAAATTTTCCCGTTAACCTTGTCTATTCTTACGAACCCAAATCTCTCAAACTGCACTATGTCGTTTGGTTTGAGGTTTCTGCATGCTTTTTCAGCTATTCCCTCAACCATTGTAGCGTCTGGCATTACAACTTGACAAGGCACGTCATCACCTATCGGAACCCAGTGTATAAGGGGTGCATCCATCTTTTTTGCATCCTCGTAGGCTTCGCTTAGAAATGACGCTTCAATAGCATACGCCTCAACCTTTTCGATTCTAACGTTGAACAGCTCCATTAGGCGAACAACTTTCCCCGCCGCCAAGCCTTTCAAATCGTTTCGCGAAATCCAGAAAAGAGCGCTTCCTTGCTCGGAGGCTTTTATGGCATACTCTCTAAAACCTCTTTCTGGATGTTCTGGATGCAGTCTGATCTTAGCTGTGAAAGCCTTCACTAGCCCATGTACGGCAAGTTGAATTGGATTTTGC
Organism: Bathyarchaeia archaeon; assembly: GCA_038868055.1. Classification (GTDB taxonomy): domain Archaea; phylum Thermoproteota; class Bathyarchaeia; order Bathyarchaeales; family Bathycorpusculaceae; genus DRVP01. Next base: position 12,033 of record JAWBXD010000015.1, read on the forward strand.
ACAAAAAAGTAGCGGTTCACTTCGGGATCTAGAATTTTCCGATTATACGCGTAAAGGTTTTCCCAGCTTAAAACAACGTCTGAAGTTTTGGGCCCCACGTCTATTATAAGCCTTTTAATAGCCGCCGGAGTTATCCCACGCTTTCTTAAAGCCGCAAAAGTTGCCAGTCTTGGATCATCCCAGCTCGTGTAGAGGCCCTCCTTTACTCCTTGGACGATCTTCGACTTGCTGAGGTATGCCCCCGCAATTCTGAGTCTACCGTAGTGTATCGCTTCTGGGTAATCCCATCCCAAGTGGCGATACATGTATTTTTGGCGAACCATGTTTGTCAGGTGTTCTTTGCCGCGAATAATATGGGTTACACCCATTAAATGGTCATCGAGACCGCATGCAAAGTTGTAGAGGGGCCAAACGCGATATTTGCTTCCAACCCTCGGATGGGGACACTTTTCAGTATCTATGATGCGCAGGGCAGGCCAGTCTCTGACCGCTGGGTTTTGATGGTTTAAATCCGTTTTTATGCGTACAACGGCTTCGCCTTCGTCATATTCTCCATCCAACATATGTTGCCATCTTTCCATGTGAATTTCAGGCAACAAGTCACGGCATGGACACGGCCTCTGGGCTAGGATTTTTTCTCTGAACGCTTGGGGCGCGCACGTACAAACGTAGGCGTTGCCATCCTTGATCAGTTTTTCAGCGTATTCATAATAAATTGGGATTCTATCGCTTTGAATGTATTCCTCATCAGGTTTGCAATCGAGCCACACAAGGTCTTCACGGATTCGGTCATAAAACTCTGGAACAGGCCTTTTAAGTTTCGGATCGGTGTCCTCAAATCGTAAAATGAATTTTCCATGATGCATACGGGCATATTCATGGCAAAGAACTATCGCTCTAGCCGAACCCAAATGAAGGACACAGTCGGGGTTTGGCGAAAAACGCGTCACCACTGTTGAATACTTATCTACGTTAGGCAAGGGCGGGAGCTTTTTCTCTTCCCCCACTTTTTCCCTTACAAGAGCTTCCGGCCACTTTTCTTCGACAATGCGCTCTTGTTCGCCCAACGGGAGACTGTTAACCTCGTCAACTATCTTGTTTACAAGTGCGGTGATTTCCTTCACTTTTGCCCGGAGTTCCGGCTTTTCGGCTAAAAGTTTGCCTATAACTGGCCCAGGCTGAGCTTTTCCATCATGTTTTACAGCATTTAACAAGGCGAATTTTCTGATTGACTCTTCTATTTCTTTGGTTAACTCCGTCAAGGCTTGCGCTCTCGCTTATCGACTTATATCTTTCTTTCAATAAGGAATTTCGCGAAAGCGTTTAATTTTTCCTTCGCATCTGACGGTGGGAGAAGCTTTTCCACGTTTCTCCAGCTTTCCTCGACAATTCTTTTCGCAAAATTTTTGGCGTAATCTATTGAGCCGTATTTTTGCATTATGGCTATTGCCTCATCTCTAAGCTTTTGGTCGGTGGTGTGCATGTTTAAAATCTCAATCAGCCTTCTCCGGTCTTCAGCGTTTGCAACTTTTAACGTGTGAATTACCATTAAGGTGCGTTTTCCTTCAGTTATGTCTTGCCCGCGTCCACCCTTCTTTTCGGCAAATTCCTCTCCAGTCAAGTCTAAAACGTCGTCTTGAATTTGGAAGGCCACGCCTATGCTTTCGGCGAAAAGCCCAAGCTTCTCAACAAGCTCATCGTCCGCGTCGGCAAGCACTGCAGCGATTTTGGCGGCCATCCTTGCCAATGTTCCAGTTTTGTAGGCGCACATCTGTAGGTAGTCTTCCTCGCTTATTTGGTCAGCATTCGCCAAGCCCTTGTGCCAAGCTACGTCCATGGCTTGTCCAAGGCTTAAGTTTATCATCTCCTGCACGTAAATTTCATAGATTTTCGCCAGTTTCTCAGCGCCTATTTTCTCGCGGTTTTCCATAAGCGGCAAAAGCGGCAGATAATACATGGCGTTTCCAGCGTTTATGGCTATGTCCAAGCCGTAAATCTTGTAGGTGCATGGTTTTCCCCTGCGGTATTCCGAAGAGTCTTCAATGTCGTCTATCATTAAGGTTCCGTTATGAACGACCTCGGGAATTATGGCGTAGTCTATGTAGTCTTCTGGATTTTTCCCAAAAGCTTCGCATATAAGTAGGAAAAGCGTTGGACGCCATCGTTTTCCGCCTCTGT
>JAWBXD010000016.1:0-13981 GCA_038868055.1 Bathyarchaeia archaeon
TTTTTAGTCTATGGGGTTCCTACACTTTTTGGCAACCAGGCGCCAAACCACCCAGCGCAACCATCCGTGGAATGTATGCAGACTTGCAATATCACGAAAGTTTTCCAGGCGTTAAGGCCTATCTCTCGCAAGGCTTCTTAACTTACAGAATCGACTGTGAAATAACCGGAGGGACACGTCTTGGTGTTCCCACTTTCGCATGGTATCAGTTCTTCATAATCATCCTAGTTCTCTTCAATGTTTGGAAAATTTACGGCTTTTGGAAGGAGAGTCTTCAAGAAAAACTTCGGCAGCGGCCAGACGAAGCAGCTACTTCAACACTGAGCACGCTTTAAAGCAAATATATAAATGTTTTCGCGTTGGTGCAGAGGGGGTCTAACTTTTTCCAAGTTATCCAACACAGATTTTGCTAGGCAGCCGTCAATGACAACAAGCTTGTTGAGGACTCTTTCTTTATTGTAGGTGAATAGAAAGGCAAGCGTTGCATATGCAATTCCACCCATCACATCTATCACGTAGTGTTCCCCGAGGTAAACGGCGCTAAACCATATTCCTACGGGCAGAACTAAAACTGGTAACGCTTTTTTTCTCCAAGCTTTAAGGGCAAAAACTGCAATGAGCCAGGGGAAAGCTGAATGGAGGCTTGGAAAGGCCGCGAAGGGATTTACTCCGACATAATCATAAATTGTTTTGAACATTGGAACACCTAGAGTATGGTCTATTTGGAAAAGTATCCGGGTTGCTTTGATACCGTACCATGGAGGAGCAACTGGATAAACTAGAAACGTTAATAGGGCGCTGTATGTGCAAATTGCAAAGGCGAACGTATACCTTTGATAGTGTTCCGGCTTATACCGCCATAAAAGGAAGGCAAAAATCGTTGGCGCTATGAAATGCATGGAGTAAAATGCGGTGCCCATAAAGTCCAGTACGGGTGTTCTAAACTGCTGAAGAACAATTGTTGGAACAGCCTTAAACATCCATAAGTCTATAATTAACGGTTCTTGGACGTGTATGCTGCGGGGTACAACATCGACAAGCCTATTCAAAGCTTCATAAGAAAGGAACAATATTATGAATGGAGAGAAAGTCTTTACAAAACGGTTACCGCTTCCAACGTAAGAGGCATAAACAAACAAACACAGGAACAAAACTTCTGGTCCAGGAGAAATATAATTGGTTAAATAAAACCCCAAAAGAGCTATTGTAAAAACCAGGGACGGAACAAACATATAGTTTGACTTGCCAGCGTTCACTCTCTCACCTTTTCTTAAGAGAAGTAATATTTATCTTTGGTGCCGATTTAAAAATTTCTAAGCTCCACATGTGTTATTGAATCTTTTGGCGCCTCTAAACCCAATGCTTTATAAAGGGTATTTAAAGACTTCATATGTAGTGATGTTTCATGCCTAAAGTTAAAGCCGTAATAAACATTGAAAACGTTGTAGCTTCTGCAACTCTGAACCAGAAGGTGGATTTAAACGCTGTTGTTAAGAGTTACCCAGGCGTCGAGTATCGTCCGGAACAGTTTCCAGGTTTGGTATTTAGGCTTAAGAGGCCTAAGACGGCAACTTTGATTTTCAATTCTGGGAAAATGGTTTGCACGGGAGCCAAATCTGAGAAGGAGGCAAAAAGGGCTGTTATGAAAGTTATCAAGGAATTGAAGAAGGGTGGCATCATAATCATTAGCAAGCCGGAGCTGAAAATTCAGAATATTGTTGCTTCTGCTAGTTTGGGTGGCATGATAGACCTAGAGAAAGCGGCTTACACGCTTGGAAAAACCATGTACGAGCCTGAGCAGTTTCCAGGGCTAATTTACCGCATGGACAATCCAAAAGTTGTTATATTGCTTTTTGCCAGTGGCAAGCTGGTTTGCACCGGAGCGAAGAGGGAGCAAGACGTTTACGACGCTGTCCACAAGCTTCACGAAATTTTAGAGGAGAAAGAACTAATATTCTACGAGTAAAAGTCCACCGCTTTCCAGTGCCCTTTTTATCCCCTTTTAACTTGTTTCAAAATTGTCTTTAGCTGTTCCTCGTTTATAGCACCGGTCTCGTAAAGCATGTTAGCTGCTTCACTAATTTTGACAATTGAGTGGAGCCTGACTCCGCTTTTTCGAAGTTTTTCTTCACCGCCCTCCTCTCTGTCAAGGAGGACTACTGCGTCGTTTACGACTCCGCCTTCGGCAACAACTGCTTTAGCCGCCCGCCTAAGCGATAATCCTGTTGTAATCAAGTCGTCGATCAATAAAACGCGGTCGCCGGGTGCTAAAACGCCTTCGATTCTCCTTTGTCTTCCGTGAAGTCGCACCCCTTTCCGGATGTATATGAAGGGCTTTTTCATGTTGTAGGCGATAATGGTGGCAAAGGGCATCCCCGCCATGGGTGTTCCAGCCACTCTTTCAAAGTTTTCCGCGCCTATTTTTTCCTTCACAAAGCTTGTGTAGATGTCGCATATTCTTTTGAAGGCGTCCGGAAAGCTTGGAACCACGCGGAGGTCTATGTAGTATGGGCTTATTTTGCCGCTGGTAAGCTTGAAGGTTCCAAACTGTAACGCGCCAATTTTGTTCAGTATTTTGCAGACTTCAGCCTTCACGCTCTCATGCTGCATTTTTAGCCTACACCTTTTTTGATACTTGATAAATCTTTCCCATTTCGGGAATGAGACAAGTGGTTTTAGGCATTTCCCTTTTCAAGAGTTCACCAAACTTTTTCAAATCGGCGCTTGATCCTGTGTGATAGGGAACCGCCACCTTAGGCTTTGTAAGCCTCGCAATTTCAAAACCTGTTTCCGGAGAGGCTCCAGGCGCAATTCCCACAGTGCAGAAAACTACGTCAAACTTTTCCCTCTCGCCTATGGCAGCCATCTCTGGGAAGGGGAGGCTGTCCGCTGTGTGGAAAATTTTAACGCCATCCTCGCTTGTGACTACATAGGATACGGGCGTGGAGGCTGGTGGGTGATTGCACCTTTCAGCTTTGACGGAGACTTCGCCCACCTTAACCTCCATGCCCGGCTGAATCTCAATGAGCTTTTCTTGAGGAATTGTGTTTCGCAACCTCCTCACTGAGGTTGGGTCTGCTACAACCATGCACTGGGAAAGCTTGTGGATCTCCGCAACCAAAGAGGGATCCAGATGGTCATAGTGTTCATGGGTTATGAGCACAGCGTTTACGTTCTGGAAAGTTTTAGCTTTAACGTCAACGGGGTCTACGACAAGGGTTTTCGACGGAGTTTTTATGGTTACTCCGGCATAGCGGTTAAACCAAACAAACATTATATCATTTTTTCCAGGGGTTTTTTCAATAGCCATAATGGTTCCTCGCATTACATTTAATGTTGTCAAGTCTTTAAAGAACTTGCGTTAATGGTATGTAGCAATAAAAGAGGGAGTTATGTATGTTTTATTTTGGGGCTTCTGTCCATACTAGTGTCGTTGTTCCGTCTGACGGATTTTCTGGATTAAGTGTGAAGGAAATTTCCATGGCGGCTGAATCTAATAACATTGTCTTAAAGCCCAATTTTCTGTAGATTACATATGGTTTACGGTATGATTCCTCAAAATATCCAAAGGTCAGGAAGGCGAGTCTCCCACTCCCACTTTTACCCTCGTTTCCTCTGATTAAGCATCCTCCAATGATTATTGCATCTTCGAAGGAATCTATTGAGCTAACGAAAATACTATCATCGTTGAAATTCTTGGGGTTTTGTGGCGGATAACTTGTTCCTACGAATCCTCCCGGAGTTATATTTAAGATTTTTAACTCTTGTGGGTTGTAGGCTATGATGGCTTGCCAAGCAAACAAGTTCTCAACGTTATAAACATCTAATGCAAACGTAACAGTCCCCTTTATTATTTGTTCTTCCCTTGGGGGTTGCATGTAAAGACCAAAGGCGTATCCGAAAAACGTTGAAAACGCTAGGAGAATGGCTAAAGTCGCTGCCTTTTTCACTTTTCTACTTTGTAAATTCCGAACATTGGTCAACAAGATGTACACCCGTAAATTAACTTATGAATGTTATAGGATAAAAGTTTTTACTTCTTCTGGGGACAAAAGGGGATTTATATAAGTTTCGACGATGATGCTTAAAACATCTGGTTAGGTCGGTGGTGCTGAATGGTTGATGTTTGGCTTCCCTATGGTAAAACTGAAGTTTGCTTGAGAGTCCCGACTAGAAACTTTCTGGGCGTTATAGAGCCCAGAGAAAAGTCCGGTGTTCCAGATGTTAGGGCGGAGGTTGATAGGGCTTTAAAGGAGCCTATAGGTTCCAAGAGGCTTTGTGAAATTGCCAGGTCTGGGCATAAGGTGGCGGTGGTTGTTGATGACGCGACAAGACCAACGCCAAGCCATGTTATGGTGCCTTCAATTCTTGACGAGTTGAACAGCGCCGGCGTCAAGGATGAAGATGTAACTGTTATTTTTGGGTGTGGTGCTCATAGGGCTGTCACGCGGGAGGAGACTGTTAGACTTCTCGGCGAGAACGTTTTAAACCGCGTTAAAGTTTTAAGCCACGACTGCAGGGCTTCCGACCTAGTTTATGTTGGTACGACGAGGCATGGGACGAAGGTCTATCTTAACCGTGTCTTTGCAGAGGCAGACGTGAAAATCTTGACAGGAGACATATGCTTCCACTATTTTGCTGGTTACGGCGGTGGAAGGAAAAGTGTTTTGCCCGGAGTTGCTGGCGAAGAAACAATTAAGGCGAATCACGCCATGTTTCTGCATCCAAACGCAAAAACCGGCGTTTTAGAAGGGAACCCTGTTCACGAGGATATGGTTGAAGCTGCAAGGATGACAAAGGTGGATTTTATTTTAAACGTCGTGGTTAACATGAAGGGCGAGGTTGTGCGAGCTTTCGCTGGCGACGTGGAAAAAGCTTTCCATGAAGGTGTTAAGCTTGTTGATGAGATGTGCCGTGTGCCCGTTGACAGGCGGGCAGACATCGTTGTGGTAAGTCCGGGCGGGTATCCGGCGGACGTTGATCTTTACCAAGCATATAAGGGTGTGGACAGTGCACTCGAAGTAGTTAAGCGGGGCGGCGTTATTGTTTTGGCTGCTGAATGCTCTGAGGGTTATGGAAGCCAGGCCTTCTATGATTGGATGGTTAAATATAAGGACTTGAAAGCTGTTGAGCGGGAGATTAAACGCAACTTTGTTTTGGGCGGACATAAAGCCTACTATCTAATGAGGGCTCTGCAGAAAGCCCAAATAATTCTGGTGTCAGCGCTGCCAGACTACTATGCTGTGAACGTTTTTAGGCTGAAGACGGCGAGAACCGTTAATGAAGCCTTAAACCAAGCCTTCAAGGTTGTTGGTGAAAACGCCAAGGTTTGGGCTATGCCCTACGGAAACTATGTTCTTCCAGAGGTTAAGGCGGGCGAATAAACGTTTAACCAGCTTATAGGTGGAGAAAACCTTTAAAGTTTGACTGCAAACCTAAACTTGCGCCCTCGATTACGCTGTATGGTGGAAAAGGTTTGCAGCAGGCTTTCACTCTTCGCAGGTTCACGCCTAGAGACCTGCAACGGGTCATGTATATAAACCGTGTATGCCTCCCAGAAAATTACGGCGACTACTTTTTCATGGACCTATACAACCGTTTTCCAGAAACATTCATAGTAGCTGAAGTGAACGGCGAAATAGTGGGCTACATCATGTGCCGCATGGAGTTGGGCTTATCTAACTTCGGCTTCAGCGGCTTCATAAAGAAGGGTCACATAGTCTCGATTGCGGTTATGCCTGAGCACCGGCGGAAGGGTATAGGCTACGCTTTGGTAGCCAAAGCCATGGAAGGCATGCGTCTGTACGGTGCAAAACAAGCCTTTTTAGAAGTTAGGGTTTCAAACATGCCTGCCATAAGCCTGTACAAAAAGTTGGGTTTCAAGGTTGTGAGAACTATTAGTGGCTATTATTCGGACGGTGAAAACGCTTACGTGATGAGCAGAGAACTTTAATGGCTGGGGGCTAGTTCAGCTTTTTTGTTTGCGTAGTTTATGGTTTGAAGAATGGACTTTGCCAATCCAAGCAAGCTCAGCAAAACCGCCGCCATCATGAAAAGGCGAAGGTCGACTGTTAAGGCTATTTCCATGTAGGTTAGGTTGATTATTCCGCCGTTCAAGGCTAAGATTAGATAACCGATCACAAAAAATGCCTTTGCCACGTCAAAAAGATACTGGAAAACAGTGTCGGACACAAGGTCTGCGAAAACTCCTAGAAAAATGTAGATGACGACGAAGTTTTCAACTGTTTGATGTAGACCCGGGACATAGCTCTCGAAATTGGCGAGAAAGCTCCAGACAAAAAGGTATGACATGTAAAGAACGAAACTTTTCACCAAGGCTTTAACAGCCTTGAAAACGAGGTTCTTAACATAGCTTTTCATGGTCCCCCCTCACTATAGGGAATCACTAATGGTCCGTAAGAAAAGGGCGGTGTTAAAAAATAAACTTCAAAGGAGCCTTTCTCCGTGATCTCAGATGTTTCAACATAGAACACGGCTGAACCGGTGTATGGTGCTCCTTGTGGCGCCGTGATTGTGGATTCGCCTTGACCGACGATCACGTTTTCGCTGTTGCGTATGTAAATCTTTATTTTGCCGTTGATTTCAATGGGTGCATGGTTCTCAAAACTTATGGGTGCAACAATTTTCAGATGGGTTGTGTTTAGCGGTTCAATTGCCAGCTGCCCAAATTGAAAGTTGTAGAAGGGGGCACCCCATGGAACAGTGAAGTTTGACAAGGCTTTAACTGGAATTATTTCCGCCAGTTTTAAGCTGATTTCGGCGGCTACAATAAAACTGGAGTCGTTAAATAAATAGTGAATGCAACTTTCCGATAACACATTTGTGCTAAAGGTTAGGTTATGGAGAACGGTGATTTTGCTGCCCCTTCCCACGAGGGGTATGAAGGTGGAGCCTTCTGTAATTTTTGTGCTGTTTAGGCTTACGACTTTTGTTGTGATGTTAAAATTGCCGAGGTTATGGTAGCCCATGTTTTCGATGTGTATAGGGATGGATATTATGGCGTGTCCATCGGTTGTCAAGTTTAACTGAGGTTCTCCAAGGCTTAAGTGCAAATCTTTTACGGAGTAAACTGCTGAAGCAAAAAATCCCACTAAGAGAACCCAGAAAACTGTTGATGCTGCACTTATCATGCGAATTGAAACGTCCATGAAAATCCTCTCTAATCTTGAGGTAAACTGTTAGAAACTATGCTAAGAGAGTGGCTGCGAGTCTGTTTTCTGAGTTAACTGCTCCGGAGGAATAACAATCACTTCGGGTTCTTTCCGCTCTTTCTTAGTTTCAAGTGCCACTTTTTTAGCGGTGACGTCTGTTTTTTGCTGCTGCATTGTCGCCTTTACTGGAACCGCGACTACCTCTGTTTTTGGCGCGTGGATTAAAATGGTTACTCCCCTTATGGTTAGCAGCGAGCCAACCCACCCCATGATTCCAAGGTACATGAGGCGTATACACGTAGCAATGAGGGGAGCTAGGGCTGCACCAAAGGTTTGAACGAAGTCATCTGAGCTGGCTATTGAAAGGCTTTGGGTTAAAAATCCATAGGCGCTTAAAAACGTAAATATCAGAAGGACAACACCAATTCCAAGCACAACCATGCCTGAGAAAGTTATTTTTTCCTTTAAGCTTTTGAACATGTTTTCCCTCAATTTTGTATTTTGAAGCTTTAATATTAAGGGGTTCTGCCACAAAAAATAGAATTTAGGCTCTTTATCGAAAATTAGGCTGAAAAATTAGGAAAAATGGGGTTTAAGGCGGCAAACCCAACTTTTGGTATATCTTTTTACGGTTTTCTTCAACGTTTTTCGCTACGTCTAGAAACAGGTTGTTGCCGTGAGAGTCTATAGCCACTGTTAGCGGGCCAAAGTTTTCAACTTCAAAAATCCACAGAGCTTCTGGCGTTCCAAGGTCAAGCCATTCCACACCTCGAACATTTTTTATGGCTTTAGCCGCCAGTATTGCTGCACCGCCCGTGAAGGCGCCGTAAACAGCTCCATATTTTGCCATGGCGTCTGTTGTTCTTTTGCCCATTCCACCCTTGCCGATCACAACGCGGACTTTGAAGTTTTTGATGAACTCGTCTTCGAAGAGGTCCATGCGGGTGCTCGTTGTTGGACCAGCTGCCACCGCCACCCACTTGTCGCCTTCTTTGGCAACCACGGGACCGCAGTGGAAAACCGCCAAGCCTTCAAGGTTTATTGGCAGTGGCTTGCTCTCTTTGAGGTATTCTAGGGCCCGCTGGTGGGCTTGGTCTCTGGCTGTTACAATGGTGCCAGTTATGTAGAGAACATCATTCACCTTGAGTTTACGGATTTCCTCCTCAGATATTGGAGTTTTCAAATGGTACACGGGCATAACTTTTCACCTCAAACCTTTCCCTTATGGGTTAAATATTCGACATTTCCATCTGCATGAATTCTTGCAGTGGCACGCCTCGCAGCCCAACAGTTAAAGGCTACCGCCGCCGGGAAAGACGCGGGATGCCTATATGCGTATTCGACGTGTACGCCTAAAACGGTTGTTTTGCCCCCAAGCCCCATGGGGCCTATTCCAGTCATGTTCGCGGCCTCGTAAAGTTCCCTTTCAAGTTTGGCTATCTCCGGGTTTGGGTTCGGCTCGTTCAAAGGTCTCAAAAGTGCCTTTTTAGCCAACTTCATGGCGATGTCGGCTCCGCCGCCCATGGCAACACCCACTATGGTAGGTGGGCATGGCTGAGCGCCAGCTTTTATAATGGATTCTATTACAAACTTTTTCAGTCCGTTTATGCCTTCTCCGGGCACAAGCATCCCGGTTAGGCAGACATTTTCGGAGCCCCCTCCTTTCGTCATAACTGTTAACTCCAATGTGTTGCCGGGCATTATTTCCCAGTGAATGAAGGGTATGAACCGTCCAGTGTTGTCTCCGCTATTCTTCTGTGTGAATGGGTCAACAGCGTTGGGTCTTAACGGGATTTCTTTCGTGGCCTTTCGAGTGGCGTTTATCAAGGCGTTTTCCAGCTTGTCTAAGCCGTGCACTTCTGCGCCTGCGCTAACATAGAATATGATTGTGCCCGTGTCCTGGCATATTGGGGCTTGGTATTTTTCCGCCAACTCAATGTTTTCAAGAATAGCCTTCAACTGGGTTTTTCCAGCCTCGCTTGTCTCCTCTTCATAAGCCTTTTTTAAGGCTTGTTTCACGTCTTCCGGGAGGTATATCACCGCTTGCCTTATAAGGTTAAAAGCCACGTTTTCAACAATTTCGGGTTTCAACAGCTTCCCTCTCAACCAATGCTCGTTGAATCTTGTCTAATGTAAAAGGTTTAAAAGAGTTTCCAAACACTTTAACTCATCTCTCCGTGGAATCGGCTGTCTAGTTTCTCGTTTAATTTAAATACTGCTTGGGTTAACTGTCTCGTGGGAAAATTATGGAAGAGGAAGAAGCAGAAAGTCTACCGAAACAGAGATACGAAACCCTTGAGGACCTTCCGGGAGTCGGTCCCTCTACGGCTCAAAAACTTAGGGAGCTAGGCTTCCACACAATCGAGTCTTTGGCTATGGCAACGGTTCGCGAACTGGAGCCAGCTGGCATAAGCGAGAAAAAAGCATTGGCAATAATTAACGCTGCCCGTTCCTCTATAGGTATATCGTTTATTCGCGCCGATGAGCTTCTGAGGATGAGGCAAAGCGTGCTGAGGCTTACCACTGGAAGCAAAGCCTTAGACAAGCTTTTGGACGGGGGACTGGAAACTCAAACCATAACGGAGTTTTATGGCGAATACGGAAGCGGGAAAAGCCAAATATGCCACCAACTCTGCGTAAACGTGCAACTTCCACCCGAAAGAGGCGGCTTAAACGGTGCGGCCCTGTACATTGACACTGAAAACACTTTCAGAACTGAACGTATTGTGCAAATGGCAAAGCATCTTGGACTCGACCCGGAAAAGGTTGTAAAAAACATAATTTACGCCGAAGCCTATACTTCGGATCATCAAATGTTCTTGTTGGAGAACGCTGACAAGGTGATAAAGGAGAACAACGTCAAACTTATCATAATTGATTCTTTGACCGCGCATTTCAGAAGCGAATATCTCGGACGGGAAATGCTCGCTGTCAGGCAACAGAAGCTCAACAAGCACATGCACAAGCTCATACGCTTGGCAAGAGCCTTCAACGCTGTAGCCGTTGTAACAAACCAGGTTATGGCGAAACCCGACATGTTTTTCGGAGACGCCATAAGCCCCGTCGGTGGGCACATTGTGGGACACACGAGTCACACGCGCATATACCTTCGGAAAGCTGCCCATGGTCCGGTACGTATAGCCCGGCTGGTTTCAAGTCCATACCTGCCGGAAGGCGAGGAAGTGTTTAAAATAACGGAGAATGGCGTGGAAGACGTTTCCGAAGAGGATAAAGTTAAAACTAGTGGGCGTTAAGATGCCTGTCCCCTCAGCTATGGTTACAAGGTTCTTTCAGCTAATTCTCACCAAACAGTTTGCTGAAGCCGAACGGGAGCTGGAAAGGATTAAACAGAAAATGCACAAAACAGAATGGAACAGAGGCTATTTCAGAGCCTTGTATGGGATGCTTCTTGTAAGAAGGTCTAACAACAACGACTCCTATGCGTTTTTCGCGAAGCTAGACCTAAACGACAAGGAAGCCCTAAAAGCTTACAGGCGGGAATTTTTGGAACACGTGAGGAACAGGCTTCACGGCGAGTTTGACCGAGGTTTCTTCGCAGCATGGGCAGACTTCACAAGAGTTGTAAGCAAACTAGCCATCAACGAAGCCTCGCTTGGAAACGCGTTCCAAGAAAGGAAGGAAAATAAAGAGCCTGTAGACAAACACCAATTCAAAATGGAGGACTTCTTAGGCTAGGCGCTTACAATCAGAATAGTGTAAAGTAGCACCCAGAAAACAAGCCAAGACAAAATGTAAATGCCAACACCTGTTGTGAGGATCTTCCGGGGATTGTCAACCTTCCACATAAATTTTGGCTTAATCATGTAGTAGGACAAAATGTAAACGATTAAAGCGAAGGCTATGCCATTTGTCAAAACTCTTACGTTGGGCTCTTCGCTTATAGTTTTCGTCACCAAACCGTAACCTATACACAGGAGGGCGGCAACTATTCCTAAAGCAAACCTTAACCAATATATGGTTTCCAGGGGCTTCATGACGCTTCACTTTTGCACCTATAAACATCCATCACATTTAAAGTTGACTACAAATAGTTCATTAAAACGCTTTGCTCAGCATAGGCGCCCCCGGAGTGATGAAACGCGTTCCGTCCCTTTTCTTGACGTTTCGCGTTTTCACTAGAGAAATGAGTTAGCGTTGTTGATTTTACGCTTGCCCTCCATAATCTAAGCCTTTCAGTTGCCTATTTATACGAAAACGTCCTACATTTCCTTAGCCCTAAAGTGGTGAAACTTGCGGAAAGCGGAATTCACTAGTTTTGACGTTGCGGCTGCAGTTCAAGAGTTAAGGAAACAGGTTTTAAATGCCAGAGTAAGCGACGTCTACCAGCTGGACGATAAAACACTGCTTTTCAAGCTTCGGCGAGACGACAACGTTTATTGGCTTGTTGTTGAGGCTGGTAAACGTTTAAACTTAACATCTTACACCTTGGAGAAACCTCTCTTTCCGCCTGCTTTCTGCATGGCTCTAAGAAAACATCTCAGAAACAGCACATTGACGAACATTGAACAGCATAGGTTTGAACGTGTAGCCACCCTATCCTTCACTGGTAAAACTGGCAGTTTCAAGCTTGTCGTCGAGCTTTTTGGGGACGGCAACATAATCCTAGTCAACGGCGAAAACAAGATTCTGCATGCCTTACTTTACAAGCGGATGCGAGATCGCAACATACTGCGCGGAGAAACTTTCAAGTTTCCTCCACAAAGCGGGAAAAACCCCCTAAAACTGGACCAGCAAACCTTCATGAACGGCTTGAAAACTTTTGGAGAAACCGAGGTTGTTCGAGCTCTTGCCCGTTTTCTGGGAATAGGCGGCATATACGCCGAAGAACTCCTTCTAAGGCTTGGAATAGACAAGAACACGCCGTGCAACAGCCTGAACGCTTTTCAAATAGAGGAAATTTACAAGTGTCTTGAAGGGTTGATCCACAAGGTTTTAGAGGGAAAACTTGAACCCTGCATAGTTTTCGACAAGAAAGGCGAACTTTTGGACGTTGTTCCATTAAGGCTTAAACGCTACGAGGGACTGAGGCACCAGCACTATGACAGTTTCAACGAAGCCCTAGACGAGTTTTACGCGAAGGTTAAGGCTTTGGAAAAGGTGGAAGCCAAAAAAGAGGATGAAGCCCTAAAACGGGAAATCGAGCGCCTAAAAAGGGTTTTAGCCGAACAGGAGAAAGCCTTGCAAGAGGCGGAGCAGAAAGCCGAAAAATACAAGCGTATCGGCGATTTGATATACGCTTATTCTGGAGAACTCCAAGCCCTGTTGAATAGGCTTTGGGAGGAGAAAAAGCTTGGAGCCGAATGGGAAGCCATAACCTCCAAAATTTTAGTCGAGAAAAAGGATGGTTTATCACCGTCCAAGTTTTTTGAATCCCTAGACGAACATGGGCTTATACTAAACGTCTGTGTTGAAGGCGTTTCCTTCAGTTTAGACATGCGGCGGGACTTGTATGCCAACGCCGCCGAGTATTATGAGAGGGCTAAGGCTTCGAAGCGTAAAGTGGAAGGCGCTAGAATGGCGCTGGAAGAAACTAGAAGGAAGCTTTTGGAGGCGGAGGCTGGGCTTAAAGAGGTGAAGGAGGCGGCGATGGCTGCGTCCCTAAGGGTTGAGGAGGAGCTTGCCAAACGAAGGCTGAGGCAGAAGCATTGGTTTGAAAAGTTCAAGTGGTTCAAAACTTCGGATGGCTTCCTTGTGGTGGCTGGCAAAGATGCGGCAAGCAACGAAGCACTGATAAAAAAGTACACGGCTCCAGAAGACGTGGTTTTCCATGCGGATGTTGCAGGCGCCCCCTTCGTGGTTGTAAAAACCGAGGGCAAAAAGCCAAGCGAACAGTGTCTCCGGGAAGCCGCAGAGTTTGCAGCCGCCCACTCGCGGGGCTGGCGGGAAGGCTTCACGTCGCTGGACGTTTATTGGGTTAAACCAAGCCAGCTGAGCAAGGCTGGAGAGTCCGGCGAATACGTGCCTCGCGGAGCCTTCGTCGTTCGTGGAAGCCGAAACTGGATGAGGAACACGCCTCTAAGAATAGCCGTCGGTGTGGTTTTCGATCAAGAAACCGGAGAACCAACGTTTATAGGTGGGGCTGTGGAAGCCGTTAAAGCCAAAACAAACATTTACACGGTTCTGGTGCCCGGGGAAAATGAAGGGAAAAATCTTCTCCACAAAGTTCTGAAGGTTCTTGTGGAAAAAGCGCCAAAGGATAAAAGGGAAAAATTGTTAAAGGCTAGCTTGGAGGCTTTTAGGGAATTCATACCCTACACTAGGGGGAAAATCCTCCAAAAATAAAGTGTAAAGGTAGTCTAAGGGCTTGGCTATGTGGTCTCCGTCGCCATTCTCCTCCAGCCGGCTTTTCGGCCTCATGGCATAGGAGGTGATCCGGCCGCAGGTTCCCCTACGGCCACCTTGTTACGACTTCTCCCCCCTCACGAAGCTTAGGTTCGACGCAGCCAACTTGACCACGCCTCACCCAAGCCCCGCTCGGGTGGAGCGACGGGCGGTGTGTGCAAGGAGCAGGGACGTATTCACCGCGCGATGGTGACGCGCGATTACTAGGGATTCCATGTTCACGAGGGCGGGTTGCAGCCCTCGATCCCAACTACGGCAGGGTTTAGGGATTGCCTCCCCCTTTCGGGGTTGGAACCCATTGTCCCTGCCATTGCAGCTCGCGTGTGGCCCGGGGGATTCGGGGCATACTGACCTGCCGTGGCCCGCTCCTTCCTCCGCCTTATCGGCGGCAGTCCCCCCAGTGTGCCCGGCGCAATGGCCGGTTGCAACAGGGGGCGCGGGTCTCG
>JAWBXD010000017.1:0-13596 GCA_038868055.1 Bathyarchaeia archaeon
GTAGACATCCTACACGAAATAGACCTTGCAGAGGAGGTTGCCATAGGCTACGGCTACTATAGGCTTGAGCCAACAATACCCGCCACAGTAACCGTCGGCGAAAAACATCCAGCCAACAAGATGGCGGAAATAGTGCGCCAAATCATGATAGGCTTAGGCTATTTGGAGGTTATGAACTTTACATTAACCAACGAGAGAGTTCACTACGAGTTCATGAGGCTGAAACCAAAAAATCCAGTGCGCATAGCTAATCCGGTATCCACCGAATACACTATCATGCGAGAAATGCTTCTGCCCGGGCTTTTGAAGAACTTAGCCGAAAACAAGCATGAAAGCTACCCGCAAAAACTTTTCGAGGTGTCGGATGTCGCAAAAATAAACCGCCGCCAAGAAACCATGTGTGAAAGACGCTTACACTTGGCGGCTGTAACATGCTACTCCACAGCTAACTACACAGAAATAAGAGCTGTCTGCGAGGCACTCCTAGCCAACATTGGCTTAACGAACTGGCAAATAAGGGAAGCTAAGCATCCAAGCTTCTTGACGGGGAGAACAGCCGCCCTTTACGTTGGCAACAAGCAAGTCGGCGTTTTAGGCGAAATTCACCCGCAAGTCTTAAGCAACTTTGAGATCGAAAACCCGACGGCGGCTTTTGAAATGGACTTGGAATGGTTTATAGCCAGTAAGCAAAATAGGTAAGTATCCTAAATCAAGCTTAACTGAAATCCCAACGTGTTTTTAGGATTATCTTTATGGAGCGGTTCTGCGTAAGCCTTTAATTATTTCGTAATATACAATACATGAGTGAGAAAATGCCAAAAAACAAAATTTTATCCACCGCAATAGCCATGATTCTAGCCTCAACAATGTTTGGGCTCTGCGGTAATTCTCTTGTCAATGCATCCACCACCGTTAATGCCAATCCAAGGATTGTTTACTGGGCAAATCCTATATTTGTCAATGGGACTGGTCAAGGTCAGTGGTTTTTTCCTAACCCAGATGCATATTATATCACGTGGTCGCCTTCGGGACGAATGCTCTTAATCGTGGTTTACGAAGAGGATATCTATGGACCTTTTGCCGTGATGAAGGTTGTGGCGATTAATGCCAGCAGCATGAAGGTAATCCACAAGTTTTCAGCCCCAGGCGCAATTTGTGACCGCACGCTAAGCAGTTTCGCCGTATCGCCAGATGAAACAAAAATTTTCTTTGGAAACAGGAGTAGCGACCGAAGCTGTGTAGACATTGTTTCGGTCAATCTCGACGGTTCAAATCCAACCGTTATAGAAAGGGTCCCTATAGCACCAGGTCAATTTTACGTAACCGTTGTGGATGTTGCCCGTGACGGCACTTTTCTAGTTTATACAGAAGAATACTGGTACTATTCTGAAGAACAACGTCGAGACGTCCTCGTTAGCCGCATTAAAAAGTTTGACTTTGCAACTAGAAAAACAACTTTGATCCTTGAATTTGAAGGCAGCATTAGAAGTTTGAAAATTTCACCATCAAATGATAGAATAGCCTTCACGTCAAACAAATACCGATTAGTATATGGCTATGAGGGACTTTATGTTGTTAATTTGGACGGAACCAACCTTACTAACGTTCCAGCCGCCACGAACGACAAGGTTGCACTATGGGTTAATTGGGCATCTAACGGGACACTAACCTATACTGAGGTGTCAAATAAAGTATTAATGAGCGGCAACCCCTATGAGTGGGCACCCACCGCCAATCTAACCGCTGTAGATGTAGATGGGCGCAACAAGCGCACAATTTGTAAGTGTTTCTGCGGTTCACCATCACCAGCCGAGGATTCTTTGGTCGCCTTCCTGCAATTTTTAGATGTTGGCGGTTTAAGGTTCATTCCATGCCTTCTAAATCGAAATCTTTCAATAACACCTAACCCAGACAGCGACGGAGACGGCTTACCAGATATGGACGAATTTCGGCACTGTCTTAATCCATGCAACCCCATAGACATCCGCGAAGACTATGACAACGATGGGTTAACAAACCTTGAAGAAATTACTATTGGTACATGGATGTTCAACCGTGATTCCGATGGAGACGGGCTCAGCGACGGCGTTGAGATCAAAGTTTTCCTGACGAATCCGCTGAAGCGGGATACGGATGGTGACGGCGTAGATGATGGTCATGAGGTTGCAGCTACTGGTTTGAACGCTTTTGTCAACGTTTTGCCTGCGGGATGGATTCGTATGCAGCTTGAGTGGCAAAACAAGAGGATGTATGTTTCAACGAACTCTTCCGTGCTTGGCGTGGTTTTTAACTCCACCAGCATGGCTTTAACAGTCAACGTTGGCGGTCCGGATGGAACAGCGGGAGTAGCCAACATAACAGTGCCGATAGATATGATAAGCTCCCTTTCAGCCGTAAAAGTCACATTGGACAATCAACCTCTTGACTTTCAGATAAGCCAGGCTGGCGGATACGCCCAAATCTACGTGCAATACCACCACAGTTTCCATCAATTAACGGCGCATTTAAGCGGCGGTGGCGGAGGCATCGGCGGCGTGAATTTAACTGGTATTTTGAGCTACTGGTGGCTAATACTGTCAATAGCCATCGTGGCGGTGGCTTCTGTAATAGCAGCCATAATCGTTAAACGCGGATAATGGAGGACTGTGCATGAAGAGAATTGCAGCCTTCATAGCCACGGCTGTGGCGTTTTTGCTCTTTTTACAATTGGCTTACGCCCAAGCGCGAGTAGGAGTCAAAGCGGGCGACTGGATAAAATATGAGCTCGTGGTAAGTGGCACCACTCCTCCACCGAATATGCCTCAGTGGGTTAAAGCACAGTGCACGTCCGTCACCGGAATAACCGCAACTTTAAGCATGACTATGCATATGAGCGATGGAAGAGAACACACGGAAACGTGGACTATCGATGTTGCAAGCGGCTCCGGAAACGCATTTTTCCAGATAGTCATCCCAGCAAACTCGAAAACCGGAGACATCATCAACGTGGTGGATTTTGGAAGCGTCACAATTGCTGGCGAAGCAGCTGGAACATATGCTGGAGCAAGCAGAACATACGTCTACGCAAGCATGGCTAAAGAAGGTGAACAGTATACTTACCGCTGGGACAAGCAGACGGGAATTCTCTTAGAGATAAGCGTCATCCAAGGCTCAGCATCGATAGCCTACAGGGCAACTAACACAAACATTTGGCAGTCTCCGCCAAGCATTCTTCCAAATATGCCAAGCCTTCCAGTAGAGATGTTATCTATCCTCGTTTCAACAATGGTGGCAGTTGCCATAGTAGCGTCAGCCATAATTTACACAAGACACAAACGGAGCTAGACAAACTTCAAAGCTCTCCCTTTTTCTCGCTAACAATCGTTTCAGCTAATTGCTGGAAAATCTAGAGGAGGCTATCAATCTTGCAGTCCGCCGCCAACAACAAAATTGACTTCCCTAAAATTAAAGAATCATTAGTTCTAATGGGACAAGTTTTCCGCTTACAGGGTCAACTTGCAAGCCTAGAAGTTCAAGGGTTGTCACGCCTAAAAGAACGGGTGTCCGCTCATCCGCAATGGCGACAAGCGACGTCACACCTTCGCCATTTACGGTTATGTAGGCTTCTGAAACCGGAAACTCAACAACGCTTCCATCTGCCGTTTTAAATTTCCGCCTACCCAACTCTTTTAGCCCAAGCTTTTCAGCAACGCTTTTTGGTATGACCGTGTAAATCGCCCCAGTGTCCACAATAAACTCCAATTCCGCCTTTAAATTGCGGTCTATCGGATTAGCAATAAAACCCCGAACTCTGACGTAACCCATCCTATGACACACATGCAATTAATGGCTAATCATCCATAAAAAGTTTAAACAGCAACCTTTAATTCCAGAAAAGCTTTAACCTATTTCGGCGATGAAACGCCTATACCGTGAGCCTTATTCGGGAATCCCGCCGGGATAAATCCATGCCGACGGACCCCACCGAGCGGCAAGCGCCCTGAACGCTTGTTGCTGTGAGGGCGGGTTTACCCAAGCATGGGACACCGGCGGGCGCGGGCGCCCCCTAAACCTCCCACGCCGGAGAGAGCTTAACCAAGAGGAGCGTATGGCTCCACGATGAAGTTAAGTGATAGGTGACGTTGGGAGACAAAGAGGGCGCCCGCGATAAAACACATTGGCGGTTTGGAAGCAACTTTTAAGTTAGACCATTGCATATAATGTGAAGGCTTGACCGGCTTGGACATAGAAACCAAAATAGACCTCATCAAGAAGCCGCCAACCGAAGAAATCCTCGTAGAAGAGGAACTACGTGAGCTTCTTGAAACTAACCCGCACCCCGGACATTACATAGGCTTTGAGATTTCCGGCTTGCTGCACCTCGGAAACCTCGTGGTGGCTGGTTTTAAGATAAACGATTTATTAAAGGCTGGCGTCCGTTGCCAAGTCTTTTTGGCGGATTGGCACAGCTACATAAACAACAAGTTCGGCGGAGACTGGAACAAAATACTGCAAGCCACAAAATATTATGCTAAGGCTTTCCAGTTCTTCTGTCCAGGCGTAAAAATTGTGATAGGCTCGGAGCTTTACCACAACAACGACGAGTACTGGCGTAACCTGCTTAAATTTGCGAAGCACATGACTTTGAGTCGCACACTGCGCTGTCTCACCATAATGGGGCGAAGCGAGACCGAAAGGCTGGATTTGTCGCAGTACTTCTATCCGCCAATGCAAGCTGTAGACATCAAAACCATAGGCGCCGACATACCACACGGCGGAATGGACCAACGCAAAGCCCACGTGCTGGCACGCGAAATATTCCCAAAAATGGGATGGAAAAAGCCGGTGGCAGTACACCATCACTTGCTGATGGGCTTGGCTGAACCAGTTAAACTCCAAACGAAGGATAAGCTGGAGCAGGTTATTGCCAGCAAAATGAGCAAATCCAAGCCGTGGACAGCCATATTCATCCACGACAGTGAAGAGCAAATTCAAGCCAAGCTCAAAAAGGCATGGTGCCCAGAAAAGCAGACAGAAATGAACCCTGTTCTTGAAATCGTCAAGTACATAATATTTCATGAAAGGGACGCGTTTACCGTGAATCGTCCAGCAAAATACGGCGGAGTCATAACCTTTGAGAGTTATGCAGAACTGGAGAAAACCTACAAGGCGGGGCAACTTCACCCGCAGGACTTGAAGAACGCTGTAGCCAAAGAGTTAGCCAAAATCCTCGAGCCGATAAGGCGGTACTTTGAAACGGACAAAGAAGCTCGGGAAAGCCTAGAAGTGGTGAAAAAGGCGGAAATAACAAGGTAAAAGCCTTGTCCACCCACCTAAAAGAAAAAGTTGAACAAATCCAACAAATTCTTCAGGAGTTGGCAGAAGAAACCAGCGGTGGAAAACCAATCCTTGTAGAAGGAAAGAGGGACGCTGAGGCTCTGAAAACCCTTGGAATATACGGGAAAGTAATATTCGCCAAAAAAGGCTTGAAAACCCGTCTAGACGTCATTTCGGAAATCGAAAAATTCAAGCCGTCCGAAGTCATATTGATGCTGGACTTTGACAGAGAAGGCAGAGAGCTAACTGAACAGTTGAAATTGCACATTGAAAAGGCGGGAATAAAAGCAAACACGCATTACTGGCTTAGACTTTCAAGCCTCACGGGCAGAGAAGTCAAAGACGTTGAAGGCTTACCCCCATACCTACAAACATTAAAAAACAAGATTGGAGATTCATAAAGGTAATATATATCGGTGCTCATTATAACTGATTCTGGTGTTGAGAGGCACGGTTCTCTCATCACACAATCAAACTAACAATAAGGCATAAACCATGCATGGAGGTGACGCTTACGGGATCATCCCAAACCCTTACCGTAAAGTATGTAATTCGCGCAAAATTCGAAATAGAAGGGGTTGTTGAAAAACCAGACGTCATAGGAGCAGTTTTCGGACAAACAGAAGGTCTCTTTGGACCAGAACTAGACTTGAGAGAACTCCAAAAGTCCGGGCGTATAGGCAGAATAGAAATCGAGCTTCAATCAAAAAACGACCGGACAACGGGCACAATAATAATCCCCACAAGCCTAGACCGCGTTTCAACAGCCCTTCTGGCGGCAAGCATAGAAAGCATAAACCGCGTCGGTCCCTGCGCCGCAAAGGTAACCCTCGAAAAAATCGAGGATGTCCGCGAAGCCCGCCGCAAAGCCATCATTGACAGAGCCAAGGA
This sequence comes from Bathyarchaeia archaeon, assembly GCA_038868055.1. GTDB lineage: Archaea > Thermoproteota > Bathyarchaeia > Bathyarchaeales > Bathycorpusculaceae > DRVP01. The sequence goes on from JAWBXD010000017.1 coordinate 6,208, forward strand.
AATCCTCCACCAATGGACCATTGAAACAATGCCAACGGTGGACGAAATTTTCAAAGAGTTGGCTGAAACCCTCAAAGTGGCAAAAGTAGAAAAATATGGGCCAGAAGAGCTTTCAGCCGGTCCAGAAGTGGACAGTGCCAAAGAAATAATAATTGTCGAGGGAAGAGCCGACGTAATCAACTTGATGCGTTGTGGGCTCCACAATGTCATAGCCCTTGAAGGTGCAAAAGTGCCTGAAACCATAAAGAAGCTTTGCCGAGAAAAGGAGGCAACAGCCTTTCTCGACGGAGACCGAGGCGGAGACCTAATTCTCAAAGAACTGCTTCAAGTCACCAACGTTAAGTATGTGGCACGAGCGCCTAGGGGCAAGGAGGTCGAGGAGCTTAACTGCAAGGAAATCTTTGAGGCTTTGACTGCAAAAGTGCCTGTTGAAGAGCTTTTCAAGCTGCCAAAACGGGAAAAACGTCGGGTTGAATTCCCCAAAGAGATAGTGCAGTTAGCAAAAGACTTAGAGGGCACTTTGGAGGCTGTGCTTTTAAACGAAAAACTTGAGCCGATAGAGCGGTTGCCTGTAAGCCAACTGGCTGAAAAACTTCAACAAGTCAGCGGAGTGGACAGCGTTGTTTTCGATGGTGTAATAACCCAGAGAATTGTGGACATCGCCAGCGAGAAAAACATAAGAAACATTGTTGCCTCCCGCATTTCAGAAGCAGTGAAGCCACCCTTGAACGTGCAACTGGCAACGTTTTCCGAAATAATGGAAAGCTAACTTCCAAAAAAGTCTGTAAGTTTTTTCGTTCCTCCCTCCTCAACCGCTTTGGCTTTCAATAGCTGTTCTTCTGTTATGCCGAAACATTCGAGAACTCTGGCGACGGCTGGCACAACCTGGTTAGTAACATAATATTCAACGTCTATTTCGTCGTATGTGGCGAACATGTAAGGCTTGACCCGCTCATAAAGGCGGCCAGTTCCAGTAACCACCACATAACCAACCTTGTCGCCCATGACGAGTTTCCAACCCTTCTCCATTAACATTTTTGCAGCCGCCACGTGGGGCGCTTTAACCTCATATTCGTCGACAGCCTTGGTCAAAGTCTTCCATATTATTAAGTCGCGGTATGGAATCCGCCTCTGTCTAAGCTCCTGGATAAACTGTTGGGCAACCTGCGCAGCCTTTTGAGGTGATTGCTCTTTCAAAATAACCTCTAACACTTTTTCCTGAACCTTCTTGGCGACGGCAGCCCAATCCCCCCTGATAACCTCTAAGCCAACAATGTCCAACCGTCCGTCTGGGAGAAGCCCAGCGTAGCGCTTTTTGGCTTCGGTGAAGAATATGCGCTTATAAATCTTGTCCGGCTTGATCTCCAAGCCAAGCCTTTCATAGATTTTCTTTACAAGTCTTTCAACTTTTTCCGGCTCATACTTTATGAAGATGCTGTCGGTGTCGCCGTAAACAACCGTTAAGCCTTCCTCCTCAGCTATTTTTATAGCCGTCTGAATAGTGTGTCTACCCCAAGCTGTGGCAGCCTCTGCGACGGGTTTAATGTACCATCTTGCGCCAATCCAACCTGCATAACCATAAGACGCGTTCGTTATAACTTTGACAGCTTTCTGCCTAGCGTCTAAAACGCGGTATTCAACGCTGTCAGGCGGACAACACTTCATTTTGGCGCGAACCTTGTTTCTCACGGCTATAAGATGCGACAAAACCTCCTTATAGAATCCAGGAGGCTCTTTTCTAAACCGGTGCCCAACTTCGGGTGCCTCGTAAATGCCGCATGGCGGAACCGACTCTTTCGGAGCCACGTAGGTGTCCGGCGAAAGGTTATAGGCTATCATAAGGTTTGGATACATGGATGCAAAGTCTAAAACAGCAATGTTCTCATGCAGTCCCGGCTTCGGGCTAAGCACAATGGCGCCTGCATAAGGTCTATAGGGCTGTTCAACCCTTTTTGGCACAAGCTCTCCAATTTTGTGGGCATGCTTTATCAAAAACCATTCTACACGGAAGCCAACCGCCGCCGTTCCAATGTGGTCCAGAGGTAAGCCCACAAGACTTGAAAGTTGCATGGCAAAATCCAAGATTACGTTGGTTATTCCCATAATGCAGCGGGTGTTTTCCATTGAGAATTTCTTCAAAACCTCGCGTCTGCTCTTGTCGTCCCAGTAATCGGCAAAATCCACATCTTCGATTAAAACGCGGTCCTCAAGCCTCATAACACCCAAATAATCCGCCAAATTCTCCAAGGTTTTAACTTTCACGTCTGGAAACTCGTCGGCAAAATCGAAAAGGTCCACGTTTGCCCTTCCGGTGATTGAAATGTGTCCATAAACGCTCGTGTGCGGCTCCGTTCCAGCCCGGTCAATGGATAAGCGCATCCCAAGCCGTTTGCACCGCTCGTTTAGGTAAGCCCAATCCTGCCTGTTTACGCCGAAGCCAACGATAACGTCTGGGTCAAAGCTACGCACATGTTGCATAAAAGCTTCTAGCACAGGCTTGTCGTCTCTGTCTTCGCCAGCCAAGAATTGCTTTTCCTCACCGCTATTAGTAACAGTCGAAATTATGACAACGGGGTTTCTATCGGGCTTCGGCGCCCCCTCACGGCTGTAACATATCATCGAAAAACCTAGTATTCGCAGATCTGGGACGTCCACTCTCTCTATAAGCCTTGGAGAAGACTTTGCCAAGTAAACACCATCAACCTTAACATTGGGCACCTCAACTTCTCTTTCAACTTCAACTTCATGCCAACCGCACGGAACAACCTCGTTGTCAATTAAATACCGCATAGAATAACGGATATCATCTTCAAAACATTCCTCAACCCCATCCATCTTCTGCAAAGCCTTAGCATACTTCGCAACTAAGTCCGGGTCTTTACAGTAAACTTTCAAAGCCTTGACAGGCTTGCCAAAAAAACGCTTCTCAACGGGCTCAACCCTAACGATGAACGGGTATAACTCCTTCCTCAACATAACCTCTTCTGCAAGCCTAAAAAGGTCAAAACCCTCCTTAACAACAGCGTAAAAATACGTGAGAAAACTTTTGTCGATAACTAGAACCCTCTTTCCGGAATCGTCAACCCCCCAAAGCCAAACCTCGGGCTCATGATTTTTAACTTCATAATTCACGTCTAACAACCAAAACGTAACTTTCACGGAATTCTCACCATAACAAAATTTGATTAAGCATCCTTTAAACTTTAACAATAAAAGGGAATGGCGGGTCCGCCGGGATTTGAACCCGGGATCTCCGGCTTAGAAGGCCGACGCGCTTTTTGGATTAAGCCCTATAGGCTTATTGTCCAAGCTGCGCCACGGACCCTTCTGCCACTTTTCTAAAAAGCTGAATACAGCTTTACCTAATAAACCTTGACCGTGAATGGAAAATTTTTCCTCAAAGCTTAAAAATTCCATTTTCTTTCTAGTATAACTGGGGGAAGGCCTTGTCTGAAGTTAGGGTTGGGGAAATCCCCATCCCCCTCGTGAATTACGTCCTTCTCATCAAATATCGTAGGTCTCCCTATTACGACATTGTTCAATACCTTTTGAAGGAAATGGAAATTCATTATGAAAGAGTTGGCGGCTCTGAAGTAATCTACACGATTAATCCTAGACTGTTGCAGGAGGAAATTGAAGAGAAGGTTAGAAGCGAAAAGGTTACTACGGTTAATATTTGCCGCACAATTCTTGCCCTCCTATATGGCTGTAAACTCCGTGAGGGCAAAGATTTCTATGTCACAACGACAAGCGGAGGCAGGAAAAACTACCATATTAGAGTTAATGATAGAACTTTAAGCCTTTTAAAGGGTTTCCTGTAACGTTTGGCTATTCTATGTAGATGGCTGGCCGAAGCGGTCTAGCTAGGTGCGCCTTGCTTTTTGGGTCGTAACGTTGAGCTTCATCCTCTTCAAAGATGGCTACTTCCGCGTTTAATTCGCTTCTCAAAAAGTCTTTAGCCTCCCTTAAAACTTGTCTCTCATTTATTTGTCCAATAATAATTAGTCTCTGCTTCCTTTCTGCTGGGGTTTGGTTGACCTCTTCTATGATTTTGTTGATGAAATCTGCAAGTTCCTTAGCCTTTGACTTAAATTCCGAGTTTTTTAGTAACTCCATCATCAGTGTGCCTTGCGTAATTTTGCCTTCTATGGACTTTTTTAGCGCCATTAGATAGACGCTCCATTTCCAAGGTGCTGCTGTGTAATAGAACACTCTTTGTGGCTTTGTTTTTGTAGCTCTTAATATGTTGCGGGTGTCTTCCAGAACGTGCGTTATTAAGGCTTCGCTTTCTTCGGCTTTTATGTCGACTTTTGTTTCGTCCGGTTTAGGCCACGGTGCCAGTGACGCAAAGCCTTCGCCGTTCATGTTTTCCCATAGTTCCTCGCTTATGTGAGGGGCGAAGGGCGCCAGCATCAGTGCTTGGGTCTTAAGGGCTTCTTTGACTATGTTTGTTTTTCCACCGTTTTTTGTACGTTTCTGATACCATTGGAGGTCTTGGTCCAGCTCGAACAGAATTGTTTGAATGGCTTTGCGCACTTCCAGCTTTTCCATGGCTTCCGTTGCCCTTTTAATGTGATTTTGCAAACGGCTCAACATCCACTTGTCTATTGTTGTCAATGATTCGTCAGACTTTTCCCTTTCAGCATTCCCAACAATCTTCGTGGTTTGCATGACGAGTCTGTAAAGCCTCTCCAATTTTTCCCGCATTGCTTTCGCAACGGCCGGACTGAAATCCGCGTCTTGTAACAGCTCGGCGGTGGCTAGCACGCTCAGCCTTATGGGGTCTGCACCATAAGCGGCGAGGCCCTCTCGTAGAGGAATTATGTTGCCGAAAGACTTGCTCATTTTTGCGCCTTCCATGGTGACGACACCGTTTGTCACTATTTGTCTGGGCCAAAGCTCTTCGGGAAATATGGCTACATGATTGAATATCATAAAAGTCAAATGGTTTGGGATGAGTTCATGGGCTGAATGTCTGCTGTCCAATGGGTAGAAGTATAGGAATTCCCGTCGCATGGCCTCGAGAACTGTTAGGTTTATCCCTGTTTTTTCAGCTATTCGCTGGGCGCTTCCAATTCCTAGAAAAATATAATCAAAAACTTCGTCTGTAAGCTGGTCTGGTCGAATGTTATGCTCTTTTATGTGGTGGGCTATAGTGTAGTAGGCCATGTAAATTGTCGAGTCTGAAAGAGACTCGATTATCCAGTCTGGATCCCACGGCAGCCTTGTTCCCAAGCCGGATTTTCGGGCGCATGCCTTTTCATGCAACCAGTCTATCACGTACCTATACTGGACACGCAGTTCCTCTGGGTAAATTTTCATTTTTTCTAGGCATTTATGGGCTAGGGCTTTCCATTCGGGGTTGCCATAGTCTATAAACCACTGGTCTTCAAAGATTTTAACGACGCATTCGGCGCCGCAGCGGCACTTAACCGGCCTGTTTATAAGCTCGTACATCGTTGTGGCTTTCCCAGAAGCCATCAAGTCCTGCTTTACCTTTTCTTTTGCTTCAGCCACCGGCATGCCAGCGTACTTGCTCGTGTTTGCCTTCATTTTGCCGCTGTGAAACTCGTATCTGTAAACTTCCCTTGTGGCGTCCTCCAACTTTGGATCCGTTTGCTCTTGTATATTCATCCGTTTTACAACGTCGGCAGCGGGTACCTCTGAATAGCCCGGTACCTCAATTATCGAAATGGCTTCTAGCGATTTTACATCGTCTACTTTAATTCCGTATTCCACAAGCCTTTCCGGTTCACTTTTCAAGTTTTCTAGGGCAACATAGTCGTAGGGGGCGTGTCCAGGCACAGACATGACCACGCCTGTCGCGTTTTTGGGGTCAACGAAGTCTGCGGGTAAAACGTAAATTTTGTCGCTGGTGGCGGGGTTTTCAACAATTTTGCCCACAAGCTCTTTTCCGGAGATGCTTTCAAGAACCACCACTCGGCGGTTTTGGTATGTCAGTTTTTCGGCACATTCTCGGCTTATTATCCAATTTTCGCCGTCAACAACCGCCTTCACATACTCAGCCTTCGGGTTAACCCAAATGTTTGTGACACCGAAAACTGTTTCTGGACGCAGTGTAGCCGTGGGCAAAATCCATTCGCCGTGCTTAAACTTTATTAGTGTGAACTCGCCTATTTCGGGTTCTACGTCGCCTTGGGTGTCATGCTGTCCCACGGGGTTGCCGTCTTTTGGACACCAGCCGACGGGGTGGCTTCCCCGTTTAATGTAGCCTTTTTCGCGGAGCTTGTGGAATTGCCATTCTATGAAGCGGTTGTATTGGGGGTCCACTGTTGTGAATTCGCGTCTCCAGTCTATGGAGTAGCCTATTCGCTTCATGCCCTCCTTAATCTCTTCATGGAAATAACGCGCCATGCGAAGGGGCTCTGTCAACTCCTTCAGTTTTTCCTTTGGAACCTTGTAGACGTTTACAAAGTCTTTTATCAGTTCTTGGTCGTTCTCCGCCAAGCGTTTCGCCATAGCCAAAACCGGTGTTCCAGTGTAGTGGAAAGCCATGGGCAGTAACACGTTGTAGCCTTTCATGCGCATGTATCTTGCATAGGCGTCGGCCAAAGTGTAGGTTCTAGCGTGGCCTATGTGCTGCGGAGAGTTCGGATAAGGATAAGCCACCGTTATGTAGAACTTTGGCCTCATCGGGTCTGGATTTGCCTCGAAAATTTTTGCTTCTTCCCAGCGTTTCTGCCATTTTTCCTCAATTTTTCTTAAAAATTCCATAAAGTCTTCTGAGCTGTCGCGAGAAGTATTAAATGTTTTGTTTCTGGAGGTTGAGAACGTAATCCCCCAATCCAAGCACCGCCCTTTAAAGTAATGCAAAGCTCACATTAAACCTTTACTCTTTGCGGCTAAATGGCTGAAAATGTAGATGGACTAGTCCTATTGGCTGGTTTTCAGCCGGAACACATGAAAATTTGATGAAAATAGCGGACTAGATTTGAAGTTTTTCTCTAATGGTTTTGCGTTTCTCTTCGGCCAGCGGTCCGAACTTTTTGATTCTATCCGTGAACATGGTGAATAGTTCTGCGGCTTTCTTGTAGACTGGCAGCGGCACATAGCTGTACCTTAAACGCATGGTTTCTATTCCAAAAGTTGCCAATTCTTTGCCCATGTCTATCATGCGTTTTTTGGTGAACTTCTCGTCTATTTCCTCGCTTCCTTCAATGACTAGGACGCCGTCTGCTCCGTAAGCAAAAGCCGTCAAAATATGCTTCTTTCCAAGAATGGCGGTGGTTGGGACAGCCACTATGCGAACATTTTCCGGGTAATTGGCGCGGTCAAGCCCCAAGAAGTCCACGCCGGTATAGCCCACATTCTTGTCCACAAAGGCGATTACTCGAACTTCTTGCGGTGTTTTGTCCGCCAGCAAGCCTC
>JAWBXD010000018.1:0-13006 GCA_038868055.1 Bathyarchaeia archaeon
GGCTGGAAATCCCACGTCTGACATGGGTTGGGAAATTTATCCAGAAGGATTGCTTGAAGCCTTAAAGGCGATGGCTGGGTTTGGCAAGCCGCTTTACGTGACGGAGAACGGTTTGGCAGACGCCGAGGACAAGCTTAGACCAAAGTTTTTGGAAGACCACGCCAAGGTTTTGGAGAAAGCCATAAAAGAGGAGAAGCTTGACGTTAGAGGCTATTTCCACTGGGCTTTAACAGACAACTACGAGTGGGCTAAAGGCTTCAAAATGAAGTTCGGCTTATACGCCGTAAACCTCCAAACAAAAAAGCGAACCGCAAGAAAAAGCACAAAAACCTACAAGCAAATAATCGAGAAACTAAAAACTAGCGGATGACCCTTATTTTGTATTGTGAAGCTTGTTAAAATCCAACATCAAAAGGCCAATTTAAAGAACGCGGATTTACAAACTTGTCAATTTATGAGTTTAGTAATTTAATGTGAGATTCTGTTTATCGTTTAAAGACCACAGGAGTTTTGGATTTTCTATACTTTTTTATCCATTGTAGCCATCTGAAAAATTTTGGTAACTGTTCTACCAAAGTTGGGATTAAAGTATAAAAAATTATTTTTAAAATCTCCCATATTGTGCGAAGTATGTTGAAATAAGATGATGTAGTTGCTGTTATTTGCCAAGTTGTAACAGTGTGCCACTTGAGTATCTCTTGCACAGAAACTTTAAAGTTAAGACCATAGATTAATGTCACAACTATATCATCTTCGGATTGGATGTTCATTAGATGCATCGTGTAAGTCCCGTTTTCTATGGCGGAGAAGTTAAACCAACAAAATGATACCTCGTTGTAGCAAAGTATTGTGTTTCCCGAGGGGCTTATCACATAAAAGTCGACAAAACCGTTGATAACTGATATATTTCCGCAAACGTCAACTTGCATGTTTTTGAAAACTTTTAGCTCAACGGTTTCGATTACTTCCTGCATTGGACCAATAACAAAAATGCCTCCCCTTGCATTTACACATGGAATGAAGAAAACACCCAGTAAAAATAGAATTATACACAATAGTTTAAGATGGATTCTATACATTTTTCAATTTTCTCTATTAACCTACAGCACAATATTAAATCTTTCCTCAAACTTAAACCAAAAGCGAGTGTAGAATTTCTGTTAAAATCCATAGAGAGGGGAGGGGGTATAGAAAATAAGCTGTGCCACACCTCCATTTTCCAGTCTTTTTATGCTGAAAATCTTGAGAGGAGCTATATGCCATTGGTTCGTGGCAGGCTAAACATGTTTGGAAAATGCTAAATGCTGTAAGGGGCTAAAACACGTTAATGTCTGTTGGAGTTGTATGGCATGACTCACAACGAACTCCGCAAGGATTATCTTCTCGACCGTTGGGTGGTTATTGCCACTGAGCGTGGTCGCCGCCCAACGGACTTCGCCAAGAAAGAGAAACCTCAAGCCAAGGTTGGCGTTTGCCCCTTTTGTCCGGGAAACGAGCATATGACGCCTCCGGCTGTGCTAGCCTACATAGAGGCTGGCGGAAAAATTGAAAAGGTGAAAGACGAGGATGGTTTTAGGCATAAAGGCTGGGTTATCCGCTGTTTTCCAAACCTTTATCCGGCTTTTACCCCGCCGCAAGAGAAGGCTGGCAGATGGGAAATTGCTGAAGGCGGCGATTTAGCTCCGGCTTTTGGGCATCATGAGGTTTTGGTTGAGTCGCCAAACCATGACGAGCATCCATCTGACGCCAGCATCCCACAGCTCTTGCACGTCGTGAACGCCTATTTGGATAGGCTTGTCAAACTGGCTTCGAAGCCCTATGTCCGCTACGTGTCAATTTTCCGCAACCACGGCTTAGAGGCGGGAGCGTCCCTTTCCCACGCCCACAGCCAAATAATCGCAACCCCCTTCGTGCCAAAAATTGTTGAGGAGGAGCTGCAAGCAAGCGAAAAGTTCTGGCGAGAAAAAGGCGAATGCATCTTCTGCAACATTATCAAACGTGAGCGGGAAAGCCCCCGCTTCATAACAGAAAACCAAGACTTTGTGGCTTTTACACCTTGGGCAAGCACAAACCCCATGGAGTTCTGGATATTCCCGAAAAGGCATATGCACACGCTTCTTGAAATAACGGAAAACGAAAAGGTAAGCCTCGCAAAAACCTTGAAGGCGTGCTTTGGCGCATTGAAAGACCTCTTAAACGATCCGCCCTACAATTTCGGCTTCCACATAAGCCCAGACGAGAAAACACGCCAACACTACCACTGGCACTTAGAAGTTTACCCGAAATTGGCCATATGGGCAGGATTCGAAAAAAGCACAGGCTTATACATAAACACGGTTTCGCCGGAAAACGCCGCAGAAAGCCTCAGAAAAGCCATATCAACCTAAAACCGCAAGAACTTCCCGCTCACATTTAGGTCTCAAAAGCATAACGTCTTCAACATAAGCCCGAAACGGCTCAGCGACACTCCAAGCTTGGGCAATACAACCCCTAGGCTTGTGCGGAGGATCACCATCAAAAATTTCGCTTATACTGCCAAGCCCCGCCTCGAACAGTTGCTCCGTAAAAAGCGGAGCAAGAAAGTTTTTGAAAGCATATTCCCGCGTGTAATCGCCATAACCCTCAACTTTAAGATAGGCTGTGGTGAAAGGCCCTATGAGCCAAGGCCAAACAGTGCCGTTATGGTATGCCAAGTCGCGGCTTCGCCTATCGCCCTGATAAACGCCCACGTATCGCGGGTCGCCTTTGGCAAGGGTTCTCAAACCATAAGGCGTCAAAAGCTCGCGGCGCACAACCTCTAAGACTTTTTTGGCTTTCGCTTTGTCCAGCACGGTGAAGTTCAAGGAAACAGCTAAAATCTGGTTAGGCCTAACAGAAGGGTCGCCAGCGCCATGCTTGTCCACAACATCAAACAGGCAGTTTTTCGCTGGATTCCAGAACTTTTCGTTAAAGCTTACTCTTGCTTTTTCGGCTAGGAGGGCGAATTTTTCAGCTGTGCTTGTCTCTTTAAACTTTTTGGCTAGAAGCTCAAGCGTTTTGAGGGCATTATACCACAATGCTTGAACTTCCACGGCTTTGCCTTCTCTGGGGGTTGTGGGTTTTCCATCCACGAGGGTGTCCATCCAAGTCATCCGTGGACCGTGCAAAATAAGCCCGTCATCATCCAACCGCATGTCTGCATAAACACCTTTGGCAAGGTTTTCCACAAAAGTTTTCATACTCTCCCAAAGGTTTGCCTTAACAAACGCAAAGTCGCCAGTATACTTCAAATATTGGAGGACGGCGTTCACAAACCATAAGGTTGCATCCACACACTCATAAACCGGCTGCGAACTCCAGTCTGAAACAAAGTTTGGAACCAAGCCGTATGCATCATGCCCAACAAATGTTAAGAAAATCTGCCGGGCGTCTTCAAAGCGTCCAGTCACAAGCGTAAGCCCCGGCAACGCTATAAACGTGTCTCTTCCCCAATCTTCAAACCAGTGGTAGCCAGCCACCACGGACTTTCCAGTTTTTCCACCCCCACCCAAAGCTTGGACTATGAAGGTGTCTGAAGCCAAAACAATCCAGCTAAGCCAGTCATTCGCCTCAATTCCGCCGCGTTCCCTATAAAACCTTTCAAGAATTCTTTCGAGGCGTTTAACTTCAGCCTCATACAAGCCTTCAATGTCATAGGCTGTTGCCGGCATATTGTCTACGTTTTCCTCTACAGCTGCTTCACTTTCGCCAGCCGCAGCCACCAACGCAAACTTCTCGCGGGTTTTCCCCTCAACCTTGAATGCGAAAAAGCCCGGCTGGAACCAATCTTCCAAAAAGCTTTCGCCGCGGGCACGCTCCTCCCGAAAATAAACTTTCTCCAGCCACCTTTCAGCTTCATGGTAGGCGCCATGCGCGGATTCCAAAATCACCGTTGCCTTGGGCACCTCCACATTTATTTTCACCCGTTTCCCCCGAGTTTTCTGCTTGAATCTTGGAGGGTTACGCCAACGGTCAACAACCGCGTGGAAGTGTCTACACGCCAGAATTGGAAAAACATGCAATTCAACATCTGAAGCGTTTCCGTTCTCAACAGTGTATAAAATGATTGTGGCGTTCTTCCCATAAGGCATGAAGACCGTCTTTGAGATCCTCACGTTCTGCACGGCATAAACATATTTTGGGAACGGTGAAAGCCCAAACTCCTCTAGGAACTGACAACCGCGGGGGAAGATTCCGCCTTGAAACTCGTTGGCGTAAAGCGGATAAAACATGTTTCCAAGCCTTAACTCCTCATCAAACTTGGTTATGCAAACAAAGCGCCTCCTTGGCGGATTAAAAGCCGCCACAAGCATCCCGTGATATTTTCGCGTGTTCACGCCCAAAACAGTTGAGGAGGCGTACCCGCCCAAACCGTTTGTTATAAGCCACTCTTTCTCGAGAAGCTCCTCGACTCTTGAAAGTTCTCCGCTGGCTATGCGGATTTGCGGTGTTACCCCGTTCATTTACGGCATCAACTTCGCGACATTCTTATTCCGGGGCACACCAAAAAAGTTTGCCACAGGCTCACACTTTGTTCTGAACAGCAGCGCATGAGGCTTTTTAAGCTCATACTCCGTAAGGGTTTCGGCGTAGCCCATTCCCTTCGCAAAAACCATATCCACAGACTTGTAAACGTCCATAAACTCGGCTGAAACCTCTTTTGGCGCCAAACCCACGGCGTCCGTGCCCGTCGTTATCACCTTGTCCGCAATTTTAGTCATGCCTGAAACCTCTGCGTCTTCCCATGTGGCGTCGTTTATGACTGGCGCGCCCTTAACCGCCACGATGACCGTTAAGCCCATGTTTTTTAGCTGCTCAACCAGAAGCGTGTCAAAAACAATTTCTCCGGCGTTATCCGTCAAATAAAGGATTTTGCTTGAATTTTTAGCCACTTCGTAAATTTTGTTTGTGTCGTCAACCACAAGGTCCTTTAAGGCTTCTTTGAGGTTTCTCCTTAATGTGCCAAAAGTGAAGTTATGTCCCGGAATATCAAACTCCATAGTGTTTCCAACCATGGCGCACAGGCAAGCCCGCTTAAACCGGTCCTGTTGCGTGTAGCCATCCTCAACCATTTTCCTCGCGTAAGGCAAAAGCTTCAAAGCGTTTTCGTTGCAGAGGCGTTTGCTCCGCTTATACGGGTCATTGTTACCAGTCACCCTTTTAATGAGCCGGTCTCTCTTCGTGCCTAAGTCCGCTGGCACAGCAGACGGCTTAAACTCCTTTTTCAGCATGTGAAGAAGCTCCACCATGGCTCTGAAACGCAAAGCCGGATTCGCAGTCGCCATTTTGACTTCAGCCGCAGCCCTATTAATAATGCATGCCGCGCATTCGGCTTCAACCTTCAATAGATAGGCGCTCCCCTTCTACATGTTTGTTTTTGCTTTTTCAGCAAATTTCCGCAAAACTCCATACGGGTCTTTCGCCTTCACAACAGCACTTGCCACCAAAACCCCCTGGGTGCCAAGCTTCAACGCAGCTGCCACATCCTCGCCATGGCTTACACCAGCCCCGCACAAAATTGTAACCGTTGGGTTTACCTTTCTAACCAAGCGAACTGTGGCTGCTACAACTTCCGGCTTAGCCTTTGAAACTGACACACCGGTGCCTATAAGCTCTGGAGGCTCCACAGCTACAATGTCCGGTTTCAAAGCCGCCACAGCCGCACTTATGCTTTGATTGTTGGCGCAGACAACTGACACAAGCCCCTTTTTATGAGCCAATTTTATGGCTGCGTCTATTTCGGCAAGCCTTAGCTGTCTCTCCGAATGGTTAATTAATGTTCCAACAGCTCCCGCCTCCTTGACGGCGTCTGCAAGCACATATCCAGTGTGGCTTCCGGGTTCTATGGGGTCTATGTGCTGGGCGAAAACTGGAATTTCCACCTCCCTGGCGACTGCAGCTATATCCGTGAACTGGGGAGCCACACAAATGGAAACCTGGGTTTCACGGCTAACCTTTTCCGCTGTTCTTGCAAGTCTAACAGCCCTTCTGCCCGTAGCCTCCAAAAAAGTTTTAAAATTGACGAGGATTAACGGTGTTTGAATTTTTAAGGGCAAAGTTTTCACCTAACACTGTCTGGTTTAAACGCTAAAAGCCTATATCTTTTTGGATAAAAAGGGAGGAAATGATCATCCTAGACTTTCTCCTTCCTCCCGCCGGGGACGAAGACAGCCGCTGCAACAACTGTTGTCCACAACCCGTTTTTGTCGCCGGTGGCAGACTGCGTTACGTTCGTTGTCTTGATTATTAGACCGCTGGCTCTGAAAAGCTGTTTCCGTTCGTCCCAAGCCGTTTGTGGGTCGAAGGGTATGCCCATGGTTGTGGCAAGCATCGTAGCCGCCAAGTCTTCAGCGTACTCTCCAGCCACTTCGTCTGTCTGCCCAAAAGAATGGTGTTCTGACAAATAGCCATAATTGTTTTTGCCGGATGGAATAGCCACGCCTATAGAAGCAGCGATAAGTCTATGCGGCTCGTTAGTCTGGTTTTTCGCCAAGACGACAAAGGTTATTTCGCCCGGTCTAAGCATTTTTAGACCTTTCTCCTTAGGGATGAGTTTGCAGCCTGGTGGAATTATACTTGAAACATTAACTAGGTTACAGTGTTGTATGCCAGCGTTCCTCAAAGCCAACTCGAAGGATTGCAGTTGCTCCTTATGTTTCCCGACGCCCTTCGTTAGAAAGAAGTACTTGGGTATCATTTTGCCATCAAAATTACGACGCTTGCCTTAAAAACTTTATCCCTCAGCCGATTTAACGGTTAGCGTGGAAAAGACGTTGTTATTAGCTAATACGCCATGTTAAAATATTTTTCTCGAAATTGAGGGCTTGAAAGGGGAAAAGCATAACAAAGGTTAAACAGTATTTTTGACTGAGGCTTAAAGGTGCCAGCATCAGTGTACCACAGCGTGTTTAAAGATGAGTCGAAGCTTGACATAAACTATGTTCCCAGAAGACTTGTACATAGAGAGGCTGAAATGCGTCTTCTCGCTGAGTTCTTCAGCTTTCTTTTAATGGCTCCGGGAAAAATGGCTCAAAGAGTATTGGTTGTTGGAGACGTTGGAACCGGCAAGACAGCGCTTTCCCAGCGGTTCGGCTTGGACTTAACCCAACAAGCTAGGCAGCGGGGCATAAACCTCCACTATGTCCATGTGAATTGTCGCCAGTACCGTGGAAGCCTTTTCCTTGTGCTTCACCATGCAGTCTCGGTTTTTCATCCAAACTTTCCAAAGAGGGGTTTTTCAGCCGAGGAGCTTCTGGGCATTTTCCTACAGGTTTTGGATGAAAACAACGCTTACGTTCTCTTAACCCTTGATGAGTTTGAAAGTCTAATCGAGAGGGAGGGCTCCGAAGCCGTTTACAAGCTGACCCGTCTGCAAGAAGCTAGGCTGGACAAGCCTCAAAGAGTTTCGTTGATAGGCATTTTGAAAAACCTAAAAGCCATCGAAGGTTTAGACGCCAGCACAAGGAGCACCCTCCAATCCAACATAATAAGACTGGAAAAATACTCCAAAGAACAGCTAGTGGACATCATAAACGACAGAGTTGAATTAGCCTTCAAGCCGCACGCGGTTCCAGAGGACACAGTAGACCTCGTTGCTGAGCTTGCTAGTTCAGAGAGTGGAAACGCCCGTTTCGCCATAGAACTCCTCTGGCGGGCTGGAAAATACGCGGACGCTGAAGGTTTAGGTGTTGTTTCGCCGGAATGTGTTAGGCGGGCTGTTTCAAGCATATTTGCCATTATAAAGAAAAGCGATCTTGCGGCTTTAAGCCTTCATGAAAAGCTCTTCCTTCTCGGCATCGCTAGGTTTTTCATGGAGAACGACGACAGAGCCTACGCGTCTATAACGGAAGCCGAAAAGGCATATATCGTTGTATGTGAAGAGTTTGAAATTCAACCTCACACCCATACCCAGCTGTGGAAGTACCTTCAAACCTTATCGAATCTTGGCATAGTAAGGAAAAGCGTCTCAGCAGCGGGTCAGCGTGGAAGAACAACGCGCATCTACCTGCCCGGGGTGTCTGCATACGATTTGGAGCGAGAACTGTGCACGTTTCTTGAAAGAGAAAGAGTCGGCGAAAATCGCGCAGTGCAATAAAGCACATATGCCTCTTTTCCCACCATTTTGTTGGAGGCAAAAAGTTGACTAACTGTCCACTGTGCAGTTTGGATTTGCAGAAGGAGAAAATTTTCTATCAAGATGACTCCTTCATTGTTTTGAGAACGAGGAACCTTAAGGGTCATAGAGAACGCATAATGATAGTCTATAGGAGGCACCAGCACACCATACCGTACAAGGCATATGAACGCGCCCTGACAATCCTCTCCCAAATAGGCAGGGAAGTGTTCAAGTACGCTCCAAAGTTTGTGATTCTGGACACAACATTCGCCTCTATAAACGACCACTGGCACTTGGTAGCTTCAGACCTCGACCCAAAAAGCGAAGACTTCGATCAAATTCTTGCGACAAGGTGGATCAAGGTCGTAGATAACATGTATCCAGACCAAACTTAAATAGTTTGGAAACCAAAACCAACCCATGGAAATTGAAGAGGTTCTCGGAAATAGGTTGCGCCTCAAAATTTTGAAGGTTTTATCCCAACTGAAGGAGTTAAACATTTCTGAAATCGCCAGAAAAACTTGTGCGAGCCACAAAGCTGTCAAAGAACACTTAAAAATTCTGGAAAAAGAGGGGATTCTTCAACACAAAAAATTTGGAAGAATTCACCTTTATAGGTATGATGAAGGCTCTGCAAAGGCTAAGGCTTTAAAAGCGCTTGTAGAAGCTTGGGAAAACGTTGAGAAACGTTGACATTTTCGGCGCAGAACCATTAAATAGCTGGTTCGCGCCTTTAAACCTAGTTTAAAGGCGATTCTTATGACGATGGTGGACATAACTGGAAAACCTAAAGTTTTCCGAGAGGCAACAGCAGTTGGCAGAATTAAGCTTAAACCTGAAACCATCAACTTGATCCGCGGTGGAAAAATCGAGAAAGGCGACCCCATTTACACGGCGAAGATCGCCGGGACCCTAGCTGCAAAGGAGACGAGTATACTAATACCGTTCTGTCATCCACTGCCATTAACAAACGTGAAGGTGGACATAGAAATAGTGGACGATGTAACGGTGCAAGTTTCGTCCACCGTTAAGACTGAGGCGCAGACTGGTGTTGAAATGGAAGCCCTTGTAGCAACAGCTGTAAGCCTCCTAACCGTTTGGGACATGGTCAAGCAGTATGAAAAAGACGAAATGGGACAGTATCCATTCACGGTTATCGAGAATATTCGCGTCGTGAGGAAGGTTAAGGAAGAAAAGCCAAAATGAGCGAAAGCACGTTTAAACACAAGGCTGAAGTCCCCAAAAAGCTAGATTTCGCCATCTTTGTCTGCAGCACATCCCGCTACAATCAGCTAAAGCGCAGCGAGAAAATCAGGGACGAGTCAGGCGACTTGATAGAGAAACTTGTTAAGGCATATGGCTATTCCGTCGTTTGCCGCAAAATCTTGCCAGACGACAGAGAAGCCATCGAAAAGGAGGTGAAAAACGTTTTAAAATCAGCCGACATTGATGTCGCCGTTTTCTGCGGCGGAACAGGAGTGGCGCCCACAGACATAACCATTGAAACAGTTTCACCTCATATGGAGAAGACCTTACCTGGCTTCGGAGAACTTTTCAGACTTTTAAGCTATGAGCAAATAGGCTCAGCTGCAATCTTGTCCCGCGCCTTCGCCGGAACCGCCAAAGGAAAAGCCTTCTTCTGCATACCCGGCTCACCTGACGCTGTTAGGCTTTGCCTTGAAAAGCTTATATTGCCGGAAGCGGCACACATCGTTAAACACGCGCGGGAATAACGATGGTGTTAGTTGACGACTACGGACGCCCATTGTTAAATCTCCGAATAGCCTTAACAAAGCCATGCAATTTGCAGTGCGGCTTCTGTCACGCGGAGGGCGAAGACAAAAATGCTGAAAACTTTGTGGAGATGACTGCCGAAGAGGTTGTGCGTATAGCAAAGGTCGCCGTCAGCCTTGGCGTTTTAAGGATTAAGCTCACCGGTGGGGAGCCTCTGCTTCGCAAGGACATAGTGCAAATCGTCAAAGGCATAGCATCCATACATGGATTGGAGGAGCTTTCCATGACAACGAATGGGACGCTGCTTGAGCCGTTAGCTAAGGAGCTAAAAGCAAGCGGCTTAAAACGTGTAAACGTAAACCTTCCAACCATTGATGGAGAAACATATTGCAAACTGACAGGCGGCAAACTTGAAAACGTTCTGGGAGGCGTGAGGGCAGCCGTTGAAGTTGGACTAAATCCGGTGAAACTCAACATGCTGGTTTTGAAGGGCGTAAACGATTCACATGTGCTTGAAATGATGGACTTCGCCAGAAAAATCGGCGCAATACTCCAACTCATTGAGCTTGAACCCATAAACGTAAGCAGCGAATATTACAAGACCTATCACAGACCCTTGGACGAATATGAGGAGATACTTAGACAGAAAGCCCTAAAAATTGAAACCAGACGATACATGCAAGGTCGCCGCATCTACCACCTCCCAGATTTGAAAGTGGAAGTTGTCCACCCCATCGAAAACACGGAATTCTGTATGCACTGCACACGCCTAAGAGTCACAAGTGACGGAAAACTCAAACCGTGTCTGATGCGAAACAACAATCTCGTGGACATTTTGACACCTATGCGGAATGGAGCCACAGACGAAGAGCTTGCAGAACTCTTCAAAGTGGCCAACAAAAGAAGGCAGCCCTACACTAGGAGCGAACCAAAACCGCCTTAACGTTAAATTATGCTTTTAGACTGTTTAGTGTTTCCTCTAAAGCTTTCACTGCGTTTTCAATTTTGCTCTGCAGCTTGCCAAGCTTTTCCTGAAGCTCAGCTTTCTCTTTCCGCGTTCTTTCCAATTCAAGCTTGAGCTTTTCAACTTCCTCTCCTGACGCGGCTTCCCTAACTATGAAGGATAGGACTTTCTCGCCTCGCACAAGCATTTCATAGGTTTCTCTTACAAGTCTTCCAGCCTCAGTCTTCCCCGTCAAGTGCGCCCGCACAGTCTGTTCGCCCCTTATAATGCCGTCAGCGGCATGCTCAACACCGGGACCGCCAAACCCCCTGTCCGTAACACTCACTTGAGAAACAAGAAAACCCGTGCAGCCCAAACCAGCCAGAACCTTCTTGATCAGCATGATGGTGGACCTCGCCAGCGCCGGCTTCGTCATGTAAAGCGTTGAAACAGAATCTATGACAACCCTCTGCGCATTCAAGTCGGTGATGGCTTGACGAATAACGTCCAAAAACTCGGAACATCATCCGGGTCTTTAACGACATAGCGTTCTCTCCTCGCCGCCTCGCCAATTCCAGAAGTAAAAGCATCAACAATGGTGAACTTGCCCTCCTGCTCAAAACGCCGGGGCTCCCACCCAAAACGGTCCATGTTAATCCTAACTTGGACGGGATGCTCCTCCAAAGTCACCAAAACGCCGGGTTCCCCAAACTTGAACCCAGCATAGAGAAACTGCTGCCCAAAAATGGACTTACCAGTGCCAGGACCGCCAGACAAAAGGACAACGTTCCTTCTAGGCAAACCGCCATTCAATATCTCGTTCATTCCAGGAATCCCAACATCAACACGGTCATTCATTCCAAAACCTCCTAGAAATAGAAATCACACGCGATCTTGAACAGCCTTACTTACACTTCTATAAAAAATTTTTCGTACACTACTTTTAGCAACAACACAGCAAAGCTTTAAAAAGCACCTCTCTATTTTCTGGCATGGCGATGAGGGACACCCTCCTCTCTTCGCCGACCACCTAAATGACGAGGGGGCATACTCCCGAGCCATGAAAGTCTGGGGCCGGTAGTTCAGCTGGTATGAACGCCCGACTTGCACTCGGGAGGTCGCGGGTTCAAATCCCGCCCGGTCCACTATTCAGATGTTTAAGATTTGTTTGGGTTTCGATTCTGATTTGTAAATGTTATAAGATTTTGATTCTAAGTTGAAAATTTTTCGAATATTGATTTCGGATTCACATAATTTAAATGCAAATTTGGGATTCGTATAGTAAATCAGCAATTGTGGGATGTTCTGTTATGGCGAAAACAGACACGAAAACGGATACCAAAAAGGAGAACTCTGAAGCGGCTAAGGAGGCTGAGGCTGCGAAGCCTGTTGAGGAGGAAAAACCCCAGCAGGAAATTGAAAAGCTAAAGTTTAGTGTGGAGAAGCTTTCTGAAGAGTTGAATACAGCTGTGGCTGAGCTTAAAAGGTCTATTATTGATATAAGGTCTGCGGTAAGCGAGATCGAGAACCCCTTCAACCTTTTGAGGGTGATCACAAGTGAAAAAGACTTGGAAAGGATAAAGGGCGAAAAGCTTCCTCCGGGTGTTAAGTCCCTCTACATAGGGAAGCCCGAAAGCAAAACAGGGGAAAAAGCCGAGGAAAAGAAGGAGGAAGAAAAGGCTCCAGCACTGGCAACTGCACCTGCGCCTGCAGAAGTTCCCAAAGTCGAGGTTTTAGAGGAGAAAAAGCTTGAAACAGCGCCCAAAACGGAGCTTTTAGAGGAGCATCCAAGGGCTGAGCGTTTGCAGCGTGGAACCGCCTATCTCAGCTGGGTTTGGTCTCTGCTTGATGCAGGCTTCACTCCGGAGGATATAAGGCAGCTTTCCCAGTCCTATGAGGAATTGGGCTTTCTTCCTGAAGGATGCAGTGGACAGATTTATTCTTTGGCTGTGGCTGCTGAGAAGGCGAAGTCCAGAGGCTTAACTAAAAGTAAGCTACTGCTGAACATGTACAAGGCTTCCATCATTTCGGGAATTGGGATAAGTTTGGAGGATGTGAAGCGGCTTATCGCTATGGCTGAAAAGAGAAGCGTGAGGAATAAAGCTTCCAGAAGGGCTGAGTGATGGGTTTCTCTTTAACGCTTTCCCATATCATAATGGTTATAGCCTCCGTGTGTTTGGCAAGCCTATTCTCTG
>JAWBXD010000019.1:0-12723 GCA_038868055.1 Bathyarchaeia archaeon
AATTTTTGACAAAGCTGTGTGGATTATGCCCGTTGCTCCAGCGCCTATTATTGCTACAACATCACCGCCGCGGATTCCACATTTTTTAAGCGCTCTTATGCAACATCCAACGGGTTCTATGAGGGTTGCCTCTTCGAAGGAGAGGTTCCTTGGAATTTTAAGCGTATCAAGCTTTAGGTTTGGAGCTGGAACCTTGAAGTATTCGGCAAACCCGCCTGGGACTATATGTGTTCTGTGGAATTGCTCGCATAGGGTGAAGTCTCCCCGCTGGCAGTAGTGGCATTTTAAGCAAGCCACATGATGGTGGACGAAAACTCTGTCGCCAACATCGAAGCCCTCAACGTCTTCGCCTTTCTCGACAATTACGCCGGATGGCTCGTGTCCCAGAACGAGAGGTGCACGATTTTTTAGGTACCAGTCCATTAAATCTGAACCGCATATGCCGCATGCCTTCATTTCCACCAAAACTTCGTCTCGTCCCACTTCTGGGGTTGGGACTTCTTCAACCCTTATGTCTCTTTGACTATAGTAAATGGCGGCTTTCATTTTAACTCACCCTTCTTTTTCACTCGTTAGCATATAGCTTTTATACAACTTTACAGAAAATTGAGCCACAAAAGGTGTTAGAAATGAAAATTGAAAGAGCTGAGCTGGTGGCATACATCCTAATAGTGGTGGGCTTGCTTCTGCTGGTTTTCACGTTTGTTATGGCTTTCCTCATGCTAACAGCAGTTCTGAGCATTCCCACAAACATGGACCTTTCAAGAGCTTTAGGAGAGATTCTTGGACCGATAGCTGAAGCGGTCATAAAGATAATGTTTCTCGGAGTTATGGGTTGGACGGGCTCCATCGCAACCATGAGAGGAATACAACTTTACAAAGAGGCTAAACCGGCAGTGGCGCAGACGCCAAAGCCTGAAGAAAAACCAGAAAAAGCCTAAAACGACTTTTGCGGTGGCAAGTCTTGCGGTTAACTATTAAGGCCCTTGGATGGATAATAATTCTTCTATGGATTGTCACCCTAGCATTGCCAGTCTCAGTGGCTTTCTCTTTGATGAAGCTTGCCGAAGGAAGAAACTTAGGCGTTCAAGAGCCGACATTCACGTTGTCCAATGGAAATATCTTCATAAATATGCCCGTATACGTAAACAACACAGGCTTTTACGACATTTCAGAAGCAGGCGTAAAAATTAGAATAGGGAAAGCGGATAAAACCATTGCAGTGATGTCGAAAGATTTACCTAACATACCGGCTGGACAAATGGTCAACACAAGCTGCATTTTAACTGCAAGTTTGACGGAAATTTTCCAAAAAGACCGTACACTATTAACAGAGGATGCTAATTTAAATGTGAACGCAACGCTACATTTCAAAGTAGCCTACGCAATAGCTTTTAACATAGCCCAAAATTTTTCCACGCACTGGGGAGCCCCCCTCCATAATCTGACCTATATTTTGGCTTATAACGGTACAACTCACCTTTTCTCGTTTTCTATAAGTTTCAACAACCACGCCTTCTTTCCTCTCAGTGGTCCACTTGAAATTAGGTTGTACAACTCCAGCAATTATGAGATTGGCAAAGCGTCGCTGTATTTAGACGTTCCATCTGGAGGGTCTTTCCAGAAAAATGTGAACATGACTGTCGACCTTTTAGGAGTTACCAATAGAATTTTAATCCGTCTGTTTTTTGCTGACTTAAGCGTTCTCGAGGCGGAGTGGACTTTGCCATGAGCGAGCTTGAGCCTAAACCGGACCGCCGAAGATTTGGTTTTCGGGTTGCCAGAGCTTTTCTTATTACAGCAGCTTATGCGGTTTTCTGGCTTATAATATGGTTTTTGACGTCCACATTTCTGGCAGG
Source organism: Bathyarchaeia archaeon (assembly GCA_038868055.1). GTDB lineage: Archaea > Thermoproteota > Bathyarchaeia > Bathyarchaeales > Bathycorpusculaceae > DRVP01. The sequence continues at coordinate 1,860 of JAWBXD010000019.1, forward strand.
CTTTCCAGAATACCAGAAACTTTTCTCTGCTATAGCTTGGGGTTTACTTTTCTTCATTTTTGCCATAGCGCTGGCTGAAGGCACAATCTACAAGTACATTTTGAAAATCATACGAGCCTTTTTCCTAATAGCCTATTTAACCTACGCAACAAACAGTGGAGTTTTAACAATAAGCTTTGAAAACATAGTTTTCACCGTCGAGTTTTTGCCACTGCTTGCCCTAATAATCGTGATAAACCTTCTGGAGGTTGCTAGGGGACTATTGCAGGCAATAGAATTTGCAGCACATAGCCCCAAAGACTAGCCTTCCAGAAAACTTAAAGCTTCTAAATGGCGTTTAACACTTTGAAGGAACTTGGCGGCTGGAACTCCGTCGACTATTCTGTGGTCATATGAAAGGCTTAGCGTGACGAAAGGCTTGAAAACTATTTTTCCATCAGCAGATAGCGTTGGTTTTTCAAAGATTTTTCCAACGCCTAAGATGGCGGCTTCCGGCGGGTTTATGATGGGTGTGAAGAATTCCACGTCAAACATGCCCAAGTTTGAAACCGTAAAGGTTCCACCGCTTATTTCCTCTTTTTTCAGTCTACCCTCTCTAGCTTTTTCTGTTAAGTTTTTAAGGGCAGCATCTATCTCCTTCAAGGATTTTTTGTCGGCGTTGTGAACGACTGGAACCACCAGACCTTGGTCTGTCGCTACCGCCACACCGACGTTTATGTCTTCGAAAATCTTGATTTTGTCTCCTTCTAATGTTGAGTTTAGAACGGGATTTTCAGCTAAAGCCTTTGCGACAGCCGCCACAATAATGGCTGTGTAGGAAACTTGAAGCGTTTCATGAAGTTTGACAACTTCAGAGAAATCAACACTCATAAAAACCGTGCTGTGAGGAGCAGTCCTAAAACTCGCTGAAACTCTTTCAGCGGTTGTCTTCCTATAACCGCTTAGAGGTATAACCTCCTTAACTTTTAGCATAAGACCCATTGACTCTTCAATGAAACGCCTAACATCATCTTCAACTATCCGCCCTCCAGGACCCGTGCCCTTAACAAGCGAAAGGTCTATCCCATACTCCCTTGCGAGGCGCTTTGCAGCTGGAGAGGCTAAAACCCGTTCTTTGGCTTCGGTAACTTCTTCAGGGGCTTTAGCCGCAAAGGCTTCCTCCACTGGAATCTGCTCGTCTGGCGCGGCGATTATGGCTATTAAAGCGTCTACAGGCGCCTCTTCCCCCTCTTTTACAAGGATTTTTCGCAGTACACCGGATGCTGGTGCCTCCAAGTCGTAGGTAGCTTTTTCCGAAATTATTTCGACTATGGGCTCGCCCTTTTCAACGGTTTCGCCTTCACGTTTGTACCATTTGCCAATGCTTCCAGTTTTCATGGTTAAGCTGAGCCTTGGCATGACAACCTTCGTAGCCATTTAGGCTATCTCCTTAACAGCCCGTATTATCGCCTTCTCGTCTGGAATCACATAATGCTCCAAGGGTGGACTGAAAGGTATTGGCGTATCCGGTTCAGCCACCCGCCTTATTGGAGCATCCAAATAGTCTATGGCTTCCTCGGCTACTATGGCGGCTATCTCCGCCGTCACACCAGCTGTCTTGCAGTCCTCACTGACGACAACAAGCCTACCAGTCTTCTTCACCGAATTTACTATCCTTTTTTTATCTAATGGCGTTAAGGTTCTTGGATCTACAACCTCAACGCTTATGCCCTCTTTGGCGAGGGTTTCAGCAGCCTTCAAAGCTTTGTGAACCATGTAAAGCGTAGCCACAACGGTGACGTCTTCTCCCTCCCTTTTAACGTCAGCCACACCGAATGGTATTGTGTAATCCTCCTCCGGGACTTCTCCCTCGATGGGATAGAGCAGCTTGTGTTCGCAGAAGATTACTGGGTTGTTTCCTCGAATGGCGCTTTTCAACAAGCCTTTCGCATCGTAAGGCGTTGATGGAACAGCCACATACAAGCCTGGAACATGCATAAACCAAGCTTCTAGGCATTGCGAGTGGTGTGCAGCAATGTTCACGCCGCCGCCAAAAGGGGTCCTAACTACAAGCGGCACTTTCGCTTGCCCCCCAAACATGTATCGAAGCTTTGCCGCTTGGTTGGCTATCTGGTCCATGGCTAGGGCGGTTAAGTCTCCGAACATTATTTCAGCAACGGGCCGCATTCCGGTTATGGCTGCCCCAACAGCCACGCCAATTATGGCTGATTCAGATATGGGTGTGTCTCGAACCCGTTCATCTCCGAACTCTTCGGCTAAGCCTTCCGTCACCTTGAAGGCGCCACCCCAGTGTCTGCCAATATCCTCGCCTAAAATGAAAACAGTTGGGTCCCTTCGCATTTCCTCCCGCAAGGCTTCGCGCAGCGCTTCCCGATAGGTTATTCTCCTCACGTCCTAACCCCTCCATTACGCGTAAACGTCTTCTAAGGCTTCTTCAGGCGCGGGGTATGGGCTTTCCATGGCGTATCGGACAGCCTCCTCGATTTCAGCAGCCTCCTCCCTGTCGATTTGCTGGATTTCAGTCTCCGTCAGAACGTTTAATCCTAGAATTTTCTCTCTAAACCTTTTTATTGGATCCTTGACAAGCCAAGCCTCAACCTCTTCTCTGGGTCTGTATTTGGCTGGATCCACGCGAGAATGCCCCCTATGCCTGTAAGTCTTACATTCGATGAGTGTTGGTCCCTCGCCTTTCCGCGCCCTTTCAGCCGCTTTCAACGTGGCTTCATAAACAGCCAAAACATCATTTCCATCCACAACAACCCCTGGAATCCCGTAGGCAGCGGCTCTGTCGGCGATGTTTTCTATCCGCATAACCATTGACTGACGAGTTCCCATGGCATACAAGTTGTTTTCGCAGACAAATATGACCGGCAAGCTCCATATAGCCGCCATGTTGATGCCCTCGTGGAATGTTCCCTGGTTTGAGGCCCCGTCGCCGAAGAAACACGCTACAACCTGGTCTGTTCCTCGAAGCTTTATTGACAAGCCAGCTCCGGCAGCTATGGGTATGCCAGCACCCACAACGGCTGTTGCGCCAAGCATGCCTATGCTGAAGTCCGCGATGTGCATTGAGCCACCCTTGCCCTTACAGTAGCCGGTCTTTTTTCCTAAAATTTCAGCCATGACACGTTTGACATCCGCGCCCTTGGCGATACAATGGCCGTGCCCTCGATGTGTGCTGGTAATATAGTCATCTTTTCTCAGGGCGCTGCAAACACCAACGGCGACAGCCTCTTGTCCAGTGTACAGGTGGATTGTTCCCGGGACAAGATTTTCGGCGTAAAGCTCGAAAACTTTCTCTTCGAATAGCCGAATTTTAACCATCAGCCTATACATCTCGACAAGTTTTTCTTTTGATAAATTTAACATCAGCGACATTTTCGTCCACTCTCTTGAAGCTTAACCTTCTTTAATAATGCTGGATGCTTTTATATTATTCCTACTCTTAACAAGAGGAAGAAAATGAAAACCAAACACTGGGCAATTCTACTCGCAACAATGTTGGCAGCGGTTGCTGTCCTTTTGACTCCAACTTTTCCGCAGAATGGTATAGCGTCTGGTGAGATGAACCCAATCCCTTTAAAGTATGAAGTTGGGGCGGTCTTTGTTGGTGAACTTAAACATGTAATTCAAATAACAAACCCATGGCCAAATGCCGTTGCAGGGAAACTTGTTGTTCCTCTTGTGAAAAACCAAACAGCCCGCCACTACACCATTTTGCATGACTTTTCAGCGGTGGGAGGATGGTTTAGTGGACCAAGCCTCTTGAATGACGGTTTCGAGAACGTTTACCTTTGCTGGGAAAACGTACAAATTCATCCGAAAGGAAGTTTCATTGTTGAAATTGATTATTTTGTGCTTTCCTTCGACGTTGAATACACAGTGAATTTAAGTCTGGTCGGCGGTTATGACGCTGACTCTGAAGTGTATAAGCTGTATACTCAACCAGAGAGATTCATACAATCTGATAATCCAGAGATCGTTAGGACAGCGCAAGCCGTTGTTGGTAATGAAGAAAACCCGCATGTAAAAGCTTTGCTGATATACAACTTTGTAACAAAAAGTTTGAAATATGAAGCTCAAAATGAGGAGAAAGGAGCCCTTTGGGCTTTAGAAAACAGAAAAGGCGACTGTTCAGAATACTCATACCTTTTTGTGGCTTTGTGTAGGGCTGCCGGCATACCTGCCCGTGTACAAGCTGGTTTCGCCTTCCGTTATGTTAACGAAGTTATGGAGGATGGGCACATGTGGGCTGAATATTACCTTGAAAATTATGGATGGATACCCGTAGACGCTACATGGAAGATGTTTGGTCAAACAGACTATAAGCACTTGAGCTCCATTCAAAGCATACCAGAAGTTATGCCCTATGCCAACTTTTACTTTGAAAGCGCTGGTGGTAGTAGAAGACTTGAAGACAAACAAACTGTCCAGCTTAAACGTGTATCTGCAAGTAAATTCAGCGACGGTCAATTTGCAGAGAAAATTATGATGGCTGTCCAAAAGATGAAGCAAGCCGAATTTGGAACTTCCGCCGGGAAGATTTTGGGCGCGAAACTTCTTTTCCCTTCGGAAATTGAAGATGTCGAACATAGAATCTTGGAGTGCAAAGTTTACATCCAAAACGCTGTTAACATTTGGAGTGAAAGTCCACAAACTGCCACAAGCAATGCCACCGAAGCCATTAAAATAGCTGAAGAAGCTTCAAAGAAGGTTTGGATGCTTATAGCCAAAGTTTTTACGCTGTATCTTACTGTAGCCCTATTTCTGGCTATTATTGCTTTAGCTTTATCAAGGCGTAGTCCCGAAAGCCCGGTTCAAGCACAAGCCATATAGCAATCCCTTTTATAATGCTAGCTTAAGCGTGATTAAATGCAGAAATCATATGCTAGACTGCTTGGCATAGTTGGAAAACCAAACGTCGGAAAATCCACATTTTTCAGCGCAGCGACGCTGGCTCCCGCTGAGATAGCCAACTATCCATTCACAACAATTAAACCAAACCGGGGAGTGGGCTATGTTAGAACCCCATGCGTATGCAGGGAGTTCGGAGTCAAAGATAATCCAGTAAACTCTGTATGCCTCGACGGCATCCGGTTAATCCCCGTTGAGTTTATTGACTGCGCCGGGCTTGTGCCGGGTGCGTGGCAGGGCAGAGGTTTAGGCAACCAGTTTCTGGATGAAATTAGAAAAGCCGATGTGCTTATCCATATCGTGGACGCTTCTGGCGGAACGGACTCTGAAGGGCGAATATGTAGGCCCGGCGAACATGACCCTATAGACGATGTAAAGTTTCTTGAGCGGGAAATAACAATGTGGATGGCAAACATCCTAAAAAGAGACTGGCCTAAGATTGCTAGAACAGCCGAGTCAGGGGCTAGGGACCTTCTGATGATTCTTGAGGAGAGGCTTAGCGGTTTAGCCATAAAAAGAGCACATATTTTCGAAGCTGTAAGGCGGGCTGGGTTGAACGCTGAAAAGCCAACCTCGTGGAGCGAGGAAGATTTTTTGCGTTTCATTGACGCTTTGAGGCAGATTGCCAAACCCATGCTCATAGCTGCAAACAAAATGGATATACCTACTGCGGAAGAAAACCTTGAAAGGCTCAAGAAACTAAATTATATTGTTGTGCCTTGCTGTGCAGAAGCCGAGCTTGCTCTGCGGAGAGCTGCTGAAAAAAACCTTATAGATTACAAGCCCGGAGACAGCGACTTCAAAGTCAACAGTCCTAAAAAACTTACTGAAAGCCAGCTTAAAGCGTTGGAAGCCATAAGAGAGAAAATTCTGCATAAATACGGCTCGACGGGGGTTCAAGAAGCCGTAAACACGGCTTACTTTAAACTTTTAAACATGATAGTGGTTTATCCGGTGGAAGACTTGGAACATTTGTCTGACCACAACGGGAGGGTTTTGCCAGACGCCTACCTTGTGCCATATGGAACAACAGCCCGAGAACTCGCCTACCTAATTCACACAGAGCTTGGCGAAAGCTTCATCTACGCCATAGAAGCCAGAGAACGCAAAAGGGTGGGCGAAGACTACATCCTCAAAGACAGAGACGTAATATCAATAGTAAGCGCCAAAAAGAGAGCTTAAAGTCCTTAAACGCCGAAACGTCTTTTACGTCTCTGGAAAGTACGTATGGCTCTAAGCAAGTCAATCAGGCGGAAGTCCGGCCAGTAAACGTCTAAAAAGCAGAGTTCGCTGTAGGCTGACTGCCATAGGAGAAAGCCGCTTAACCGTTCTTCGCCCGAAGTTCTAATAATCAAGTCTGGGTCTTGTTTTGGCAAGTGCGAAGTGTACAGAAACTTTTCGAAAAGCTCCTCGTTGACTTCTTTAGCATTTAGCTCCCCACTTTGCACTTTTTCTGCGATTTTTCTTGCAGCATCAACTATTTCAGCTCTTCCACCGTAGGCGAATGCGATGTTCAAGAAGTGTTCATCATAGTTTTGTGTAGCCCTCTCCACTTCCTCAATGAGTCTTTGCAGGTTTTCGGGCAGCAAGTACCTTCTGCCGATTACCTTTACACGCACTCTGTTCTTGTGGATTCTATCATCTCTCAAAATTTTCTGGAGTTTTTCACAGGCAATTCTCATAATCTCTTCAATCTCTTTTTTAGGGCGACGGAAGTTTTCAGTTGAAAAAGCGTAAAGCGTTATCGACTTAACGTTAAGTCTTAAACACCACTCTAAAAGGTCTTCAACTTTCTCGGCGCCCTCCTTGTGACCAAGCCATGGAGGCAGCTCTTTCTCAGAAGCCCATCGTCTGTTTCCATCAAGAATTATAGCTATATGTTCTGGTTTTTCATGCTTTTTAATCTGATGCCACAGCCACTTCTCATAAAGCTTGTAGATACCTGTAGCTGAAAGAATAGCTCTAAGCATTGCCTAGATCCTCGCGTTTTTCAGAGCGCTTGCGCATGGACATTCACCACCGCGTTCCGCTGGCAAAGCTTTAATGGTTTCAATTAAAAGTTGCTCGATTTTCGGCTGAACTTTTCTAGAAATGTCATAAACTTCCCTTGGCGTTAAACGTTCCTGCATGCCGGCAGCCATATTTGAAACAAAACAGACAGCAGCATAGCAGATCTCCAGTTCCCTCGCCAAAACAGCTTCTGGAACACCTGTCATGCCAACGATGTCAAACCCCAACCGTCTAAACATTTCAATTTCAGCAGGGGTCTCGAAACGGGGTCCCTCTGTGCAAACCAGCACAGCGCGCCTCCAAAGGGGTAAGCCAAGCTTTTCAGCACATTTAAATAACGCTTCACGGAGTTCGGGACAGTAAGGCTGAGACACGTCGATATGAGTGACTGGTGCCTCGTCATAAAAAGTTGCCTGTCTCTGTCTTGTGAAGTCGGCGAAGTCGTGTGGAACGACGAGGTCACCGGGCTTAAACTCCGTGTTTATAGCGCCTACAGCATTTACTGCTATAATTCTCTCAACGCCAAGCTTATGCAGAGCATAAACATTCGCCCTGTAATTTATTCTGTGGGGGGGAATGGAATGCTCTGGACCATGCCTTGAGAGAAAAGCAACAGTCTTCTCTCCCAGTCTACCCACTGATATAGGTGGCGGGATTCCATGAGGTGTTCCAACGTGAAACTTCTCCGCCTCCAACAACATTTTTTCGAATCCTGTCCCGCCTATTATCGCGATTTCAGCTTTCCTCAAACTCCCCTTGCTCCTCCGTTTTCTTGAAGAAATCTCGAGCAGATCTGTGAATGACAAGAATAACGAGGATTGAGGCTACGCTTATCAAGATGCCAATCACTATGGAGAAAATTAACGTTTCATAGCCGGCTTTCGGATTATTTAAAATCACCGATACTGCTTCTAAAATTTGCCTGCTCCATCCAATTAAAACAATCAAGGCAGCATTACGCAAAAGCCGCACGTCTCTCTCAAAGTACCATCTTATGGCTCTTCCAGTTAAGGCTAAACAAACACCTATAACTACAAGGTCCTTAGAATCCTTGATAAAGGCGCCTACAGCCTGCAAAATGCTGAGCCAGTTAGACCAGTCCAAATTTTGTTCGTTTACAGCGTTTAGTCCGAGATACACGCCTATCCCAACACACAGTAGGCCTGCAATGGCGGAGAAGGCTGAAATCTGCACGGGAAGGGGTGGAGGCGAATACTCCTTCATCCACGTGTAGACTCTTTTGGCTGCTCTGTCTACTCCAAAGCCCTTCACAAACATGTAAGCGCCCAACACAATTATGAAAGCCATCAGGTAATAGTGGACTAGCCCAAAAATGGCTAGCACGCCCAAAATCAAGAAAAGGATTCCAGGCAGTCCAAGCGCTATGCGGGAGTAACGGGGGTTCTCTACAATCATTTTAAAATACCTCGTGAAAAGGGCAGCTGTCTCCTCTATGGACTCGCTATGTTTCACAACTATTCTTCTGACGGACGAAACTGGCACCCTTGACTCTATAAGGGGGAGAACAGCCTCATCCGAGTAGCCATCTGTGACTAGGATAACCTCATCTGCTGGGAAAACCTTCAAGACATCACTTAACTCTGCAACTATCTTCCTGTCGGCGCCAACTCCACCCAGTTCGGATCCGGATATTGTGGCTACTTCGAAGACTTCTTCAGGTTCGCTTTCGCTCGTGAGGCGGTCGTAGAGGCGTATAGCCTCAAACATGGCGTTTGCGTCTGGTTCTTCAGGATCTTTCAAGGCTAGGGCAACCGCGGCGTTAAGGTTCCCTTCTCTGCCAATTAGAGGCGTTTTAATTTCCGTCTTTGCGCCAATGTCTCCGTCTCTGTCAACGCATAAAATTAGAATTCTTTTTTGTTCGTCCTTTCCCTCTTCATTTTTTGTTGTCATCTGCTTCGTTCCCAATCAATAAATGCGTGAGGCTACTTTAATTTTGTGTTAAACCTTTTTCCGTTAAAATTTTAAATTCTTCCCATGTTAGTTTTTCGCCTCGCTTAAGTTTCTCCAGAGCCGTTTTTGCAACACCTTCTAAAAGGCGTTCCTCATTTTTCCTTTTCTCCTCTTGAATTTCTGCTGCCATTTCCTCTTTAAGTGTCCTTATCTCTTCAAGAATTTTCTTTATCTCCATTTTAACTGGTTCAATTTTCTCTTTAGCTTTAAGAAAGAGTTTGTGGAAGCCCTCAGCCTCAGTTTTAATTTTTTTAATCTCTTCAAGTTTTTTTATCATTTCTTCATGAATTTGCTGGCTTTTCTTCGCTTCATCAGCTATTTTTTCGTGAAGACTTTTTGCTCTTGCTTCAAGCGCCTTTAACTCTGTCACCAATTCAAGTTTCTTGTAGCTTATTTGTTCAATTTTCCTATGAATGTTTAGCTGGACTTCTAGCTGTCTAACTTTTTCGACGAGTTGTTTCTCTTCCTGAAGGCTTAATGGTGTTGTTTGAATCTTCCATTCAACAGTTTCAACTTCTTTTTGAAGAAGGCTTGCGCTTTTTGAAGGTTTTTTCGCCATTAAAACTTTAATTTCCCCCTGCATATTTTTTAGTTCCTTGACCTTTTGAGCGATTTCCGCTCTTATTTGGTTTCGCTGCTGCTTTAGCTCCTTAACCCTCGCGTTTATTTCGTCTCTGGCTTTTCTAAGTTCTTGGGCTTCGGCTTTTAAGCGTTTAACTTCATTGTTAAGTTTATCCCTTTTTTCAACAAGTGCTTTCGCTTCAACAGCCATTTTATCTCTTTGCTCTTTTAGGATTGCAAGCTTCTGGTTTAATTCTTCGATTTTTTTGATTTTCTCCTGCTGTTTTGACAATTATGATCTCCCTTTCGCTTTAAACCATTCAAGGATCTGATGAATTAACTTTGCCCCATCCTCTTTCGTGAATAGGGGTAAGTCCCAGTTTTCTTCAATCTTCCAGCGAATAACCCGCCATTTTTCAGTCTTTTTGGACGCTGGCTTTTTATATAGGAGGGTGCCTCTCCTCTGCCATGCTGGTGTTTCAGCTAAATTAATCCCATGCTTGAACAGGGTCTCATGGATCTCCTCGGTCTTCATTCCCTCCAACTTTTTGGCTGTCTCAAGGGGCAGGTAGCCCATTTTTCTTAAAAGCCAGTAGGCATAAGCATTGTTATGATTTCTCCAAGCGTTGGCTTGCCTCCAGGCTAGATAATTTACCACAGCGTTTTCGGTGGGCACTATTGCGATTCTTGAATCAAAGGCTGTGCCGTCTGTTTTGCCAAACACTTTCTGCAGTTGTAAAGCGAAAACTGCTGAAACTAGGCTGGCTATAACTGAGTCTATTTTCTCCACCCTTCCACGGAAAGGTTGACTATCCAAAAATAGAATGTTTAGCTCATCGCTGGCAACATAAATTAAGGCTGGATTAAAACCTTTTTCAAACAGTGCTCGCCCAGCGTTGACCATGCACTTAGCAAATCTCTCATCAAAAGGCTTTTCAGCACCAACAATTTCGGAAAGTCTTTTAAATTTCCATCCGTCAAGTCTCACAAAGAAGTTCGTTCCATGAGGCACCGAAGTTTTCGAGAAAATTTCGTTTTTAACCAAACTTTCATAACTATTCAAGGATGATCCTTGCATCCACAGTTTTTGCGCCCTTCTCATAAACCATTATTGGGTTAAGGTCTAATTCCTTTATTTCGGGATGCCCCGTTACAAGTTTTGACGTGTTAAGCAGAATTTTGACTATTGTTTCGATGTCTGCTGGCGGCATGTTCCTATAACCCTTAAGTAGCGGATAAGCCTTGATTTCGGTTAACATTTCACGGGCTTCCTCCTCGGTTATTGGCGCTATTCTAAAGGTGACGTCCTTCAAAATTTCAACAAAAACTCCTTTAAAGCCTCATTGAAAACAACAGTTTCCCTAAATCCCTCCATAAGCTTATCAAAGCCTACACATGATAAATCAGC
>JAWBXD010000020.1:0-12716 GCA_038868055.1 Bathyarchaeia archaeon
GTTCTGGTGTTGAACGCAATCCACGTGAAAAACGTTCGGGCTGAGGGCGCATACACCGTGAAGTGGGTTAACCACTCAGTGGAGGTTCTATATAACGGATACGTCTTAATAAACGACACAATCGAGGTAGAGGGCACGTTGCCCGCCGATTTTTCGATAGGCTTTCCATATCGTTATGGCGCGCACATCCTAAAATGCATGGCTTTTCCGAAAATTAATCCAACACAAGGATACCGAGTTACGGTTGGTGTGCCGCTTGAGGAACGCATGGGCTTTTATGGTGTCAGGATAGCTCTTGATCCACCGCCCCAAAATGGCGTTTTCAGCGTTTATTTTGTGCTCTCGCAAAATCTTTTAAGGCAGAGTGCGGCAAACACAAGCCTTTTCACTCTAGAATTCCCAGCATATCCAAGCCTAACAGTGAAGGCGCTTTCATGCAACGCCTCGCTGGTTCTACCCTCAAACGCAAAATATGTTTCTGGCACCGTGTCTTCATTTAACTACGCAACGGGTTTGGAGTTGCAGGCTTTCCACTATGAAGAGGCAAATGTAACATTTGCCTTAACCACCAAGGAAATACAGCTTTTCACAGTGGAAGAGTTTAAGCGGGAAATAAGCACAAGCGCCTTAGGAGAAGTAATCGTATTAGACAAATACCGCATCAAGAATCAGTCACCGACTGCGATATCATCAATCCAAGTTGTTATTTTGCCTAATGCTTCCGACCCAACGGTGGAAGACGACTTTGGAAGGAAAGGCACAATGCCACATTTGGTTGACGTGAAAACAAACTGTTATAACGTGACTTTAACGTTTGCTGGACAACCTTTGCCCATGAAAAGTGGAGAATCCTCAAGATTTACTGTTAAGTACAAACTTCCAAGCAGTTTTCTTTCAAAAAGCCGACATGGTGGTGAATTAATTCCACCGCAAATGTTTCAGAACGTTAAATACTACATCAAGGATGCATGGATAACGTTCACTTTCCCAGAAGGGGCGAAAGTGGTAAACTTAAATTGCACAAGCTTTTCAACAGACTTGACCTACGGTGTTGTTAGAGAGGTCTTTCAAGAGAAAGTCGTAATACGTATGCAGGGCGTGCTTTTACTGGATAGCCTAACTGTGAGCGTCTCCTACACCTACAATCTTATTTGGCTATCTTTCCGTCCAACTTTATGGGCTTGGGCGATAGCCGCTTTTGCATGTGCCGTCATAACTTCATGGATGAAAGTTAAAGCTCCCGCAAAAGCGGTGGCTGTCACGGTTCCAATGGTTGCTTTGAAGGTGACTCCTGAAATGTTAAGGTCTTTCATTAACGCCTACGAAGAGAAGAGGAAGCTTCTTTCAGAGATAAAGTCTCTTGAAGCCGCTGCGAGCAAAGGGCGAATTCCACGACAGAGGTATAAGGTTCAGAGAAAAACCTTGGAGACCCGTCTCGCAACTATTGACAGAAACCTTAGCGAGTTTAGGTTGAAGCTTCGGTCTGCCGGTGGACACTATGCGGATTTGATGCGTCAACTAGAGGTTGCAGAGACGGAAATCAACGAGGTTGAAGAGGATATCCGAAGCATAGAGAGCCGCCACAGAAGAGGCGAAATTACATTAGAGGCATACCGTAAACTCCTAGCAGACTACCAACGCAGGAAAGAAAAGGCAGAAACCACAATTAACGGAATTCTGCTGAGACTACGTGAAGAATCCCGCTAGTAAACCTAAAGATTTTTATTCCACCTGTTAAACTTGAATGAAAACTAGCCGGGAAGGAGGAAGAAAATGGTAAAAATAGTGGTTGACAACCACAAGTGTACCGGTTGCGGAACATGTGCTGACACATGCCCAATGGGTGTCTATGAGATAAAAGATGGGAAAGCCGTTCCCGTGAAAGTGGAAGAATGTCTCGTTTGCAGGGCTTGCGAAGCCCAATGCCCGCAGGGAGCCATCCAAGTAATCGAGTGAACCCCGAACCTTTTCTTTTACGTTTAAAAACGCCAAAAATCGTCAAAAATCGTCTGCAAATACTGTTTTAAGGATAAATTCTGGTTTTCAGCTAGTTTCCTAAGAGCTTTATCCACTCCGGTAGCGTATTGCACCGCTTTTTTGGGTCTGCTGGCTATTTGGCTTGGTAACCCAAATTTTTCCGCCGCTTTTCTCAGCACAAACTTTCTGAGAGCATAATCTTTAGATACTATTTTCATGGTTAACGGTAAGCCTAAAGCAAATTCCACAACAGGATAAGAAGCGAAGGGCACGCGAAGTTCAACATTGTGGAAACTACACACTTTGAAGTCTCTTTCAAAATTTTCTTCATACATCTTCGAAATGTCAGATAGCATGGCTTTCTCGGCAGCGTTTTCACCGAAACGTGTGTAAAGAGTTAGGTAACGTCTATACCCTCCAAAAAGTTCGTCTGCCCCCTGCCCAGTCAACAATACTTTAAATCCGAGCTCCGCAGCCTTCTCAGCCGCCCAAAAAAGGGGGATGGCTATGCTTGTTTTGACCGGCTCCGTGCTTTCAATGCACCATAAAACTTTTGGAAGAACACGTTCCACATCCTCGGCGCGGCACAGAGATTTGTGAATGGGAAGCCCAAGCAAGCTCGCTGCCTCTTCAGCATGTAAAGTTTCACGTTGACCCTCTAGGCTTACATGGACCAGGTGAACATCAATGCCTACTTTTTTGGCTAGGTGGGCAATTAGGCTGCTGTCTAATCCTCCAGAAAAGGCTACAGCAACCCTATCTAAACCAGCGGTTCTTTCAGCAACCGACTGTAACAGAAGCCTCTGAAGCCTCTCTATGGCTTCGTCTTCGGAAAGCACGTAGACAAGTCTTTGCGGGGTCTTAACAAGCTTTATAGATGAGCTTTTTTGATCAGCAACCAACAAATGTCCAGGTGGAAAAGACTCTGCTTCTGAAATGCCTATTTTCCAAAGCGCTTTGCGTTCTGATGCAACGGCGAAAAAGTCGTTGTTCTCTCCATAGTAGAGGGGATACAAGCCCAAAGCATCTCTGCCAATCACCAGTTTCTCGTTTTGAACCATTAAAATGACAAAGAATCCATCAAACTCTTTGATTGCCTGTTCAACGAAAACGTGGACGTCGCTGGTTTGAAGCATTTCGGAGAAAACTGCTTCAAGATTTTCTATGAAAGGTTTATAGATTCTTCCGTCAAAGAGAGTTGCCGCCCTTTCTAACAGAAATAGTCTGGGCTTGTCTCCATCTAAAACTTTTAGGAAAACATGTCCCAAGGCTGTTGAAGATTTAAACCCTTGAACTGGAAGCTTTTCCATGAAGGGTTCAACGGCAACGTCTTTGGGCGTCGCTATGCAAAAAGAGTCTGCTCCCCGACAACCCAAAACTTCAAGCATTAAAGCCACTTTTTGCACGGCGTTTTCTCCCTTCTTGTCAAGAACCGCTGCAACCGCCTTCATCTAGATTCGCCCACAACACATAACACACATATTTCACACTCTAGGTTTTAATCATTTAATAACCGAACCTTATATCAATCGGAAAAATCGGTGCAGGGAAAGGTTAATGACGGAGGGAAGTCTTAAAGTTGTTAGCTTTGACGTTTGGGACACGCTGCTTTCCGTTAGGGCTTTCTATCTAGATGTCGCCACGGAACTATCCAAACTTTTAGGCGTGCATCAAACACTTATGGAGAACAAGCTTCTAGAAGGTTACACGCAGGTTAGAGCTGTCAGAAGAGCTGGTGGGTTCAGCGACTTCGAAATAGTGCCAGCATCCCTAAAACTTATAGCGAAACTTCTCAACGTGGAAACTGGAACCGTTGAAAAGGCAATTTTAAACGCCGTAGAGAACAGTAGACCGGAACGTTATATGTTGGATGGTGTTCCAGAAACCCTTAATTTCATAAAAAGTTTGGGGTTAACGGTCATAGTTGTTGGAAACGTGGTATTTTGGCCCGGAAACATCAACAGAATTCTGCTCGAAAAGACTGGACTGGCAAAGTTCATGGATGAACAGTTTTACGCAGATGAAATTGGCGTTTCAAAGCCCAAACCGGAGGCTTTCACAAAGGCTCTTTCAAAGTTTGATGTTAAGCCCCATGAAGCCGTCCACGTAGGGGACAGCCTATTCGAGGATTTGGCTGGCGCCGTACTCGCCCAAATGAGGGCGGTCTTAATAGATAAAAACGTGAACAGCATTGTCAAGCTTTCAAGCTGGGACGCTTACATAATTCCGGACATAAAGCGGTTGGGGGAAGTTATCCAAAACTGGGAAAAGCATTAATCCCGAGGGGCACTATCCCTTAAGAGGGGCGAAAAGCTTGCCAATCCTTCCAATCGACACGGGACGTTATGGCACGCCCGAAATGAGGCGAATTTTCGAAGAGGAAAACCGGGTCCAAAAAATGTTGGATGTGGAGGCCGCATTGGCCTGGGCCCATGCCCAGGTGGGCAATATACCGCGAGAAGACGCTGAACGGATTATGGCCGCCGCATCTCTCAAGCATGTTAAGCTTGCCCGCATAAAAGAGATTGAACGGGAAATCAAACACGATGTCATGGCTCTTGTAAGGGCGCTGGCAGAGGCATGCGGTCCAAGCGGAGCCTACGTGCATTTGGGTGCCACTAGCTATGACATTGTGGATACGGCAACAGCCCTCCAATTGAAAGAAGCCTTGGACATTATAGAGAGGCGTTTAAACGATTTTGAAAAGGTCTTGATGGAAAAGGCCATACGCTACAAGGACACGTTGATGATGGGGCGAACCCACGGGCAACACGCCTTGCCCATAACACTGGGCTTCAAATTTGCAGTTTGGATGAGAGAAATCGCCCGCCACATACAAAGGCTTAGACAATGCCGTGAACGAGTGTTAGTCGGCAAAATGAGCGGAGCAGTGGGCACACAGGCGGGTCTAGGTGAACACGCCATGAAAATTCAAGAGCTTGTCATGCAAAAACTGGGCTTGGAGCCAGCGGACATTTCTACACAAATCGTGCAAAGAGACCGCCACGCCGAGTTGATATGCCTACTAGCTTTGATTGCCACAAGCCTTGAAAACTTCGCCACAGAAATCCGTGAACTTCAAAGACCAGAAATCGGCGAGTTAGCTGAACCCTTCGAGGCGGGGGGGCAGGTGGGAAGCTCCACTATGCCCCACAAGCGGAACCCAGAAACATGCGAACGCGTTTGCGGATTAGCCCGCATAGTCCGAAGCCTCGCCATACCAGCCTTGGAAAACGTGGTGACATGGCATGAACGCGACTTAACCCAGTCCTCGGCTGAACGCTTCATTCTACCAGAAGCATGCATACTCGTGGATTACATGCTCCATTTGATGACAAACGTTGTGGCAAACCTTTACGTGAACGAGGAGCGCATGCGCCAAAACATAGAACTAACCCAAGGAAGAGCCATGTCTGAAGCCGTCATGATAGCCCTAACAAAGAAAGGGTTAAGCCGCCAAGAAGCCCACGAGCTTCTACGCAAACTCACAATAAAAAGCGAAATGGAAAAAGTTCCATTCAAAAAAGTCCTATTAGAAGACAAAACCGTAAGCACAAAACTAAGCGAAAAAGAAATAGACGAAGCGTTAAACCCACAAAACTACACTGGAACAGCCCCCAAACAAGTTGAACTTATGGTGGAAAAAACTAGACGAGAACGCCTAGAAAGGGGATTAAAGGATTAGATAAGCTGAGGCAAGTGTTGGTAGCCCGGGGGAGATTCGAACTCCCGTCAGGGGCTCCAGAGGCCCCCATGCTTGACCGCTACACCACCGGGCTTCAGAGGCTACTGAGCATTAACCAAACACGGAATAATAACTTTAACGTTTGTATTTTAGCACAAAAATGCCTGTGGTTGCCTGGCATCCGGAACATATGAAGAATAAGGTTTCAAACCCAACCCTTGTGATTATGACCGTGGATAGGAGGGCCGCCACAGCTTCTGTTATGTCGTATATAGATTCGAACATTCCGAGGATTGTGCCGCTTTTCTTTTGTTGGCCTAAGTCCACCATCAAGGCCAGTATGGACGGCCTTTGCAACGCATAGGATATTCCAAACAGGAATTCGATTAGATAGAGGCTGGTTATGTTTGGCACGTAAACATAGGCTAGAGAACACAATGTGCCCGTTAGAACACCCGCGGAGAAGACGCGTTCCTTTCCATAAGTGTCCGCCAGTTTTCCAGCAACCATTTTGAATATGGCTGCAACTCCGCAGAAAAGCGCATACAGAAGACCAACATCCACGATTGTCGCGGAGAACCGATTAATGACAAATATTGGGTATATGGGACCTAGCAAGCCAACTCCTAAAGAGTATAAGGTACTTAAAGCTAATGCAAGCATGAGCGCGCGGAATGACTCCAGCATGCATTATTCCTCCTGCTGAAGCCACCGCGGAACCGCGAACCATTTCATCCACATACATTTCGCACATTTCGGAGTCGGCTTGCCTCCAAGATGGTGAAAGAATCCCGTTTAGGACATAAAAATAAACTTTTTGGTGAAGCTGTCAGACTCCTCCACGTGGGGGTCCAAGCAACTACAAGGCGCCTATTTTGTCACGAGAACAGGGCATGGGGCGTTTCGGATGACACCGTCGCTGACGCTTCCGAGGATTATCTCTTTTATGCGGCTTAAGCCTCGCGCACCCATAACGATTAGGTCAAATTTGCCCTCCTCAGCAGCCCTTACTATCTCGTGAACGGTGTGTCCTTCCCTCAACAAAGTGTCCACCTCAACGCCTTCGGCTTTTGCTTTTTCCGCCCCCTCAGCCAATATTCTTGCACCTGCATTCTTGACAGCCTCGGCAACTCTTGAATACTCCGCGGGAGCCATCATCGGAATGCCGGGAGCGAAGGTTGCCGGTTCAGGCACAGGGACTGGTCTAACGCTGACGGAGTAAACGTGGATAAGTGTGAGTTTGCTGTTGAACTTTTTGGCTATTTGTATGGCTATGTCTAAAGCCCTCATGGAATGCTCAGAGCCATCCAAGGGGACGAGAATCTTGCTAAACAAGGAAGCTACTCCTCTCCGAAAGATTTCTGGAAGCCTAGCATTAAATAAGTTTTGAAACTTTGCTGCAACCAAAACAAAAGTCGGATAGTCACAGAAGCGAGAAATCTGTGGATTTTATTCTCCCCTTAGAGTCTATGACAACCTCGAAGCGTTCAGCCCATGGATGCCCCTCAAGGTCTATGGGGCATGTTCCCCTAACAACCCAGCAGCCTTCCCTCTGCTCAACAGTGGAAACATCAATTTTTTCAGTCTTCTTCCTCTTCTTTAAGAATTCAACAGCTATTCTTTGTGCATCCTCCTGCATCAAAACCTTCACAGTCAACACCCTCAAACGTCCTAAATTTTCAAGGAGCATTAGCATTAAAAGTTATGAAAACAAAATCTTTAGCCAAACTAAACATTCAGATTCTGAACAAAACTAAAATATAGACCTAAGATGTTGTGCAAGCATCTTAAGTCTATCGCTTTTATCCTTAATGTTCTTAATAAACTTCTCAAAGTTGTCAGTTCTAATGTTGATAATCCTGTGCAGTTCTTCCGGATCATTTGGTAAACTAAAATCCTCAGGTTTCACATTTGCCTCCTTTGCAGCCTTAAGTATCCACTCCTCAAGCCTTGGGCAAAGCATAATTAAAACATTGTTTCTGCTTCTTTGGTTGAATATCTTGATTTCAAACTCTCTTGTGCTTTGCTTTTCCTTAAATCTACTTAAGAGTGGAGGTTGATAACTCCACGGGTCTTCGTCGATCATTCCCTTGGAGTAAGTATAACGTTCGACCAGCTTTTTGAGGAGTTCAGGTTTGTTCCCAGCGTGAATAATGTCCTTTTTGGAAGTGGCGGCCAAACATTTTACTAGAACGGCATCCGGTTCGCATTCTACAACGTACATGTGACGTGCTCCGTTTAATAGAACCTTTCAATGTTAAAGAAGACATCTAATCCTTTTTCTAAAACTTCACCGATTTGCTCTTCAGTTAAAGCCTTAACTTTAGTTTGATAACCTTCCAGTCTAGTGCAGAAAACTGACACTTCATCCCTTGGCGCTTTTTCCAACACTGAAAGAAGGAAATATGGATTGTGCGTTGAGATAAAATACTGATTGTTGTTTTTGTTTTGGGCTATCATCTCCGCGAGGTACTTCGTATAATATGGGAAGGCGTGTGCTTCGGGCTCTTCAAAGGCAATTACAGAATCCTTATTTGAATAAATTGCCGCTAAATGAAAGACAAGCCTCTGCAGAGTTTCAGAAGCCAAAGAGTACGGGAAAGTAACCACAATGTCTTCAAACTGTTTCTGTACCCTTATTTTGCCTTCTTGCGGCTCCAAAACCAAGATTAAGCCAAATTTTTCAAAAATCTGCTTAAGAACACTCCGCAAATCTCTTCGAACAAGCACAACAGCTAAAAGATTATCACCCTCTGGCGGATAGAGGAACTCTGAACGTTGATCTGGAAAAATAGACTTTATAGCGAATCGATAAAACTTGAAGGTAGAAAAATCGGGCAAGACGCTCCTGGACCCCCCACCTTGATAGCCATACACAAAAATCCCAGCGCGTCCACCCATCTCATTCACATAATTGCCAAAGAAACTTCCATTTTTAAATTCAATTTCAAGCGTTTTTTGATCAAAAAGAATTCTGACTTTATTGTCTAAAACATGATCGTAAAAAATGTCTGTCATATTTTCGAATCTGCAAAAGCGACGGGTGTCTCCTCCATAATACACATGTGACAACAGCCCTATTGTTTCTAAGATGTTCGACTTTCCAGTGTTTGGCTCGCCAATGAATAGGTTTATCCTCTTACATTCCATTTTTATGTGCTTTATCGATTTAAAATTGAAAACTTCAAGAGTTTTAATCATTTTTGAAGCCTCACGTAATTGTTCCTCATTGGGTAATTTTAAATGTTAGGGTTGTGGAAACTTTTATAAGTGGCTTTCACTTTAAATGGCGGGTGCAAAACTGCTTTTGCTAGCGGTTTTTGCATAATAAGCATGTAAGGAGTGGAATGTGAAAATGTCTAAGGAAATGCACAAGGCAGTCTGTTCTGATTGCGGTCAAGAATGTGAAGTTCCATTTGTTCCAGACCCAAGCAGGCCAGTTTACTGCCGAGAGTGCTGGATGAAGAGAAGAAATCAGAGAAGAAGGTACTAAGCTATTTTAAAGGCGTAAATGGAGCGAAATCTTTTTGTTCCAGTTTTCTTTAGGCTTTCACCTTTGAATTTTGAATTCCCAGCTGCACCATAGGTTTTCTGGATGCTTGTCGGGTGGACAGACAAGGCAGTTGACTTCCACGTTTTGGTTCATTGTCTTTGCAAAGGTTTTCAGGTAGCCGAGCCTCACATTTTTGCATGGAAACTCGCCGAGTCCCTTTTTCAGTCTAGCCTCTTGAGTTCTGCATCGGTTTATGCTTAGAACAGCTCTGTCAGCAGACACGTTTATTGTTTTGAAGGGTTGATCTAGAGCCCAGCTTGTTAAACATAGAAGCTTCATGATGGTTGGGACGTTTGGGTTTTCACCTATCTCGAACATTTTCTGTAAGTTTTTGGCTTCTAAAACCGCCATGGCTTCCCATACACTTGTGTCTATTTGGGTGGCTGCCTCTGTTCCGAAACGTTTCTCAATTTCGAGAAAGTATAAGCCATCCACGCGCCACAAATTCCTGATTTGAAGAAAGAAATAGTCCAAAAGTTTTTCCGTGGGCATTTTAGCCAACATTTCACGGTCTTCTGGGCTTCCAGGCGGATATTCGCTCAAGACGTTTCACCGTTATGCGAGTTTTAGCCTTTAGGTTAAGTGTGGCAACCTTTTAAAGGTTAACCTTGCAGAGGTTAAAGGTCGAAAAGGGTCGGCGTGTCGTTTGGACGAGTTACTTAAAGCTGTTGTGCTTGGCGTGATTCAAGGTTTTACAGAATGGCTTCCCATATCTAGCACGGGGCACTTAAAGATTTGCGAGAATGTTCTCGGCTTGAAAGTTCCGCTGCTTTTCGATGTTGCCCTGCACCTTGGGACATTGGTGGTTGTTTTGGCTTTTTTCAGAAGCGATGTTGCAGCCATTTTGAAAGCGCTTGAAAATTTAAACTTTAAAACCGAGCATGGAAAGCTTGTACCCCTCATAGTTGTTGGCATGCTGCCAACAGCGGTTATGGGATGGCTTTTCTACAAATTTTTGGAACACATTTTCCAAGAACTTTCAACCACAGCGTTGGCATTTGTTGTCTGCGGTCTTTTTCTCTGGCTTACGAAAATTGGGAGGGAAAGACTTGCCGACGTCCGTTATAGGGAGGCTTTCTTGATGGGGGTTGCGCAGGGTTTAGCTGTTGTTCCAGGGCTTTCAAGAAGCGGACTAACTATTGCTGTTGCGCTCATTCTTGGAGTCAAACGTGAAAAAGCGTTTAAGTTCTCCTTTTTATTGTCGGTTCCAGCTGTGGTTGGCGCTTTAGCCTTGACTCTTTATGAAGAGTACAGTGCACTGTTCACCTCAACATTCGGCTTTTTCGAGATTTCCGCCGGAGCGGTTGCAGCCATGACCGTCGGTTATTTAGCCTTAAAACTTCTTTGGAAAATTTTAGCTGATGGGAAATTTTACATTTTCGCTATCTACTGTTGGCTTTTAGGCATTTCCCTGCTTACAGCAATCTTTTACAGTGTTTTCTAGCCATTTAGGCTTGCCCTCGAGAAAATCTGTCAAGAATTTTGCGAATTCGCGGTTTTCAGCGTAAACTTCAGCTATTTCCTCGTTCACAAAGATTCTAAAGCCTTCATTCAATGTTTTGGCTATTTCTCTAGCTACGCCAGCGTTTCTTCCACCATCTTTAAGTTTTTCAGTTAACAGCGCAGCTGCATCCGTGTATTTTCGCTTAATTTCCACAACCCATCTTCCATCCTCAATATAAGGTCCAGAAACCGTTTCCGGGCTCGCAATGTGTTTAGCCAAAAACTTTTCACAATCTGCGGTTTTTTCCAGCGGTGGTCCAAGATGCTTCTTGACTGATGGAAGGTGGTGGCTTTCAAGTTCGAATATGAAGGCGTTTAAGTTTTCCTCGTCGCTCCAAACCGTGTGCCGCAGCATCGTGAAATCGTTTGTCTCCAAAAGTTTCACCAGCGAACGCTGGGATTTGTAAAGTTGTCCCCATAAAACGTCTGGAACAGCGTCCACTTTGCCGAAAATCACAAAAAGCAGCGCGGAACCACGGTCCTGCAAAGTTTCCTTCAATTTTTCAGCTGTTAGTGGCATTGTTTCTGGCGGATAGAAAAAATTTAGGCTTGGTTTTTTTAGGAAAGCGCGGGCTGCCGCCACAAAGGTGTATAGTTTTTGGGGTTGCACGGCTGAGGCAACGTTTCGCCCCTTGTCCACAGGGTCTATCATAACTAAGGGCTCATTGAATAACAGTGAGAGTTCGTCTTCTCTGCCCCTGTAATGACCCTCTGTGTCTATGATTGTTCGCTGTTTGTGTTGGGCGAAAGCTTTCAGAACATTCACGAAAGAGCCGTAATAAATTATGAGGAGCTCGCAGAGGTATCCGCTGAACCCGCCGACTTTTATTTCTGCGCCGTAGACGCCTATGCCTTTCATGAACTTTTTTAGGAGGCGAACTTCGCCGCGCATTGAGGGTTCTAAATGTTTTTTCACGTAATCCGTGTGGTAGGGTGTTCGGTCGGTGGCGCTTAACCATTCTCCGCTTTTAACGTCATAACACGGCACAATGTTAACGCGGACACCTTCCACGAACGCTTCGAGGTACGGGTGCTCGGCAAACCGCTCCACTTGCCTTGCGCCCTCGGTGGCTTTCCTAGCTATTTTCAAAGCGACTTCGCCAAGGACGGAACGCGGTATGCTTGGGGGCAAACGCATGAAAATGTCTATGTCTGGTTCTTCGCTGAGCCATGTGTCCTTAGCCACGGAGCCTTCAAGACGCACTGTTGTCTTGACACCGAAATGTTCTGCAGCCTCCGCAACTTTCCTTTCCAGCCTTTGCGCCAAACTCTCTATTTTTTCACGTTCATTTGGTTTGGGGGTTATTTTATCCAAAACTGTTTTGCAAACAGCCTCAAGAGCGCCTTGCGATGGCATAGACTTAGCCCTGTGGACAATATTCTCTAAGCGTTGTGTAGACGGGCCCTTTAGGAGTTAAGTCGCTTCTCTTAAGCCTTAAACAGTTGGCTTTCACGGTTCCGAACTCGAAGTTTGCGTTTTCCATTAAGCATTTGGCAAGCTGCGCTTTGTTGCGTCCAGACCTTACACGGGCAATGGTTAAGTGGGGGCTAAAACCTTTCGGGTCTGGGGCAAAGCCTAAACTTCGAAGGAAAGGCTCAAGTTGCTCGAAGATTCCTCGAAGTGGAACGGATCCCTCCCTGATCCCCGCCCAAACAACCCTAGGATTCCTTTGACTCGGGAAGGAGCCTAAACCTTGAATCTTGACAGTGAACGGTGTGAATTGGACTTTACGCATTCCCTCGTAAATTTTGTCAACCATTGCTGGCGTTATGTTGCCCAAAAAACGCAGAGTTATGTGAATGTTCTGTGGCTCAACAAGCTTCAAGTCTGCGCCTGTTCCAGCCAAAATCTTCTGCATTTTAGTGATGTTTTCCAAAACGCCAGAGTCTTCAATGTCAAAGGCTATAAAACTTCTTATAGCTTCAGGCATCAATCATTCCCTTCGCATATCCTTAACCCCAAAACCTTCATAAATGCTTTAACCATCCACATTGCGT
>JAWBXD010000021.1:0-12579 GCA_038868055.1 Bathyarchaeia archaeon
TGTGAAGTTTTTTGCCCTCCTCATCTTTTGCGTCAGCCAAGCAAAGGCTCAAGTTGTCCGGGTTTATGCCCACCAAAGTTCCGTTATACGTTTTGCCAGTTGTGGTTACGACTATAACGCTTTTGTCTACCAGGGCTGAAACTTCGGTGTAGTATCTTCTCTGAGCTGCTGACAAGCTTATCATCCTCTAGCCTTAAGTATGCGATACCCGTATTTTAGGATTTAAACTACACAAGGGTTATTTAGTTGTGTCAAGCGAAGATTTAGCTTTGTGGCGAGATAATGGCGCATGCTGATAGAGAACGGGAAGCCCTTTATGCTAGGCTGCGGTCAATTGAATCCGACCTGTCTGGGGCTTCTGCAGCCATAAGCGACGTGGAGGGCAAATTAGCCTACATTGACAGCGCTATGGCTTCTCTGCCAAGTAGACTTGCAACGGTCCGAGGACGTGGCTATGCAGCCATGGGGCATCTTGAAAAGAGCATAGACATTTTGACTAAAAAGTGGATGGAAGCCTCCCCAACCGTTAAACAAGCGTTCTATAACAATGTTCAACCCTTAACGGCCCAAATTCGCATACTTCAAGCGGATGCAAACAGGTTAAGGGCGGAGATAAACCGTGGAAACACGGCTTTCTGTTGGGGTTTAGCAAGCCGCCTTTCGGTGGAAGCCTCAACTTTAAGGGCGCGGGTTGCCGCTGAAACTGCGAGGGTAAGCACTTCCCTCGGCGAGTTTCTCGGAAGCATAAACGCCATAGACAGGGATCTAAAAATTGCAGAGAAAACCATGGAGCTTTTCTCTTTCGCTTCGTTTCCGCTAAAGCCCGAGGAGAGCCCGGTTCTAGCCATCGAAGGAAAAATCATGACGAAAGACAAGTGTGAAGGCACCTTGTACTTCACGAATCAAAGGTTTGTTTTTGAAGGAAAACGGGAAGTGGTTCTTGAAAAGAAGCTCTTCATAGCCACCAAAAAGAAAACGGAACGCGCAGTCCTAATCGAACAGCCCATAGGCGCCCTACAAGAAATCTCCAAGGGAAGAGTTGGATTAATTGCTTGGACAGGCGTTTACATACGCTTTAAACCCGGCGTCCAAATGGAGGAAACACCCTTCGACGTTAAAGACTGGGAAGCCGACGTTATAACCAGATTCTTCCAATACATTATCGGCGGGGAGGCGGACAGAGACATAGCCACAATAAAAGGCATAACACCTAAAGAGGCACCAACAATACGGGTTATTCGATGCCCCCACTGTGGCGCTCCGTACACAAAAGAGATCTACAAGGGGCAAACATCTGTGCAATGCGAATATTGCGGTACGTCGATATTGATCAGCTAGCCTAGCCTCTTCTCTTCCAGTTCCTGTCTCAAAAAAACAGCCGTGTTCGGCGGCACATCTCGATAAACTACAACGTTTGGGCCTATCCAACAGTTGTTTCCAACTTTTATGCCGGGCATGAAAAGCGCATTTATTCCGGTCTTAACGTTGTCGCCTAAGATTGCGCCAAGCTTTGTCCTACCGCTGTCCACAAGCTTGTCCCTAACAATCATTTTGACGGTTCCAGCGTCAAAGCGGTAATTGGCGGTTATGGTTCCGGCACCCAAGTTGCAGTTTTCGCCTATAACGCTGTCGCCCACATAGGACAAGTGGCCGACATGCACGCCATCCATTATTATACTGTTTTTTATTTCACACGCGTTTCCAATACGCACTTTTCGTCCTATGCTCGTGCAAGGCCTTATGTAACAGTTAGGTCCAATGTCGCTGTGCTCGCCTATATATGCTGGCCCTTCAATGTAGGCTCCAGAGCGAATGCGGGCATTCTCCGCCACCGTGACTGCGCCGGTTATGTGGGCGCCCGCCTCGATGTGTCCCAATATTTTGTGTTTCATTCGGTTTAAAATCCAACTGTTAGCTTCCAGAAGGTCCCATGGCCTGCCAATGTCAAACCAGTCTGTGCGGGGGATTTCAGCTGCAAATACTGGTTTTTCCTCTTTTATCAGTAACTCAATGGCGTCTGTAATTTCCCACTCTCCCCTTGAGGAAGCCTTAATCTTTTTTGTTTTCTCGAAGATTTCCTTGGAAAACGCGTATATTCCGGCGTTAGCCATGTTTGACGGCGCTTCTTCACGGGCTGGCTTTTCCATGATGCGCTTGACCAGACCATCTTTTCCAATCTCTAATATACCATAGTCCTCCAGCCTATCCACGGGCACAGAGGCCAATGTTGCAGCTGGCTTTTTTGTATCGTGTAAAAGAATAACTTTCTTTAAGGCTTCCGGCGTAAAGAGTAGGTCACCATAAACAAGCACGAAATTGTCATCTACAAGGGGCTCGGCAACGCTTACGGCGTTTCCTGTTCCGAGAACGTTTGGCTGTTCCACATATTCTATTTGCAGTCCAAGTCTTTCGCCGAAGCCGAAATAGTGGCGGATAACATCTGCCATGTAATGGACAACGATTATTATGTGGTTTATTCCGCAAGCCTTGATGGCTTCTAAGCAGTGTTCAAGAACTGGTTTTCCACAGATGCTAATCATGTGTTTTGGACGTGTAAAAGTTAGGGGTCGAAGCCTTAAACCTTCACCTGCAGCTAAAACAACAGCCTTCACTTCTCAAAATCCTCCGCAGTCTTCGATATTACTTTTACAGCTTTCTCCATTAACTCTTCAGCAACTTTTAAGGATTCGCCCTCCACGGTCAAGCGTATGAGAGGCTCGGTGCCGGAGGCTCTAACCAAGACCCAGCCATCTTTAAGGGCTAAGCGGATTCCATCAGTCGTGGAAACATCTCTATAATTTGGGAAACTGGTTTTTAGGTTGTTCACTGCTTTTTCAATGACCGCGTGTTTTACCTCTTTTCTGCAGCGGATGTTCTTCCTCAAAACATGGAAAGCTGGTACGTCGGCAACAAACTCTGAAAGTTTTTTATTTTCATCCTCCAAGGCTTTCAAAAGAAGCACTGAAGAGAGAATTCCATCTGGACAATAGTGGTGTAGTGGATGTATCCATGCACCACATGGCTCTCCACCAAAGACAGCATTAAACTTTTTCACGGCATCGGCTACGTAAACATCCCCAACCTTGGTTCTGACAACTTTGGCGCCTAAAGGCTCCACCATCCGCTCAATGCTCATGGACGCCTCAACATTTGTAACAACGATTCTACCCATTTTTTCGGGGCTTTTCCTCACAGCGTAGGCTGCATAAGCCGCTAAAACCCTATCAAAATCCACAAAAGCCCCATTCTCGTTTATGAAGGCAACTCTGTCCCCGTCCCCGTCATAAGCCACACCTATGTCTGCGCCCAAAGCTTTCACGGTTTCAGCTAAACACCGAACAGCTTCAGCGTTGGGCTCTGGGCTTCTTCCGGGGAAAAATCCATCTAGCTGGGCGTTTATGGCTGTAACCTTGCAACCCAAACTTTTGAAAACTGTTGGAGCTATTTGACTTGTCGCCCCACATCCGGGGTCAACCACAACATGCCATCTTTTGCTGAGGTTAACGCTTTCCACCACCATTTGGATGTAGAAATTCTTCTCGAACATGGGTGTGGCTTCGCCTATGTCCCGCCACTCCGCCAACCGAAAATTTTCACTCACGACCAAGTGCTCTATTTCTTTTTGGCGATCATCCCCATAAGCCATGCCCGTTTTGTCAAAAATTTTTATCCCGTTGTATTCTGGAGGATTGTGTGAAGCTGTAATCATCACTCCAGCGTCTGCACCCAAAGCCCATGTTAAATAAGCTAGGGCTGGGGTGGGCAAAACTCCTAAACAAGAGACTTTCGCGCCGCATGCTTGCAAACCAGAAACGAGAGCGTTTTCAAGCATCAAACCGGATGTTCTAGTGTCCCTTGCCACAAGAACCCGTCCACCCTTTATTAAGGTGCCCACGGCCATTCCAACTTTAGCCGCCAATGTTGGAGTCAGCTCAACGTTTACTAAGCCCCTTAACCCTGAGGTGCCAAACAACTTCATTTTTCACCCAACTTTGACAGCGTCCAGCGTGGCTAAATGGTTAATTTGATGTTTTAGCCCTTTTAAGCTAAACGTTCGGCGGAAGATTTATTAGGTAATACTTTTTAAAATAAAGGTAACACTGAGGCTTGAAGATGCACATACCAGATGGCTATTTAAGCCCCGAAGTCTCCGCATTGATGAGCGTCACATCCACAATTTTCCTTGTATGGTGCTGGAGAAAAGCCAAGGCAACGTATCCAAAAAACTTCGCATCTCTGTTGGCGGTTTCAAGCGCCTTTGTTTTCGTGGCGCAAATGATCAACTTTCCAATAACCTATGGAACCAGCGGACACCTAGTCGGTGGCACGTTTCTCGCTGTTGTTTTAGGCCCTTACGCGGCGGTTTTAAGCATGACGATTGTTTTGTTGATGCAAGCATTGTTTTTTGCAGACGGCGGAATATCTGCCCTAGGCGCCAACATTTTTAACATGGCTATCATAGGCGGGTTAAGCTTTTTTGTGGTAAAGCTTATTGCGGGCAACTCAATGCGGGGCAAACGTTTCGCTTTAGGTGTTTTTGTTGCCTCTTGGCTTTCAATAGTCCTCGGAGCGCTGGCATGCGGTTTAGAAATAGGCGTGTCTCCAGTTTTTTCGCAGGCTGGCGGAATAGCCGTAACAGTCCCAGCTATGCTTTTCTGGCACACTTTAATCGGACTCGCTGAGGCGGCGATAACAACAACCTTCATAACTCAGCTTTATAGGCTTCAACCAGCAGTCTTAAACGGATTAGCCCTCCTCCGGAGGGATGCCGCTTGAAGGGTTACTTCAAAGCCCTAATCATAATGTTAATTGGCTTTGCGGTTTTACTGCCATTTGCCTCACCTTACCCAGACGGGCTTGAAAAAGTGGCTGAAACACTCGGCGTAGAAGAAAATGAACCTTTATGGAGGGGGTTAATGCCAGATTACACCATGCCCGCAGTTGGAGATTCATACCTGTCAACTTTGGCTGCAGGCTTTATCGGAACATTTCTTGTTTTGGTTTTATCCTTTGTCCTTGGAAAATTCATATCTAAGCCAATTAAAAAGGAAGTGCAGTGAACTATTCTCTGCTTGCCAGAATCACTATGTAGTCGGCTGTGTCTGCACACACGTCTGCGGCATGCTCAATAAACTCTATAAGGTCGTCGAAGATGATCATGGATCCGCTGTCCATATCTCTTCCATATTTGATGAACAATGCTTTCATTTTCAGGTATTCGTCATCTATCTTCTTCTCAATTTCTTCGACTTTTTTGGCTCCGTTTATGGCTGCGGTGGAGTCAACAGCAATTTTTTCAATGCTCCCCCTTAAGGCGTGGGCGCACTCCACAAGATAAGCCGTTGTGCGGGCGGTTTCCTCCCACATTTCCTTCGGTATTTTAGCTTCTTCAAGCATTTTAATGCATCTTGCAGCATCTTTCACATGATCTGCAAGCGTGTCAAGCCTTTTCACAAGGTGCATGAGGTCCTCACGGTAATCTGCAAAGAGCGCTACACCCTTCGATAGTTCCTTGAAAACTTCTGTGCGCAGCCTGTCCACTTCCTTCTCAACCTTAAAAATGTTGTCTATATGTTGCATGGCTTCTTTCCTGTCGTTTTCAGCCATTTTTTGCATGGCTTGATGGAGAAGCGTCACGGTGTCTAGAGCTTTTGTTATTTGTTCCTGCGCCAAGTCAAGGGCTTTAGCTCTTCGACGCCTCTCAAACCATGTGTAGCTTTTACTTTCCAAGACTCTTCATCTCACTTTCACATAGTTTTGCGATTCACTTAATAACACTTTTCAAAATTAGCCTTCCTCTCTTTCAGCAACCCAGTAAGATTTGATTTCTCCATCCTTAGTAAGGACATGCTCCCTCTTGAATATTGGCGTCTCCCTTTTGTATCTCTCAACGGCTTCCTTTAAAACTGGAAAGACGTTTTCCCTGTGGGCGCCTGCAACCAGCACGTATACGAGATCTTCGCTCACGTTAAACTCGCCTAGGAAGTGGTGTATTTGAACGTCCACCACACCCTTTCTCCTTTTTAATTCTTGACATATTTCCGACAAGACCTCATCCGCTTTTTCCTCGTAAGCCTCAATCTCTAATTTTTGAACAATATCTCCGTTAGGGTTTTCTCCACGGACAACCCCGATGAAAATTGCTATGGCTCCAGCTTTACGGAAATCAGGCTTGCTTTTCACATCGGCAATCAATTTTCCAATGGAAAATGCGCCTTTTTCATGAACATGTTTGTTGGGCATTGACATCACGCGGTACAACAGTGCACCATGATGTTTTAAAACTTTTTCAACTTATTCTGACCAGTTTTTGAGTTAAACTTGAAAGTTTTCTATGGTATTCCAAAAGTCTTTCATGGGCTTCTTCAAGTGTTATTTCCAAAAACCTAACAGTGTTGTTTGGCTTTGCCTGTCCAAGCCTGTCTAGGTCTGGAGTTATCACCGCAGCTATCTTTGGGTAGCCTCCCGTTGTCTGGGCGTCCTTCATGATTACGATTGGCTTTCCATCCCTTGGCACTTGGACCGCTCCGGGGAGAAGCGCGTCTGAAACAATTTCCGCTTTGTCTTTGTGCTCTATTGGCGGTCCGTCAAGGCGGTAACCCATGCGGTCTGATTCAATCGTAACCCTGTATTGGCTTGAAAGAAAGGTTTCAATGCCTTTGTCTGTGAACATGTCTGATTGTGGTCCCAAAACAACATGGACTGTGAAGTCGTTGGAAAATTGGGGCATCATGTTTTCCGGCAATTTAAAACAAGCTTCCAAAAAGGGGACATTAAACCCGCATATGATGTCTCCGGGCTTTAATTGTCTACCCTCAATCCCGCCAAGCTTGCCCCGTGTGTATGTGGATCTGCTTCCGAGAATCAATGGTGTATTTATGCCTCCTCTAATGGCAAGGTAGCTTCTACAACCACTTTCAACTTTTCCAAGCGTAATTGTTTCGCCCTCGTGTACAGTTAGCGTCTGCCACATGGGCGCCTCTTT
Source organism: Bathyarchaeia archaeon (assembly GCA_038868055.1). Lineage (GTDB taxonomy): Archaea > Thermoproteota > Bathyarchaeia > Bathyarchaeales > Bathycorpusculaceae > DRVP01. Next base: position 6,986 of record JAWBXD010000021.1, read on the forward strand.
TCCATCAATTTTTATGGAAAGCTTCCCGCCAGTCACAGCGATTTGTATGTCTCTCAGTGCCTGCAATTCCGGTCCAATCAGGGTTATTTCTAGGCATGCGTCGTTGGGGTTGTTTGCCACCAGCAAGTTTGCTGCAACCATGGAAAAAGTGTCCATGGCGCCTGAAATTGGAACTCCATATTTGAGGTAGCCGTATCTACCCAAATCCTGCACTGTTGTGAAGAATCCCGCCTTCAACACGTGGAAAAGGTTCATTCTTCTCTAAACTCCAGTTTATAGGCTCCAGCCTTAACAAGCTCCTCAATTCTCTTGAATTCCTCTTCTGAGATTGGCATAAACCTTACAATGTCTCCGGGTTTGAGGAGGGCTGGCGGCTTCCAGTCAACATCGAAAAGCTTGATGGGTGTTTTACCTATAATGCGCCATCCACCAGGCGCCTCGCACGGGTATATGCCAGTCTGCCTTTCCGCAATGCCAACAGAGCCCGCCGGAACCTTTAAACGTGGAGTTGCAAGGCGTGGAGTTGCGATTTCTTCAGGAACTTCCCCTAGATACGGGAAACCAGCAACAAAGCCGATCATGTAGACTCTATACTCTTTTCCAGAGTGAATTTCAACCACTTGGTTTTCTGTCAGGCCGTGGTATTCGGCTACATCCCTTAAATCAGATCCGTAAATGCCTCCATAGACAACTGGAATGGTGAATTTTCTTGTCTTTTTTGGAGGCGGTGTGTCCCTCAACTTTTTCTCGATTTCCTTAATTTGTGCAACTAGATGTTCGTAGGCTATTTTCTCAGGGTTGTAGCGAATGAGCAGCGACCTATAGGTGGGAACGGTTTCTTCAACTCCAATGATGTTCGCCTCCAGAACCGCCTCGTTTAAAGCTATGACCTTGCGGTTTACAGTCAAATCTATCGTGTTGCCGAACTCAACTACTAGAGCGGTGTCGCCGAAGGGCAGGTAGCGGGCAGATGGATAAATGTACTCCACGTAAGTCCCTTTAATCAAATGAACCGACTTACGGCTTCAACTTTTACGCCAGCCTTGACAAGCCCGCTTCTCAAAGCCCTAGCGAGTTTTAGGGCTGTCGGCGTGTCGCCATGAACACAAATAGTGTGCACTGTGCCAAGCTCCACAAGTTCCCCGTTGAAGGCTTCCACAACACCCTCCTTCACGGCTTTAACAGCTCTCCCAACAACTTTATCTGGCTCCTCAATTACGGCGCCAGCTAACCTCCGAGAGACTAGACTTCCATCCGGGTTATATGCTCTATCAGCGAAAAACTCGTGGGCGACGCGGAGCCCAGCATCTGCGGCTTTTTTCGCCAGCGCTGATTTTGGCGGTGCAAAAACTATTAGGTTCTGGTTCAGCTCCAGTATGGCTTCGGTTATGGCTCTGGCAAGCGCCTCATCTTTCAAGGCTGTGTTGTACATGGCGCCGTGAGGCTTCACATGCTGAAGGGGTGCACCGAAAACTTTTGCGAAGCCTTGGAGGGCACCAACCTGATAGATTACGTAGGTTTTCGCTTCGTCATGTGTAAGTTGCATTTCTCTCCTCCCAAATCCCATGAGGTCAGGGTATCCGGGGTGAGCGCCGACAGCTACTCCATGCTTTTTCGCAAGGGCTATTGTCTGCGCAATCGTCACAGGGTCCCCGCCGTGAAAGCCGCATGCAACATTCGCGGAAGTTATGTATGGCATTATTTCAGCGTCGCTTCCAACTTTGAAGTTGCCGTAACTTTCACCCAAATCGCAGTTTATGTCAACCCAAAACTTCAAGGCACACACCAAACATGCTAAGCCTTCAAGTATTTCCGTATATCCTCAAGTGCAGCGGAGGGAACTGGCAAATCCTTCATTGTAAGCAGGCCTGCAGGAGCATTAAGCACCTTTGGAATAGCATTAATAACCATGGCAACCGTGCCTATGTCTCCGTGAATGCACGGCTGTATTTTTTGTCTAACGGTTGGCACACCGGTTATTGTTATGGCGTCATATTCCTCTTCCGCCCCGATATACGCTTGAAAGTCTAAAACTATGACCTCTCTGCCCTTCACCATGCCTTTCGCCCTTTGTCTCAAACCTGCAACCTTCCCGGTCTCCACGGTTATGAAGTTGCTTTTCACAGGTTGTTTGGCTATAACCGGTTCAACTGGCTCAGCCTTTATCCCATCAAGCTTCCACGCTAGGGCGTCTGCAATCATCGCGATAGACTGTTCAAGACCAACGTGCCCTGTTATTTCTCCTCCCTCAATTTTCTGTCGAAATTCCTCCACCGTTAAGCCTGCGCCAATCTTTTTCTGGAACGGCAACCGTCTTGTCGCAGCGTTCATAACCCTAACAGCCTCAATCTTGTCTATTTTCTGGCAGACCGCCGTCAGCGTTATCACAAGCGTATCCATCAGAAAGCCCGGATTTATTCCAGTGCCAACAACCGTTGCACCGTGTTTTTTAGCCAGTTCATCCAGCTCCTTTGCAAGTTTCGGTTCTGAATAGTAAGGATATGAAAGTTCCTCACATGTGGATATCACGTCTACGCCATGTTTGACGATAGAAGCTATCTGGGAATAAGTATCCTTAAGATAGGATGAAGTTGCGTGGACGACTATATCTGGCTTCGTTTTTGAAAGCACCGTGTTCGTGTCGCTTGAAATGGTTATGCCCAGCTTGTTTAAGCCTAAAACTTCGCCCAAATCCCTGCCCACTTTATCCTTCGCCACGTCAATTGCGCCAACCACTTTTACGCCACTTTTTTCAAGAAGGGTTTTCGCGATTAAACTTCCAACGGCTCCAACTCCATACGAGACAACCTTAACCTCTTCCATTTGGAACCCTCAGGTTTTAGTTATGATAACACGTTATCTATAAGAGGTTTAGTGCTGGTTTAAAACTTTACATTTGTAAAGTTTATATCTATGAGCTTTCCAATAATAGGAGGGCGGCTGAATTGGGTGCTGGGAAACCTATAACCTACAGAGAAGTTCTCGCCGAATACCCTGACGCTGAGAAAATTAAGTTCTGCTTTGAATGTGGCGTATGCACGGCAAGCTGTCCCATGGCAGGCCTTCTAAAAGGAGAATATAATCCAAGGAATATTCTCGAAAAGATTTTCTTAAATGTTGAAGACGTCTTGGTTTCTGATGAGATTTGGCTCTGTGCTTGGTGCTACCGTTGTTACAAACGTTGCCCCCAAGCGTTAAAACCGCCAGAAATATTCTTCCATGCCAAAAAGTTTGCAGTTAAAACTGGACGTGAACAAGCATTTGAAAATGCTATCCGAGAAATTGTTAAAGTATCCCCCCTCCCCCTAGTGACGATTCCTGTATGTTTCCATCCTGAACGTGCAGGATTAGACTTGGGCAGAATCATTAAGGAATCCGAAAAATTAAGGAAGCAATTGTTAGATAAGGAAAAGGGAACAATTAAGGCGGGGTCTTCAAAAGGGAAGGTTGCAGTTATAGGCTCTGGACCGGCTGGGCTAACCGTTGCACATGATTTAATTCTAAAGGGCTATGGGGTTACGGTTTTTGAGGCTATGAAAGAGCCCGGTGGGATGTTGAGAAAGTGTTTGCCTACCTATCGTCTTCCAAGAGAACTTTTAGACATGGACATACAGGCGTTGAAAGATCTTGGTGTAGAAATAGAGACCAGCGTCGCGGTTGGTAAAGACGTTGATTTTGGCGGTTTGCGGAGCCGCTACGACGCCGTATTTATCGGCGTAGGCGCTCACAAAGGACAGGAATTGAGAATTGAGGGCGCCAGCTTGAAGGGCGTTGTGCATGCTCTGGATTTTCTTTGGATGTTTAATTCTGAAAAGGCGCTAAATGTTGAGGACAAACGTGTCGCTGTTATTGGTGGTGGAAATGTTGCTGTTGACTCTGCAAGAACCGCCCTTAAATGTGGAGCTAAAGAGGTAACAATATTCTATCGAAGGTCTAGGGAAGAGATGCCTGCAAACCCGTGGGAGGTCAAAGAGGCAGAAGATGACGGTGTAAAAATCGAATTTTTGATTTCTCCCAAGAGAATTTTAGGCAAGGATGAAAATGTTTCTGCCATTGAGTTTGTCCGAATGAAACTTGGCGAGTTGGATGAAACTGGAAGAAGAAAACCGGTTCCAATAGAAGGTTCCGAATTTGTTAAAGACGCTGACATGGTGATTTTAGCAATAGGCGAAGCTCCAGACCTTTCCTTCATACCGAAGGAGATTGAACTAAATGAAAATGGAACGATATGGGTTAACCCACTAACTATGGAGACAACCCTTAAAGGAGTTTTCGCCGGAGGAGACGCCGTAACAGGTCCAGCCTCAATAGTTGAGGCTATTTATGCCGGAAGGATGGCTGCTTCCTCCATTGATTGTTATTTAAGGTCTTTGAGGTGAATGGCGAATGTCTAGAGAGGAAATACGCATAGGGGTTTATGTTTGCCACTGTGGTTTGAATATTGCTGGCTCCGTTGATTGTGAAGAAGTTGCTGAGTTTGCTTCCACGCTTCCTCATGTTGTTTTGGCGAGGGATTACCGTTACACGTGTTCAGATCAAGGGCAAGAGCTCATTAAGAATGATATTAGGGAGTATAGGCTTAATCGTGTGGTTGTTGCTTCGTGCTCTCCTCGTCTCCATGAGCCCACGTTTAGAAGGGTATGTGAAGAGGCTGGGTTAAACAAGTACCTTTTTGAGATGGCTAACATTCGGGAGCAGTGTAGCTGGGTTCATCTTCACGATAGGAAGGCGGCAACCGAAAAGGCAAAGGACCTTGTTAAAATGGCTGTGGCGAAGGCTGCTTTGCTGAAGCCAGCCAGCGATATTGAAGTGCTGGTTATACGAAAGGCGCTGGTTATCGGCGGTGGCGTTGCTGGGATTCAAGCAGCATTGGATCTTGCCGACACAGGCTATAAGGTTTATTTAGTGGAGAGGGAGCCTAGCATCGGCGGAATGATGGCAAGGTTGGACAAGACTTTCCCAACAATGGACTGCTCCATATGCATTCTTGCCCCGAAGATGTCTGATGCGGGGCGCCATCCAAACATTGAATTATTGACCAACAGCGAAGTTATCGACGTAAAGGGATATATTGGTAACTTTCGAGTAAAAGTGTTAAAGAAACCGCGTTATGTAAAGAAGGATTGTTCAGCATGCGGCGAATGCTCAAAAGTTTGTCCAATGACAGCGCCAAACGAGTTTGACGCCGGATTAGCCCTGCGACATGCCATTTACACGCCTTTCGCTCAGGCAGTTCCATCCACCTACATAGTTGACATGAACCTATGCCTCAACAAGGATGGCGTAATAGTGTGCGACAAATGCATTAAAGCCTGTGAAAGGCAAGCCATAGATTTCACAATGAAACCCGAAGCTGTAGAGTTAGAGGTAGGCGCAATCATCGTTGCCACTGGTGCAGACATTTTCGATCCTTCAACATTACCCCAGTATGGTTATGGCAAATACCCAAACGTCATCACATCTCTTGAATTTGAAAGACTGATTAATGCTGGTGGGCCTTCTGGAGGGCGACTGATTAGACCCAGCGACATGAAAGTTCCAAGGCGTGTGGCTTTCATACAATGCGTCGGCTCCCGCTCCAATAAAACTGGACG
>JAWBXD010000022.1:0-11797 GCA_038868055.1 Bathyarchaeia archaeon
GAACATTATGTTCCACGGGTGGAAGTCGCCGTGCACTTGGCTTAGCCTGTGGGCTTTGCGTTTTAGACGCCACCGCCAGACAACACAGTCCCGCTCAATGTTAATTAAGTCGCATTCCCGTATAAAATCAAGTTCCGGGGGGTAGCTGTCCAAAAGCCCCATTATGCATTCGCCGTGTCCAACAAGTTCTCGGGCTCTTCGTACATAAAGCCAAGGAGCCTCCTTCTTCACGCTGTGAATTTGAACAAGATAATCTGAAAGCGCCAAACAACGTTTCTCGTCAAGGGAGGTTAACTCGCCAGTTGCCTTGATACGGTCCAAGTCCACATGGTAAAGGGTTCCATCCACATATTCTGTTAGAAGGAAGAACTCTCCGCAGTCTCCAACAGACTTCAAGCCTTTACCGCCAACGGTGAAGGCGCCCACATCCACACTGCGCACATGTCGCGGGAGCTTGTTAAAGGCTGAATGTTGCCAAAGCAGAATCGCCGCCCTATCTGAGACAAAATCGTGTCCAAAACCTTCTGGTCGCATGGTTTCCAAAACAACCCGTTTAGCTTCGCCCTTGAGCCTAAATTCAATAACATATGGAACGCCATAACCGAAACCTTTCAAGTCCTTTAGAGCTTCAGTTTTTTCATATCCAAGTCTCCAAAAACCGAGGATTTCCACATCACCGCCATAAACGCTGGAGAGATATTGTCTTAAAGCCTCCATTGAAAAAGCTAAACCAGCATAGCTTTTGGAGTTGCTAACCATTTAAACACACATCCGACATGCATAAGAAGGCTTCACAAGAATATAAACTAAAACGGTGAACGCAAAGTAGAGGAAACTTTATGAAAGATTGCAGAGACCTCTTCACCTTCGTAAAGGCTTACAACAGCTTAACTGAGATTTTGACGAATCATAAGCTGGCGGCTCTGGGCGACGCTTTCATAAATTTCGCCTATTCTCTGGCGCTATCAGCAAAAAGGGGGCAACCTTCAGGGGCAAAGGTTAGGGGTGCTATTCTGGCGAAGGCTGTTCGACAGGCGGGCTTAAGGGAATACATGCCGTCCAGAATTTCAAGCCACATGATGGCTGACGCAGCAGAAGCCCTCATAGTTTACGCTTGGCTTCAAAAACACGTGACACTAGAAGAATGTGTGATAGCCCTCTGCAAAGCTGAAGACCCCGTTGAGGGCTTCGCCGAACTGCTGTTGAAAATAAAAAGCAGAGTCAAGTTTTGAAGGCTTTCTCTAACGCTTTGCCGAACTCTTCGCTGACTTCGAGGAGGTTGTCCACAGCCCTAATTAAGGCTTCTTCTGGAGTCACTTCACCCTTTGTTCTCACATAGATTATCGGGTTTGATGCTAACGGGTGGGGGATGTCGTAGCCAGCCACGTCTACGTTTTCATCCTCCAAAAGTTTTCTTTGCAAGAGATTGCAAAGCGTGTATCCCGCCCCTTCAACCTCAATTTTGAGTTCATTTTTTGTTTTCTTTAACACGTTAACTTTCATTCTCGACACCGGGTTCAAATTATTCCTTTACCGTAATCTATTGCCGTCTTGCGCTTTTCAACATTTCCACACCTTGGACACTGCAGACCCCCACGTCCCCTTTGCTGCAGTACATCTCCACATTTGGAGCAGAAGGCGTAAACAACACCTAAACTTCTATCTTTAGTGGTTAAATGGTATGTCCTGTTCTTTTCGCTTATAACCTTAGCTCTAATTATGTCACTGGGCTTGCATACATCAAACATGGAGTCAGTGAACCGTAAGTGTGCATCCGCAACGTGGAGAACCCCTGTAAAGAAACCAGAAAGCACACGTTTGCCAATCTTGAAAATGCGGATGGTCGCCAACTGCGTTTGAACACCTGAAACTTGCCCTACCACCAGGCTTCCAACTTTAGGAACCCTAGCCCCACCCGTAATTGGATAAACGGAGACTCGCTTGTTAAGATAGTCTATGAGGGCTCTTCCAATAATTTTCGAGTAAATGACGCCGTCTTGAACGTAGGTGCCAGCATCTGGAATAAACTCTTCGATAACGCCCAAGGGTTCGCCAGGCAACACCAGTTGACCACTGTCGCGCTTTTGAAACTGCAAGTCCATTGAAACCCCGACTGCAAGGCTTATGAAATAGTCAACGGGTCAATAAATCTTTCCAAACACAGCCACCGGTAAAAGTTTTAGAGGAAGCCTTTCTTGCATAGTTCTTTCCATGAAAGTTCTCCAACAATCACAAGCGCCTCATTCATTGTAAGCACTGGCTTGCCGAACTTGGCTGAGAAGTCAAGGGAGACACGTGGACAAGCCGTGTTCACGTAAGCATCCACCGTTTGAAAATTCACGATCATTTCGGGAGTTATCTCTCTAGCGGCAAAAAGAACAGCTTCCTTTCCGCTTTTTTCAAGCTTCTCCTTGATGGCGAGAGCCTCGTCAAGCTTTTTCTGTCCGGGTTTAAGCCCTACAAGCACAGCAAAGGTTTTCGCCTTCTGAGCCTCTTGAATGCAAGCCCACCGCTGCTTCACGACACGCTCAACCTCATCGCTAACAGAGAAAACCCTCTTCTCAAAGGGGTCGGCAACTATGACCAGCCTGGAAGTTGAAAGGGCGAGACCCAAAGCGTGGAAACGTCCGCCGCCTATAAAAAGAAAACCGTCAACGTCTTCTGCAATTGACTTAGCATTACTATAGTCGCAGCCCACCACTTGCCCCGGATAGCTTAAGCGTCCAGAATCACCGACCATAACAGTTTTACCAGCACGTACAAGAACCTCTTTTGCTTCGTCTAGCACTTGCACATGCTGAACCGTTGTGGCCAATCCAATTCTACGCCACGCTTCAATTAATGAGAAAGCTTTTTCAACAACCTCAGCCGCGCCTAAAGTTGCCCGCGCCTCGATGTAAACAGTCGGAACCTTCTCATACTTCAGAAGCTTTGAATGCCCATAGTGAACTATTAAATCCACGCCTAGAGATTCAGCCTCCGCAGTTGCCAAATCACAAGCACCATAACAAGGATCCGCAGAAATTATGGGCAGGGCTCCAGCCTTCTCCACAACCTTTGCAAGCCTCGGCCCCTCGCTTTTCAAACCGTTTGGAAGCTGTATGAGAACACGTTTCGCCTCATATTTTGCAATCTCTTGCTTGAGCCTTTCCTCTTCAAAATCAAACAGCTTCAAAACATCTCCCACTCAAACATGAACAACAATAAGGGAAAGTTTAGACGGGAAACTCGCTGTTACAGAGTTTCATCCCATCGGGGTGTCAATTCCCAGTCACTTTTCAGCCTCTTAACTGGCCGCCCAGCCGCCCTTTCATGCTGTTCTGCAAGTTTTTCAAGAATTATTTTCTGCTCTATGCTTGCCACAAGCTGTTTTGTCGCAATCACAGCGTCCGGGTTCACTGAGATGCTATCTATGCCGGCTCTAACAAGAAACTCCGTGAAGTCCGGAAGGTTTGAGGGCGCCTCACCACAAATGGAGACCGTGCAGCCGTTTTCGTGTGCCACGCGAATGAGGTGGGCAATTATGCGTTTAACGGCCGGGTCACGTTCGTCGAAGTATCCCATTTGTCCAAGGCGTTCAGAGTCCCTGTCAATCATTAGTATGCCCTGAGTCAAATCGTTGGAGCCTATGGAAAAGCCGTCACAGAGCTTTGAAAACTCGTCGGCAAGTATGACTATTGAAGGCGTTTCAGCCATGAACCAAACCTTGAAGTCTTTTGACCTTTCAAGTCCCTCCTCGCGCATGATCTCCAGCACTTTTCTGGCTTCCCAAAGTGTGCGCACCACTGGCAACATAACCCAAACGTTTTTGAGACCCCATTCTTCACGGCATTTGCGGATTGCTTGACATTCTAGGCGGAAGGCTTTCTCGTACCATGGGCTTATGTAGCGGCTGCAACCACGCCAGCCAAGCATTGGATTAGCCTCGAAAATTTCGTATTTTTCGCCGCCCTTCAGCTCGCGGTACTCGTTGGTTTTGAAGTCGCTGAAACGCACAACAACTGGGCGAGGCTGTATAGCCCTAGCAACGGTGGCTATGCCCTCGGCAAGCTTGTTAACAAACTTTTGACCTTGCCCAATCTCTATGAGGTATAGCGGATGCTCTCCAATGTAGCTGGCAAGAATGAACTCGATGCGCATGAGCCCAATGCCCTCAAAGGGCAGGTGCTTATACTCCTCGATTTTCTCAGGAACCCCAAGGTTCATGTAGATTTTGGTGGCGGTGACTGGCACATACTGGAGGGATACTCCGCCAGCTCCAGAAGGTGCAAGGCCGCCCGCTTGTATCGTGGGTGTTGGTTCAGTCAGAGCTGGCATCATACCCTCATAAACGACGCCGCTTCTGGCGTCAACCGTGTATTCTTTTCCAGTAACCATAAGTTTCGTGGCGTTTTCGGTTCCAACAACACATGGTATGCCTAGCTCACGGCTTACGATGGCAGCGTGACAAGTTATGCCACCCTTATCCGTCACTATAGCGCTTGCAAGCTTCATAAACGGCACATAGTCCGGGTTAGTCATGTCAGTCACAAGAACGTCGCCCTTCTGCATGATCTTCGCAGCTTCCTGCGGGTTCAAAACAACCTTCGCAACACCGAAGCCTATGCCCCTCTTGCCAGCAGGTATGCCCTTAACAACAACCTTCAACTCTTCAACTGGTTTAGCTAAGCCAGCCTCAACCGTCTCTGGAAGCTCAGCCGCCTTTTGACTCCAAACGGTTTCTGGTCTTGACTGCACGATGAAAATGTTGTTTGGAAAGCTCAAGTCGCTGTCAATAGCCCACTCAATGTCTTGAGGCTTACCATAATGCTTTTCAATTTTCACAGCTAACTCGGCAAGCTTTAGAACCTCCTCGTCTGAGAGGCAAGGCTGATTCTGTTTTTCAGCCGGAACCTCGACGTGGACTGTTTTCCCCGTAACAGGGTCTCGAGTGTACATTACCTTTTTTGTGGCAATACGTTTCTCAACGATTTTCATGGTTCGCTTATCCACGATATACTCGTCCGGAGTCACCGCGCCAGAGACAACGGATTCGCCTAAACCAAAGTTGCCCTCAATGACAATATGGTTTGGATCGCCGGTCACCGGGTTTATTGAGAACATGACGCCGGCTGCTTTGGCGTTCACCATCTTCTGGATTCCAACGCTTATTAGGACTTTTTCGTGGGCAAAACCTTTCTGGGTTCGATAGAATATGGCTCGTGGCGTGAAAAGGCTCGACCAACATTTAATGGTTTTTTCAATAACCTCGTTTTCGCCCGCCACATTCAAGTAGGTCTCCTGCTGACCAGCAAAAGAGGCATCCGGCAAGTCTTCAGCGGTGGCGCTTGACCTAACAGCAACCGGAACATTCGCAATATTCAACCTTCTGCAAAGTTCGCGGTAAGCCCCCCTTATGGCATCTTCAATGTCCTTAGGCATAGGCGTGGACTCGATTAAAGCACGAATTCTCTTTGAAGCTTCTTCATACTGCTTAGGATCGTTCAAGTCCTTTACTGATTCTCCTATGATTCTGTAAATTTCGCTGGCAATACCTGTCTCCTCTATGAATTTTTTGAAAGCGTGGGCTGTGACAGCGAAGCCTTGGGGGACTGGAATGCCGGCGCTTAGCATTTCACCCAAATTCGCGTTTTTCCCGCCGACTGAAGGTATATCTGTCTTTCTGAGGTTTTCAAACCAGACAACTAAATCGGATTTTGCGTTTTTCACGAAGCTTTCGCCTCCTTCACTTCCGCCATCTTCTCAATGACTATCCTACATGGTATTGGAAGTTTGGCTGCGCCCCTTTTCAACGCTTCCTTCGCAACCTCAACACCGTTAGCGTTTACCCTAACCGTCATAATCGTTTGATTGGGTTCCACCCGCGCAGCAGTGCCTATTGGTTTCCCAAAGGCTTTTCGCATGCCGTCCTGCAAACGGTCCGCATGCGCTCCGAAAATCATCTTGTTCTCCCTAAGAATAACATGAGGGTACGGGTGAACCTGCAGAAAATAGTTGCTCGAAAGCTTATCCATAAGAAGACGGTTTGTCGCCACACGAGCCGCTTCTAAGGCGTTATGTCTAATCTGGGCTCTTTCAAGGGCTATAAGCCTAGCTTCATATTCGAATTTGGCATTGGGGTCTCCCATAGTGAATTTGGTTATCTTCGGTTGTGGAAAACCCTTAACAAACTCTTTTCTAGTGTAGGGTTGACCTTTAACCTCCCTATAATTGCGCGCGCGCATATGCATCCCTTTCAGCATACACAACAGTCGTATTTAAGCAGTTTGTTTAGCATGCATAAGCATCTAAACGCTTAATTAAAGTTATGAACTGTGAATCCAGTTTGGGAAATGAGAGCGGAAACTATAGAAGCAAGGGTTTATTTTTGAACCATGTTTTTGCCAGTTCATCATAGTTTGTGAAAACCCGCTTTAAAACTGGGATATACATTTTCACTTCTTCGTCTGTCATGTATTGAAACTGGTATTCGCCAATGTAAGGCGACGGTTCGCCTTCTCTTCTAATGAATTCAATGTGCATGAAAGGATCTCCCCGTTTAATGGTTATTGGACAGTGGTCGTTGCTCAGGTTTACAACTTCAAGGGCAAGTCTCCCAACGAAACCACTGTGAACCTTTGCAGCGTTTAGAAAGGATAAACCCATCCGCCCATACTTACTTTTAGCAGTTAGATGAGCCACAAAGTCTGGCGGCGTAAAAACAATTTCGTAGGATATTAGGTTTTTGTGTTCAAGATAATGCAGCGTTGTTTCGTCTTTAACTGTTAGAATGTAGCCGTCTCCATCTAGCAAGTTATAGTCGTAGGGGTATATGCACTTGTAGTTTTCTATGAGTTCTTTCAATTTGTCCTTTCCAAGTATGCACATTCCAAATGCACCTGTAACCGTTTTCTGCACTAGATATTTCTTCAAGTTATATACTTTTTCAACTAGATTGCATCAAGCAGAAATTGAACATTCTAAAAGTTTGTCAGCTTCGCCGTTTTACCTCAACGAGCACTATTGCCTCAAAAAGTGGAAAACTCTGCTCCGCAACAACGTTTGCCTTGAAACCTTGCATTTCCAACGCTTGAAAGGTTTTCTCTAAGTTTGCAAGGATGGACTGCATCAATAAAACACGTCCATCAGCCTTTAAATACGTAGGAAAAACTTGCAGAAACCTGTCCAGAACCGCTCTTCCATCGGTTCCGCCAGCCCATGCGCGTTCAAGCCACGTGTCGCCCTCCCAAGGTTCAGAAGGCAAATATGGCGCGTTAAACATGATGATGTCAAACCTTTCGCCAACCTTCAATGGAGCAAACAGGTCTCCCTGAACAAAAAACATTTTGTCCGCCACTCTGTTGAGGCGCGCGTTTTCTCTTGCACAACGCACCGCAGCGGGATTTATGTCTACGGCAACCACTCTGGAAGCCTTTTCAGCCGCAATGATTCCAAGAATCCCGCATCCGGTACCCATATCCAGAATATAATCGCCAGCCTGAACCGTGAGATTCTCCGCAAAGAGAAACGAGTCTTCCGCCGGCTCGTAAACGTCGGGCCAAACGTAAAAAGTGTAGTCAGCAAAACACACCTTTTTAACTTGCGAAAACATTTACCAAAACACCGAAGTCTTCTGGCGCTAGTTCTCTGACGCGTCTATCTTGAAACGGAATTGAAACACCGGTTTGCATGTTTCTCCCAGCAAGGTTGCACTCCTTTTTGGCGAACACCCAAATGGCATTTCTCACCTTTTTGTTCCGTTGAGTAAACAAGGTTTGCACGAACCGCTTAAATTTTTCCTCACTATTCACTTGAAAGGGGCGGGGACGCTTAGGTTTCAACAAAACAATTATTGAATCAACTTTTGGCGGGGGGTAAAAAGCGTGCCTAGGAACCTCGTCGAGAAGTTCAACTTCAAAATAGTAGTATGTCAAAACGGTCAGCCAGCTGTAATTTTTGCTGCCAACAGGAGCCACAAGACGCTGGGCAAACTCCTTTTGCAACACAAAAACAGCACACTCTATGGGTTTGCTGAAAAGCCACTCGACAAGGTGGGAAGAAATCCCGTATGGAGGAATTGCAACAACCTTGTTAAAAGATGGAAGTTGAACCTTAAACACGTCCCCCTCAACCACAACCGCATTGGGTAAATCCCTAAGCAACGCTCGCAAAGCCGCCGCCACTTTATGATCTAGTTCAACAGCCAAAACGCCTTGACATTTCCCAGCCAAATAACGTGTTAAAAAGCCGAAGCCAGCTCCCACATCCAAAACAACATCGTTGCTCGTTAGAGCCGCATACTCCGCCATCAACCGAAAAATGAAGGGATCCACGGTGAAATGTTGGCTTAAACGCTTCTTCGGAAATATTCGATACCTTCGAAGAAGACGCTTCGTTTCCTCTAAAAGACTCATCTCTAACGTGCCCGTGTGAAAAGTCGGTACTTGCTTTCGCCAGCAAGCTCCTCTAAAATCCTCTTAGTCAAAAGCTTAACTGGGTTCGGTATCTGAGTGCGCCTTTGAAGATCCTCAAAACTTTCGAATGGTTTCTTTTCACGTTCGCGGATAACTTGCCACATGTACTTCTTGCCAATACCGGGAATAAGCTCCAAGGCATGCATTCTTGGCGTGATAGCTTGAGCTGTGTTGAAAAAGTTTACAAACCATTTCTCACGGTTTAATACTATGCGGCTGATAACCGCCGGAAGCTCCGCTTTAGCTGCGGCTGTTAACTCTTCATAGCCTATCCGCCCAATGATGTAGGTGATTTCATCGCGAGTTTCCTTTCCTACATAAACGCGGTCATGAGGCTTTAGGGTTACACCCTCTTTTACTAGAGCTTCTAAAAGCGTAAAGAATTCTTCACCTACAAGTTGAACAAGGGCTCCAGCTCGGTAACCAGCCCTTCCAGTAATCCTAACCCCGGGGCGCCCATGAGGGAGAAAATCCAAAACGTAAGCGTACTCTTCGTACCTTTTCTCCATTTCAGTTTCCCTTTTCATAAGTTTTCACTCTTAATTAAAACTGGAAGGGCTGGAGGATTATTTCAGTCTATGTTCATTTAAAAGTTTAACCATGGCTTCTAATTTCGAAGACTCAATTATTTTACGCCCGCCCCCCAAGAAAACCCTAAGCTCTTCGACGCTTGTTGGCATACAATTGACAATTTGAACAGCCTCAGCCTCCTCTAAACCGAATTCCCCAACAAGCTTTTCAACGAGCATTTTAGCTGTTTCAAAATCCACCTTCGAAAATTTAGCCGTATAATCGAGAACTCTCCTCTGAAACTGGTCAAGGTTTTCTTCTCCAATATCTTCCAAAATCTTCTTAACTTGAGGAATGGTCAGATATTTCTCTTTAACAGCTTCTTTTTTGGCTTCCTCCAAAATCAGCCGCCTCCGTAGGGTTCAAGGTGTTCAGGTCTAACAACTATCTCCTTAACGGCGTTACCTTGCGTGACGCTTACTATGTAGCTTCGTCCCCTCATGCCGATGACTTTTCCAACCCGTCCATGGTAGCGTCTATGAGGCATGCCTTTTTGAACGCTTGGATCTATCTTGATTACAACGTTGTCGCCGGGCTGATAGTTGCGGAGCAGCCTACTGATTTTTATTTTCCCACGTTCTCTAGGCTTCTTTTTTAGGAGTTTTCGGGTTCTCGCCCTGTACCCTTTCGACTTCCTCACTTTTTCTCCTCCAACCTACATAATTACGTTTAAAACATCAAGTTTTATAGGCTTCGCTTTCTGGCCGAGAATTTCTGAAACACTCGGAGTTGTGCGGCCTTCATCTCCGGACACCAGCTCTTTAACGTAGAGGCCTCCTTGACAGCGAACCCTAATTTCAGCCTTGTTAGGCGACAATTTTTTTACTTTCACCTCATATATGTACTTTTCCCGCGTTAAATCCGCCCGTCTATGCAAAACGCGAAGCGGAGTTCTCTGTTTTACGATTACGCCGGTCAACTTTTGCTCCAACAGTTTTAGGTCTTCGTCGGACACTTCTTTTTCAAACTCAACAGTAACGCGGTACTCTTTTTGGGCAGCCTCCCCCTTCTTAACTTTCCTTATGAAATCTTTGTCAACAACCTGCAGGTCGGAAACCTCCACCTTGCCCCTAGCATATGCGTTAACAGCCTCCTCAAGTTTCTTAAGGTCTAGAAAGCGCTTTTTGGGTTGTGAAATTTCTATGACGAACGGTCTGCCCTTGCCCAGCATCCGTGCGTCCACGTCCTCCCTCCCAGACGCATGGAAAGATACTTTCACGCCGCCCGCTGCCTCCAAGAATGGTGGGCTTATCAGTTCTTCCACCGATTCTGGATACATTTTTCCGGTCCAGTTGCATTTTTCGCAACCTTTGCCCTTGCATCGTGTGCAAGTCCATTTTGACTGCGGTATCCCCCTCACAAGTTTTTTGTAGCGTCCAGCGATGTAGAGGGGGTTAACTTGAATGCGGACCTCTTCATCCACCGGGTTTAGCAGCACGACAATGTCGGGTTTGCGGTAGTCCAGTTTTTTGCCGCTGTATTGGGCGATTTTTCTTGCTAAAAGTCTTCCGAACTCCAGGCGAATGTTTTCGCCGTACTCCACATTAAACCTTGCCTTAAATTCGTCTTCACGCTCCTCCACGTCGACAGGCAACTCCACACCAACCATGAAAGTGTTAAACTCGTATTCACCCAGTCTTTCAACAGCCCTCCTAGCTAGTTCATCAACTGTTTCGAAACGGTTTTCACATAGGAAGCAAACTTGGGCAACTTTTTTGGGTGGACGCCTCCGCATTTTGCGCAGGGCTTCTTCAGCTGGTTTGAAAAAGCCATTAGATGCAAGAGTCTTAAGGATGCGGATGCCTTCCGCCTTTTTCGCAGAAGCTAACGCTTGAGCCTCCATTAAAAGCATGGTTTTTAGGGTTTTTCCCCTCTCCTCGTTTTCTATTTTATGCGCTAGGAAAGCGAACTGTCTGCCGAGACAATGGTCGCAGAGCGGATGACGTTCAAGCATTTGAAGGGCTTTTTCCAGAACACTCACGGAACTCGCCGTCCATAAGCTCGGCTTTTTGGTTAACCAACGTCGAAGGGTAAGCCTTTACCAAGGAATGGCAAACGTTTCTTTCTCCGTAGGGTTTTCAGCATCTTCCGCATCATAACGTACTGCCTTAAAAGTTCTTTAACATCCTTTTCGCTGGTTCCAGAGCCCCTTGCCACCCGTCGGATGCGTGAAGCGTTAAGAATTTTGGGGTTCTCCCTTTCCTCGGGGGTCATGGACTGAATTATGACACGCCACTTTTCCAATTTATCTTCGGCTTGTTCAAGCATTTCTTCTGGAACATTGTAGGACATGCCCGGAAGCATTTTCAAAATCTTCTGAAAAGGTCCCATTTTCCGCACGGCTTCAAACTGTTCGTACATGTCGGTTAACGTGAATTTGCCGCTTAGGATGGCTTTTGCCTTCTTTTCTGGAACTTTAACCTCGGCTTCCCGTACCTTTTCAATAAGGGATTCGATGTCTCCCATGCCGAGAAGCCTGCCAACAAAACGGGATGGAACAAAAGGCTCAATGTCCTCAATTTTCTCGCCAGTGCTGATGAATTTTATTGGTGCACCGGTAGCCACAACAGCAGATAAGGCGCCGCCGCCCCGCGCTGAACCGTCCAGCTTTGTTAGCAGTATGGAGCCTATGGACGTCGCTTCGTTGAAGGCTTTAGCCTGCACGAGGGCTTGCTGTCCAATGGTGCCATCGATAACCAGCATAACCTCGTCGGGTTTTATTTTTTCCTCAAGCATCTTCATTTCCCTGATGAGCGCTTGTTCTTCTTTGTGGC
>JAWBXD010000023.1:0-11601 GCA_038868055.1 Bathyarchaeia archaeon
CGGAACAAAATAACAGAAAACACAGTCCTAGATATTCAACATCTTGCCGATTTAGCGCAAATAATTTTCCAGAAAGCTGTAGACTGTCTTTTCACAGGAGACCTTAAAGTTGCTAATGGCGTCTTGGAAATGCAAAAAGTCCTCGAACTTGAAAGCGATAAACTCGTCCTAGCACTTCCTGAAATTCCATTTCTCAGGGCGATGATTTCATGTTTAACTAAAATTGCAGATTTGGGCGCTTCCATTGCGGATATAGCAATAAATCGGGCACTAGAAAAACCAAGCAAGGATGTGGAAGAAATCATACGGACGGTAAAACATGTAAGAACTGTCCCCTTAGCTATGAAGAAGCGAGATTTAAGTTAAACTTAACATAACAAGGTTTAAAAAGTGCGTCTATTTACTAATAAATAGTGATGTGTATGAATGACTTTGAAGAAGCTTTGCGAAACATAGACATTTTCTGTAAGGTATTGGCTAAGAAAATAATTGAAAGCGAGAAGGAAAATGGAAACCGCGCTATTGTGGAACCAGTGGAGAAACTTCTCAGAAGAAAATATGTTGTGTATGAGGAAAATGCCAGTATCCATGAAATTAAGGGTTTTATCCCGCTACCTCATGTTGAAGAGCCTTTAATAGACGTTTTTGAAGAGGACAATTGCATCAAAGTTTTGATGCAGTGTCGATGCAGAAGCCGCGACGTAAAAATACAAAAGTATGAAGACTCTTTGCAGATATGCCTAGATAATGAATGTTGGAAACTAGACCTGCCCGTAGACGGATTACATGTTGAAAATATCGCCGTGAAATGCAACAACAATGAAGCTTTAGAAGTAGAGATTCCGAAATTAAAAACCTAAATAGTTGTAGTGCCCTACCCTTTGTCTAGGCCTCACTTAGTGCACCTCTCCTTGGGGGCTTTTTAAGCATGTATAAAATAGTAAATATGGAAAGTTAGGCTATCTTCTCCAACACTTTGTCGATTTTCGTCTTGTGGAAGTCGAGAGCTAACTCTTTAGGCTCCACTCCAAGACTTAAACTTAACAGTTCAGCGTAGTGTATTATAGGCATGTTATATTCCTCTTTGTATGTTGTTTTAATTAGCATCTGCCCTAGATCCAATGTTAAGAAACAGAAGGGGCAAAGTGTTGATATGCAGTCGGCACCTGCTTTTGATGCGTTCATAATTTTGTCTCTTGCAATGGCTAAAGCAACATCGTCAGCGTAACCCCTTAAAAGCCCTCCACAGCATTTCAGCTTGTTCTTGTACGGTATGCTTTTTGCTCCCAAAGCCTCGATCATGGTGTCGAAAATGCGGGGACGCTCTGGATCATCTAACCGTAAAAGTTCGCTTGGTCTTAGGAGGTGACATCCGGAAAACGCCGCCACTTTCAGCTTGTTTAATGGTTTGACGACGCTTTGTTTTAGGCGGTCTAAACCAACATCATTTGTTAAAACTTGCAAGTAATGCCTGACTTCCTTATTGCCCTTAAATTCTTTTCCCACACCGGAAAGGATCTTGTTTACACGGGCTTTTAGCGCTTGTTTTTCCTTTAAAAGGGTGTTAGCAACCGCTAGGGATTCAAAACATCCAGTGCAAAGCGTCACTATGTTTAAGTCTGCTTCTTCGGCTAGGCAAATATTGTAGGCGGCGATGGCTAAGCTTGTTTCAAGATCCATGGACTGCAATGGTGGAGGAGCGCAACATGTCATGCCTTCCAAATCCACGAGTTCTACTCCAAGCTTTGCCAAGGCTTTTCGTGCTGAGAGCTCATAGTGGGGTTGACGAGCTGGAATCGTACAGCCTAAAAACAACGCGTAACTCGTCATTGTAGTTCAACCTTCTTTGTCATTATTTTATCAAATCCCGTTGCTGAAAGAATCTTTTTCAAGGCTTCTACCCCCGTTGGCTTCAGCGGTGGTAAGCCATATTCCACCCTTTTCTTTTCTAGAAATTTTGAAATAGGGACTATGCGTCCTTCGCTTATCAGCGCGTTTGCAAATTCTGCGTAAATTTTTGGAATTTGACCTTCGCTTATAGCTATGTTTCTTAACGCGAAGATAACATCAGCTATCTCAACTTTCTGCGGGCAGCGTTCTTGGCAAGTGTAACATGAAGCGCAGAGCCAAATTGCACCACCAGTTAGAACTTCTTCCCTCTGCCCAAGAAGGGCCAGCCTGATGACTTCTCTTGGGTTATAGCGGTCCGTCGCTTTGGCCACGGGACAGCTGCTGACGCACGTTCCACATTGATAGCAAAAGGTTATTGTTTCCCCGCCTAATCTGCTGGTTATTTCTTTAGAGAATTCAACGCCAACGGCTTTTTGATGCTTTTCCCCAGTCATTTTCATCCCCTGTCTCGTTTAGGCTAGCTGAAGCTGGCCTAGTTTTTCCACTCTTTCAGTCATCATTCTTGCGGCTTCGGCGAATTTATCTCCTTCAATGTAGACCAGGTTGAACATTTCAAGCCTTTCGGGTTCTATGCCGTAAGCGGCAAGCAGCATTTTAGCCAACTCAACCTTCCTTTGGGCTTTCTGACTTCCAACCTCATAGTGACAACCGTCGGGTTTACATCCCACAATCATGACGCCTTGGGCTCCAGCCTTGAAAGCCTCCAGAATGTGCTGAACTTGAACGACGCCTGTGCATGGAACCTTTAAAACTCTCACATTTGCCGGATAGCTCATCATTGCCATTCCAGAGGAATCCACTGCTGCATGACCGCACTCTGAACAGGTTATGGCTAAAATTAGCGGTTTAGATGTTCCATTAACAGAGAGTAGAGCCTTAATTTGGGCGGCTATCTGTTTTGATCTTAGATGGCTGAGTTCTATGGCGCCCGCCGGGCATGTACCTACACAGACACCGCACCCTTCGCATAGAAGCTCCGAAACCCTTGCAACAAAATGTCCATCTCCTTTTGGTATTAGGCTTATAGCGCCGTAGGGGCATGTTACTGGGCAGAATTCGCAGTCGCCGCAATAATCTTCATTCACAAATGCTACTTTCAAGTCTTTCACTATTTTTCCTTGATTTAGGAATTTAGCTGCCTTTATAGCTGCTGAGTGGGCATGAAGTGAGGATGTTGGAGCATCTTTGGGGAATGTGGCGCCTCCGCAGATGAATATTCCTCTGCGCTTTGTTTCCGTCGGCCTAAGTTTGGCATTATACTCTTTAAAGAAACCATCTCGGTCAAGTTCTAAGCCGAGTATTTCTGCAAGCTCCCTAGCGTCGTCGGATGGTACCATGGCCGTGGCGAGCACCACGAGGTCGGCTTCAAGCTCCAAAAGTCTTCTCAGGAGTTCATCTTCAACCTCCACAATAAGCGTGTTTGTAGATGGGTCGTGGAGGATTTCAGCGGGTCTTCCCTTCACAAATTTTATTCCCATTTCTCTGGCTCTTTCATAATAGTATTCGTGTTCTCTTCCAGTAGTTCTGATGTCTATGTAGCAGATAGTTATGTCAGTGTCAGGGTATGCCTCCTTTATTAGAGTAGCATGTTTCAAAGATATCATGCAACATATGCTGGAGCAATAGGGGTTCCAACGTCTATCCCTTGAGCCTACACACTGCACGAAAACTATACGCTTTGCGGGTTTCTTATCAGAAGGCTTGACGATTACGCCGTTTGTGGGTCCAAAAGCATCAATCATCCTTGCAAGTTCTAAATGTGTTATAACGTCTGGATATTCGCCATAATGATATTCTTTTATGACGCTGGGGTCGTATTCCCTAAAGCCCGTAGCCACTATTATGCCGCCGACATTAAGCGTTACCTGTTCTGGTTTCTGGTTTAATTCAACAGCCTTTGTGGGACAAACTTCAACACATTTGGCGCAATCATAAAACTTGCAGACTTTCTCGTCGATAACGTATACTGGTGGATAAACTAGGGGAGTGTTTAAGTATATAGCTTTTCGGGTTTTAAGCTTGGCGTTGTATTCGTCTGGGACCTCCACAGGGCAGACGGAAGTGCATAAATCGCATGCTACACACTTATTTTCATTTACGTATCTGGGTTTACGCTCTACTGTAACCTTATAGTTTCCCGGAGTTCCCTCAACCTTCACTATTTTAGAGTTTGTGAGAATGTTTAGGTTTGGGATTTCTGAAATTCCAGAGCGGTAAACACACTTTCTTGACGTGTGGGTTACGGTTTTCAGATCAGCCATTGGAGACTGTATGCATATGGCACAGTCATCTGTAGGGAAGAAACGCCCTGCCTTGGCAGCTAAACCGCCTAGGAAAGGCTCCTTCTCAATTAGGTACACTTGGAAGCCCATTTCAGCTAAGTCTTCGGCTGCTTGCATCCCAGCTATTCCGCCGCCTATCACAAGGACCGATTTGACCGCTGGAAACTCAGCCTTCTCGATCGGTTCAAGGAGCTTAGCCTTTTCGATGGCGGCTAAAAGCATGGCTTTAGCTTTTTCCGTGGCTTCTGAAGGCGTGTCGCGGTGAGGCCATGCACAATGGTCTTTTAAGTCTAGAACTTCCACCAAATTGGGGTTTAGTCCCGCTTCCTCGATAGCCTTTGCGATGGCTATTTCGCTGATTTTTGGAATGCCTTCCGCCACAACTACCCGGTTTATTTTTTTGCCTTTCACAGCGTCAACTATCGTTCGAAGACCTTGGCCACGCCAAAACTCGCTGCCCCTTGCGACGAGAGTAACTCCTTGAACGTTTTTTACGAAATCTGTTAGGGCTTCGAAATTCAGGACTTTTGATAGCTGTCCTCCGCAGTCAGATAGGAAGACCCCGACTTTTGCTTCTTCCACTTTGCTTCACCTCCTAAAGGTCTGGACAAGCCTTTTCTTGCTGTCGTATATTTCCACTTCTAAGGGCATTTGACCTATTGCAAAGTGGGTGGCGCATGCAAAGCATGGGTCATATGCCCTGAAAGCCATTTCAATCATATTTAATATTCCATCTGTGACTTTGCCCTTTTTAATAAGCCCTTTAGCAGCATTTTTAATGGATAAGCATATGCTTGGCGCGTTGTTCACCGTGGCCACTATAAGGTTGACTTTTTTGGCTAATGCATTCTCATCCAGTTGGTAATGATGTATAAGTGTGCCCCTTGCAGCTTCAACTATTCCTACGCCTTCGCCGGGTTTTCCAGGCTTATTACGCACGTTCTTGCTTGTTATTTCAGGATCTGTTACTAGTTCTAGGGCGCGCTCGGCTGCATAAAGCAGCTCTATAAGCCTAGCCCAGTGGTAAGCTAAAGTGTTGTGGACCGGTTTCCCGCCTAGGGTAGCGTACATCCGTTCGTATTCAGCTTGAGCCAATGGCGTTGCCATTCCATCTGCCGCATTAAGCCTTCCAAGGGGGCCTACACGGTATAATCCGCTTTCAGGGCCGTCCACTAAGCCTTTCCAGCCCACTTTCTTCAAGTATGGAAGCTTAACATAGGTCCAGGGCTCAACATGCTCTTCTATAACGTCCAAGTAGTCTTTGGGAGAGAACTTAACGAATTCCTTTCCTTCCGGGTCGACCACCCTCACTTTTCCGTCGTAAAAGTTCACCTTGTTGTTTTTGTCAACGGTTCCCATATAGTAGGTTTTCAAAGTATAAGGCTCGCTTTTGATCAGGTTTACATAGTCCGTGTTTTTTAAGACTATATCGTCGAAAAGTTTGAGGGAGAACTTGGCGAATTCAAGGCAGCTTCGCACCATTCTTTCTATTTCTCGTCTTTCTTCTTCAGAAATGGGCCGTGCAATTCCGCCGGGGATGCATGCGCTCACCGGGTGGGTTGCCTTTCCGCCTAAAATTTCGGTTATTTTCTGTCCATAAGCCCTGTGCTTTATAACTTCCTTTCCTATTTCGAGGCCAGCCTTTTCAATAACGCCTAAAACGTTTCGTTTTTCCGGAGGCGCGTCTGGGCCTACGACGAAGTCTGGGCCGCCCAGATAGTAAAAGTGCAAGGTATGGTCGTAGAGGTAATAGCCGCAATACATAAGCTCGCGAAGCTTTTTGGCTGGCTCCGGAGGCTCAACATTGAAAGCTGCGTCTAAGGCTTTGGCGCTCGCCATGTGGTGGGCTACTGGGCAGACCCCGCAGATTCTTGTGGTTATTATTGGCAGGTCTTCGGCTCTTCTGCCCTCGCAGAATTTTTCAAAACCGCGGAGTTCTGGAACTTGGAAATAAGCCTCGTCTACATCGCCTTCATCGTTCAGAAATATTGTTATTTTTCCGTGGCCTTCAAGCCTTGTTATGGGGTTTATAATTATCTCCTTCATTTACGCATCACCTTCCTTCGTAAAATCGAGTTTGCAAGGGAATACTTGTAGAAAGTGCCCACAGGGTCAACAACCTGCTCAATTACCGTGGGATCGGCGACGATAGATGCGAAGGCGCTTATCATGGCTGCGCCTTGGTCTGGCACTTTAGGTGCTGGACCGCCACATCCAGTGCAAGGTATGTTCGCTTTCAAACACTGAGCCCCACAGCCTCCTCGGGTTGCTGGACCCATACATATAACGCCTTGGTTGAGGAAGCACGTTTTAAAGTCGTCTTCGATTTCATAGACTCTTTTTACCTGAGAGATTTTTCTTTCTTTCTTCTCCCTTGGACATTCGTCGCAGACTGCCTTATTAAGCAAGAAGCTTGAGCCTTTAGGCGGTGTTTTGCCGCTTAAAATTGCATCTAAAGCTTCTATTATCCTTGGAACTGGAGGCGGGCAGCCTGAAATGAAGTAGTC
Source organism: Bathyarchaeia archaeon (assembly GCA_038868055.1). Taxonomy (GTDB): domain Archaea; phylum Thermoproteota; class Bathyarchaeia; order Bathyarchaeales; family Bathycorpusculaceae; genus DRVP01. Next base: position 6,701 of record JAWBXD010000023.1, read on the forward strand.
AACGTCAACGGTTTGTGCTAATGTTTTAACCGTGTCGTAGAATTCTGGAAGTTCTAGTTCTCCGTTTTTAACTTTGAAATAGGTCTGGGGGGTTATCCGTTGGGGGTTTTTCGTTGAAGGAGTTTCGAAGTATACCCTTTCAAAGATTTTCTCCTTGTTCCATAAGTTGCCGAGGCCTATGACGCAGCCGTCGCAGGCGCATGAACCGAAAGCCACCAGAACCTTTGATTTCCGCCTCAAAAGTTTGGCTATGTACTCATTTTCCTCGTTCCTTATGGCGCCGTTAAAAAAGCATACGTCTATGCTTTTATCGGGCATGGCTTCAACATCCTTATATTTAAAGTCTAAAGCCACTGGCCAAAAGACAATATCAGCCTTCGCCACAACATCCAAGATTTTCTCGTTTATATCCAATACAGCTATTTCACATCCGCCACAACTCGCAGCCCAATAGAAGGCAAACTTCAGTTTCTTCATTTCATCACCATTTTTAATGCGTCTCCCAATTGAAAGAATTAAAATTACTATTTCCTTAATTTAAATTTAGCTTCTAGTAAATAGAAAAATATACTACGTGAAATTTAGCGCATACTTAAGTGAACGTTACCCGCTTGAGATACCATCATTTTTCTGCGATGCTTGCTGCGATAGCCTCACATCTTTTTCAGCCTTTGAAACCATCGCAGACTCTTCGTTTTCCACATTTGCTTCCTCTTCTTTTAGGTTCAGTATGCCTTTAACTGTGCCGTCTTCTTGGCTCTGCAGCGTGAAGCCCATTTTCCTCGTTAAGTTTATGGCTTGGTAGTTGTCCGGAAGCATTATAGCATAAAGGGTTTCAACGCCCATATCCTTAGCGATTTCAATGGCATAATCAACCATTTTCGTGCCTAAGCCTAGCCCTTGCCACGGATCCGCCACAATGAAGGCTATTTCGCCCTTTTTCCTGTCTGGTTCTAGGCTCACTCTGACAACGCCAAGTATTCTTCTGCGGCCTCCATCGTTTAGTTCTGCAACTATGGCTATCTCCCTATCGTAGTCGATGTTACAGTAGCGCACCCTCACCTCATGGGGTGTGTCCTTAATTATCTGGAAAAACCTATAGCGTATGGACTCCTCTGAAAAGTTTTGGAACATTTCAAGCCAAAGGGGCTCGTCCTCAGGCTTTATAGGCCTTAACAAAACTGTTCTGCCGTCTCGAAGCTTCCATAAAGTTTCATATTTTTTGGGATAGGGACTTATCACCAAGTGCTGGTGGGGCTCAACTTTCTGGAACACTAAATCCTTGTCTACAGCTATTCGCGCATCTAAAACGTAAGCATCCTTCTCATTTATCAGCAGAGGATTTATATCCACTTCCTTTATTTGCGGAAAATCAACAATCATCTGTGAAAAGCGCACAAGGATTTCCTCGAGAAGTTTAATGTTGGCCGGCGGCATATTACGGTATCCCCTTAGAAGCTGGTATACCCTTGTTTCTTCCATTAACCGTCTTGCCAAGGTTTGGTTTAGGGGCGGTATTCCAATGGCATAATCTTTGAAGAGTTCTACGCCTATGCCGCCCATCCCGAATAGGATTACAGGCCCGAAAATGGGGTCTTTCTTTGCACCTATTATGACCTCGTATCCTCTCTTCTTAATCATGGGTTGAACTGTAACGCCGAGGATTTCAGCATTTGGGTTATACCCTTTAGCATTTTTAATTATCCGTTCAAAAGCTTCTCGGACTTCTGCTTCACTGTTGAGATCTAGAGCAACGCCCCCAGCGTCGGTTTTATGAGTGATTTGGGGAGAAAGAATCTTTAGCACCACTGGATAACCGATTTGTGAGGCCCTCTGTGCTGCTTCGTCTGCATTTTTTGCAACATAAGTTTTTACAACTGGCAGGTTATAGTATTCAAGGAGCTTTTTGGCTTCGGCTTCGGTTAGCAAATCCCGGTTTTCCAAAACAGCGTTCCGCATAGCCACTAATACTGGACGCCTTGGAGGTGAAATGTCAACCGGCAGTTCTTCAGGGGTTTCGTAAAGAAGTTCAAGGTTCCGCTTGTACTGGTACATATAAAGGTACGTTTTTACCGCTTGCTCAGGCGTTGAATATGTTGGAAGGCCATTCTCGTTTAAAAGGCGGTTTGCCTCTTCCACCGCTTCGCCGCCCATGAATGAAGTTAAAATTGTTTTGTTACGGTACCTCTGCTTTTTACAAACTTCCACAACAGCCTTGGCTATTTCAACAGGTTCAGCCACAGCTTGAGCGGTATAAATAATCAGCACACCGTCCACGTTCTGGTCTTTAAGACAGACTTCCAAAACTGCCTTGTAACGTTCAGCTTTTGCATCCCCCAAAATGTCAATGGGATTCCCTCCGCTCCAATAATGGGGAAGAATGTTGTTGAGAAATTCCATGGTTTGCGGGCTTAGATTTGCAAGTTTTCCGCCTCGAGCTATAAGAGCGTCTGTAGCCATAACTCCTGGACCGCCAGCGTTAGTCACTATGGCTAGGTTTGGCCCCTTTGGAAGTGGCTGGAGACCTAAAACTTCTGCGCAGTTGAACAAGTCGGCTATTTCATCAACACGGACCATGCCAGCGCGTTTGAAAGCTGCGTCATAAATGTCATCCTCTCCCGTAAGTGAGCCTGTGTGAGAAGCCGCTGCCTTTGCGCTTTCGCTGAATTTTCCAGCCTTAACTACAATTATAGGCTTTGTCCTTGCAAAGTGCCTCGCCGCACTCATGAACTTTCTGGCGTCTGTTATCCCCTCTATATACATTAGGATGCTTCTTGTTTCCGGATCCATGCCAAAGTAGTCTATTAAGTCGCCGAAGTCCACATCAATCATCGAGCCTACTGAAACAAAGTTGCTGAAGCCTATATTCTCACGAATAGCCCAGTCGAGAATAGCCGTGCCTAAAGCTCCGCTCTGGGAGATAAATGCAATGTTTCCAGGCTTCGGCATCTTACCTATGAAAGTTGCATTTAGGTTGATGCTTGGACGTATTACCCCCAAACAGTTTGGTCCAACAATTCTGAGGTTGTACTTTCGTTTAATCTCTAAGATTTTATCCTCTAACGCCTTACCCTCCGGACCAACCTCCTTAAAACCAGCGGAAATTATCACTAAACCTTTAATTCCAGCCCTGCCGCATTGCTCAACCACGTCTGGAACAGTTTTTGCAGGAGTAGCAATAATCGCAAGGTCAACAGCCTTTGGAAGCTGTTCCACACTCTGATAAGCCTTAAGCCCCAAAATCTCCTTTTTGCGAATGTTAACTGGGTAAACTTCTCCCTCAAAACCAAAATCAATAAAATTTTTCATTAAAGCCAACCCAACAGAGCCTTCTTCGTCGCTTGCGCCAACGATGGCAACACTTTTCGGGTTGAAAATTTTGTCAAGATTTAAAGTGACCAAGACAAGACACCAGCAACCTAAGAGACCTAAGCGGCGGATTAAAACTTTGTGCAATAACGGAACGTACGCTCAACTTGACAGCGATAATTCACCCAAGACTTTTGTTTAGCCATGATAAAATTTCTGCAAAACGGCATATAAACCTCTGCGTTAAAGCGCGATAGTCAACAGTACCATCCTTGTTTCGCAAACAGAAAGACAAACAAAATGACAAATAGGCGCAAAAGCCTCATTGAAGTTTATTAAATTTTAGAATTTCCATATTTGCTACTTTTTGCTCATCAAGTATTCATGTATAGCCCTTGCAGCTCGTTTTCCAGCGCCCATGGCACTTATAACCGTAGCTTCTCCTGTTACAATATCTCCGCCTGCATAAACACCTTCAAGGCTCGTTTTGCCATTCTCATCCGCCACAATTGTGCCCCATTTAGTAACTTGGAGGCCTTCGGTTGTAAGTTGAATGATTGGGTTAGGCGTCCGCCCAATGGCAATAACAACCGTGTCTACATCCATCAGAAACTCTGAGCCTTCAACCGGGACTGGTCTTCGTCTGCCGGACTCGTCAGGAGGACCAAGCTCCATGCGGATGCACTCCATCTGTTTAACCCAACCTTTCTCATCACCGATAAACCGTGTGGGCGTGGATAGAAACTTGAAGTGTATTCCTTCCTCCTCAGCGTTTTCTATTTCCTCCTTCCTTGCGGGCAACTCTTCCTTCGAGCGGCGGTAAACTATGCAGACTTCATCTGCACCTAAACGCAAAGCGGAACGGGCGGCGTCCATGGCAACATTTCCTCCTCCGATAACCGCAACATGTTTACCAATTCTTATGGGAGTGTCATACTTTGGAAATGCGTAAGCTTTCATTAGGTTGACTCTTATCAAAAACTCATTGGCTGAATAAATTCCGCCAAGGTTTTCTCCAGGTACCCCTAGAAACTGCGGCAGGCCAGCGCCTGTTCCAATAAAAACTGCGTCGAATCCTTTTTCTTTGAGTAGTTCAGGAATGGTGTAGCTTCTCCCAATGAGGTAGCCGAGCTTAAATTCGACGCCTAGTTTTTTAATGTATTCAACTTCTGCTTGCACAATGCTTTTCGGCAGACGAAACTCCGGAATTCCATAAACTAACACGCCGCCTGGAAGATGTAACGCCTCAAAAATTACGACTTCATGTCCGAGTTTAGCCAAGTCAGCTGCAGCGGTTAAACCTGCAGGCCCAGCGCCTATCACAGCCACTTTTTTCCCTGTTGGTGGAGCTTTCTCTGGAATCTCAAAGCCTTTGGCCCTTTCCCAGTCTGCCAAAAACCTCTCCAACCTGCCTATACTTACCGGGTCGCCAACTTTACCCAGAACACAGAACTTTTGACATTGCTCTTCTTGTGGACAGACACGGCCGCAAATGGCTGGAAGACTGTTTTTCTCTTTAATTTTTCTGATGGCTTCCCCGTATTTCTTTTCCCGCAACAACCTAATGAAAACTGGAATTTCAATTTCTACAG
>JAWBXD010000024.1:0-10821 GCA_038868055.1 Bathyarchaeia archaeon
CCATGGAAAAGTCAGCAAAACACTTGAAAGGCGGTATGGAAAATGCAAAGAAAGCTGGCGTTTACGAAACAATTAACTTTAAACTAGGCGATGCAACAAGGGTTGAAGATTATCCAGACGTAAAATTTGACTTGATAGTTGTAAATCCACCTTACGGGCTTAGGGCAAATCCAAAAGAAGGAGTGCGCAGACTTTACGAAAGTTTTCTCAAAACGTTAAGAACAAAGTTTACAGATGCAACCCTCGTCCTAATCACGGCGGCCTCAAAAAGGTTCAAGGAAGCTGCGGAGAGCGTTGGGGTGGCTGTAATTGATGAACGCAAAATATGGCACGGCGAACTCTTAACAAGTATTTTCACATGTAAAACTTAAAGTTTCTCGAAAAATGAATGGTGCGGCGGGCCGGATTTGAACCGGCGAACCCCTACGGGAGAGGATGGCTCATAGGGGTTCAGCACGCGCCGATCTTGAGTCCTCCGCCTTTGACCTGGCTTGGCTACCGCCGCCCAGAATTGAAAGTGGAAAAATGGGATTTAAGCATTACCCGTTCCCCCGCGCCTCATTGCTGAACACTTTATTTCGGGAAACCGCTCGAACCGTGTGTTTAGATTCTTGTTATGGAAATTAGCTATGGAATTTTTAATGAAAAAGTTTATTAGTTAGCTGTGTAGTTTTACGAGTTTAGCTTTCAATATAATGGAGACTTTTTAATCTGGATGATCCAAGAGCTTGGAGGAAATAGAAGAGTTTGAGGAAAACCCCATCCTCCCTTAACCGTTTAGTTAAACGCTATAGTTGTGAGGTTGATTTATGTGGCTAAAGCTGAATTTTCAAGGGAAGACGCTAACATACTGTTAAAAGCGTTCTTTAAAGAGAAGGGCCTTGTCCGTCAACATTTAGACTCATATAACGAGTTTATAGACCATGGCTTACAGGAGATAATAGACGAGGTTGGCGAAATTCCAATAGAGGTTCCAGAATGCCCGTACAAGGTGAAGCTTGGACAAGTTTGGATAATTGATCCGCAAACACGGATAAGTGGCCCCTACGTGACGGAGGTTGACGGTACAAAACATGAGATTTACCCCATCGAGGCTAGACTCCGCAACCTAACGTACGCGGCACCCATAGCCCTCGAAATGACCCCTGTAATAGATGGCAGAGAGCAGGACACTGAGCTAGTTTTTATTGGAAACATTCCTGTGATGTTAAAGTCTAAGCTATGCTTTTTGTCGCAGCTTTCCCGTGAAGAGCTGGTAGCTTGTGGCGAAGACCCTGATGATCCGGGCGGCTACTTCATTGTGAATGGTTCTGAACGTGTAATAGTGGCTATGGAGGATTTGGCTCCCAACCGCATTATCGTGGACGTAGATGAAAAAGGCGCAACACCAATTTACCAAGCCAAATTGTTCTCTACAACTGTTGGTTTTAGAGCTAGAATAGAGCTGAAACTGAAGCCCGACGGCGCCTTATACGTTACGATGCCTGGGGTGCCAACGGACATTCCATTTGTAATTGTTATGCGTGCACTTGGCTTGGAGTCAGACAAAGAAATCGCTGAGGCTGTTTCCCTTGACGAGGAAATACAAAGCGAGCTGGAACCATCCTTTGAGAAAGCCGTTGGAGTTGACACTGTCAAAGACGCCATACTATACATTGGTAACCGTGTCGCTCACGGTCAAGTTGAAGAATACCGCGTACAAAAGGCTGAAACGGTAATAGACAAAAATTTCCTACCCCACATAGGGAGAACTAGCCAAAGCAGAAGAGACAAAGCCATTTTCTTGGGCGAAATGGCTTGCAGAGTCATAGAACTAAAGCTTGGAAGAAGAAAACCAGATGACAAGGACCACTTCAAGAACAAACGTTTAAGGCTTGCCGGTCCCCTTTTGGCGGACCTTTTCCGTGTGGCTTTCCGAAACCTTGTGAGGGACATAAAATACCAGCTTGAAAGAATAGGTGTAAAAGGGCCGATAATAACCGTTTCCGCAGCTGTCCGCCCTGGAATAATTACAGAGAGGCTTCAGCATGCGTTGGCAACCGGAAACTGGGGAAGAGGCCGTGTTGGTGTAACCCAACTTTTGGACAGGACAAACTATCTTTCAACATTAAGCCACCTAAGAAGGCTTCAGTCACCCCTTAGCAGGAGTCAGCCGAACTTCGAGGCAAGAGACCTTCATCCAACCCATTGGGGGCGACTTTGCCCCAACGAAACCCCTGAAGGATCAAACTGTGGGCTTGTTAAGAACTTGGCTTTGTCTGCATGCATCTCCGTTGGCATAAACCCTGAAAAAATCAAACAAGTTTTGTACAGCATGGGTGTTACACCAGTTTACGAGGCAAACGATACTTTGAAGCGTTATGGCGCAAAAGTTTTCGTTGACGGAAACATTGTCGGCTATTGCAATTCTCCGGAAAAGCTTGTTCAAGAGTTTAGAAGCAGGCGAAGGATGGGTGAAATATCCACAGAAGTTAACATTGCATACTTCCCAAAGGGAACCTACAGTGACAAGGATGAGGTCTATGTGAATTGCGATGAAGGACGTGTGAGACGCCCCGTAATAATTGTGGGAAATGGAGTTCCCAGGCTCCAGAAGGAACATGTTGAAAAAGTAGCCAAAGGCGAATGGACTTGGGAAGACCTCGTTAAAAATGGCATAATCGAGTACTTGGATGCGGAAGAGGAGGAAAATGCCTATGTCGCCCTAACCCTAGAGGAACTTACACCGGAACACACGCATCTAGAGATTGCAGCCCACACTATCCTTGGAATATGTGCCTCAACTATACCTTACGCGGAGCATAACCAGTCACCGAGAAACTCCTATCAGGCAGCGATGGCGAAACAGGCTTTAGGCGTTTACGCCACAAACTTTCCGTTCCGAGTAGACTCAAGATCCCACATTCTTCATTATCCACAGACACCCCTTGTTGAAACAGCCTTAATGGACATTATGGGCTACAAGCTTCGCCCTTCTGGGCAAAACTGCATAGTGGCTGTTTTGTCCTTTGAAGGTTACAACATGGAAGACGCCTTGATATTCAACAAGGCCTCCATAGAAAGAGGTTTAGCCCGCTCCACCTTCTACCGCATTTACGAGGCTGAATGCCGCCAATACATGGGCGGACTGAAAGACAAGTTCACCATACCGGAGCCCGGAACGAGAGGTTTCCGAGGCGAACAATACTATAGGCTGTTAGAACCTGACGGAGTAATCAGCCTTGAAGCGCAGGTTTCAGGCGGCGACGTTTTGATAGGAAGAACAAGCCCGCCGAGATTCCTTGAAGAGTATAAGGAGTTTGAGGTTAAGGGGCCGTCCATGCGGGATACATCCGTTGACATGAGGCCTTCTGAAACCGGCATTGTAGACGCAGTCTTTGTGACAGAGTCAGGCGAGGGAAGCAAACTTGTAAAGGTTAGGGTTCGAGACCAGAGAATTCCAGAGTTAGGCGACAAGTTTGCCTCTCGTCACGGCCAAAAAGGGGTTATCGGGCTCATTGTTCCACAGGAAGACATGCCCTTCACAGAGGACGGCATTGTTCCAGATGTAATAATAAACCCGCACGCCATACCCTCGAGGATGACTATTGGGCAGTTCGTTGAGTCTATTGCCGGCAAAGTTGCAGCTTTAAGGGGAAAACCCGTTGACGGCACACCGTTCTCAAGCGAGAAGCCAGAAAATTTAAGAGAGGCCTTAATAAAGCTTGGCTTCAGCCACACTGGTCGAGAAGTTTTTTACAACGGTGTTACAGGCGAAAAGTTTGTTGCAGATATATTCGTCGGAGTAGTCTATTATCAGAAGCTACATCACATGGTTGCGGATAAAATTCACGCAAGGGCTAGGGGGCAAGTGCAGATGCTAACCCGACAACCAACCGAGGGAAGGGCCAGAGGCGGCGGCTTAAGATTCGGGGAAATGGAGCGAGACTGCCTCATTGGGCACGGTGCAGCCATGCTCCTCCACGATAGGCTTTTGGAAGAGTCGGACAAGTACACGTTGCATGTGTGTGAAAACTGTGGTTACATAGCGTACTACGACATTAAACAAAGGAAATATGTCTGTAGACTATGTGAGGACAAGGCAAAAGTGTCGCCAGTTACGGTGTCTTACGCCTTCAAGCTTCTCTTGCAGGAGCTTATGAGCCTCTGTATAGCTCCTAGACTAAAGCTTAAGGAGAGGGCTTAAAATGGCAGTTGAAGAAGTAGCCCATAAAGTCGTTGACGAAATTCGTTTTGGCGTTCTTTCACCCCAAGAAATACGCAAACTCTCAGTGGTTGAAATTCAAACGCCTGACACCTACGATGAGGACGGTGCTCCTATAACTGCTGGACTTATGGACGGGAGACTTGGCACCCTTGAGCCTAGACAAAGATGCAAAACATGCGGGAACACGGCAGCCCGCTGTCCAGGACACTTCGGCCACATTGAGCTTGCCGTTCCCATAATTCATATAGAGTTTGCACGAATAATCCACGATCTTTTAAGGGTTACCTGTAGAAACTGTGGAAGACTGTTGCTTTCAGACGATGCTATCAATAAATTGCGGGCAAGAATTGAACGGACCCGCCAACTTCTAGGAACAGTTCCAGACGAGATGTTTAAACGAGTTGTTCAAGAGATTAGGGCGAAAACATGTCCTCATTGTAATGCGCCTCAGTATAAGATAACCTTTGAAAAGCCAACTAAGTTCAGCGAGGAAATTCCGGGCAGCGGCTCCCAACTTTTGACGCCGAGCATGGTTAGGGAGAGGCTTGAACGCATACCAGACGAGGACCTTGAACTTTTAGGCTTCGACTCCAAAAACGCTCGCCCAGAATGGATGGTTCTTCAAGTGTTGCCGGTTCCACCAGTCTATGTGCGGCCATCTATAACATTGGAATCAGGCATCCGTTCAGAGGACGATTTAACTCACAAGCTTGTGGACATTATTCGAATCAACCAGAGATTAAAGGAGAACATAGAGGCTGGAGCGCCAACTCTTATAATTCAGGACTTGGCTGAGCTTCTACAATATCATGTTACGACATACTTTAACAACGAGGCCTCTGGTATACCTCCAGCCAGACACCGTTCGGGGAGAGCCCTAAAAACGTTGTCGCAGAGGCTTAAGGGGAAAGAGGGGCGGTTTCGAAGCAATCTTTCAGGAAAAAGAGTTGATTTTTCAGCCCGCACAGTTATTTCTCCAGATCCAAACCTTGATATCAGCGAAGTGGGTGTACCCATCGAGGTTGCAATGCGGCTGACGGTTCCCGAAAAGGTGACGCCGTGGAACATTGAAGAAATGCGGAAACTTGTCATAAATGGGCCGTTTAAATATCCAGGCGCAGCGTATATAATCCGTCCCGATGGCAAACGCATAAGACTGGAGTTTGTCACAGACAGGGAGAAACTAGCCGAAGCCCTTGAATCCGGATTCATTGTTGAGCGACATTTACGCGACGGTGACATAGCCATCTTCAACCGGCAACCATCTCTTCACAGAATGTCCATCATGGCGCATTATGTGAGGGTTCTTCCATACAAGACGTTTAGGCTTCACTTGTGTGTTTGTCCACCGTACAACGCAGACTTTGACGGCGACGAAATGAACCTTCACATTCCACAAAGCGAGGAAGCTCAAACAGAAGCCCGACTTCTAATGCAAGTTCAAGATCAAATACTTTCTCCAAGGTTTGGAGGTCCGATAATTGGAGCGATAAGGGACTTCATAACGGGCGCTTTCCTCTTTACAAGGAAATCAAATTACCTCACGAAGGATGAGGTTTGCAGACTGCTCGTTGCAGCCGGATATGAGGGGCCCTTACCTGAACCTGAAATTAAAAAGCCGCAGCCTCTCTGGAGTGGCAAACAGATTTTCAGTCTGTTCCTTCCCAAAGACTTTAACTATGTTTTGAAGGCGAACATTTGCCATGGTTGTTCCAAATGTCTGAAAGAGGAATGTCCATACGACGCTTACATCGTGATTAAAAATGGCCAGTTGATATGCGGTGTAATCGACAGACGCGCCATCGGTGCGGAGCAGTCCGAAAGCCTCCTTCACAGAATAATAAAGGATTATGGTACGGAAGCAGGCCGCGAATTTCTGAACAAAGTTACAAGGCTTTTGAAGCTGTTTTTGACTATGCGAGGCTTCACGTACTCTTATGAGGAGCTTGTTCTGTCGCCTCAAGCAGAAAACAAAATTAAAAAGATTATGGAGAAAGTTGGAAAACGAATAGGTGAGCTCATAGAAAGTTACCGCAAGGGCACGTTGCAGCCTTTACCGGGGCAGACTCTCGAAGATACTTTTGAAATATACGTAATGAACGAATTGGCAAAAGCTAGAGACGAAGCTGGCAAAGTTGCCGAGGAAGACTTTACTCTTGAAAATGCTGGCATAATCATGACGCGCACTGGTGCGAGAGGGTCAGCCTTAAATATTGGGCAAATGAGTGCATGCGTTGGACAGCAGTCGGTGCGTGGCAAAAGAATAATGAGGGGCTACATAGGCCGCGCCTTGCCCCACTTTAAACCGGATGATCCATCACCTAAAGCGCGAGGTTTTGTTTACTCCTCTTACCAGAAGGGGCTTGACGCCATAGAGTTCTTCTTCCACGCCATGGGGGGAAGAGAAGGCCTCGTAGACACGGCTGTCCGCACTCAACAAAGCGGTTACATGCAAAGGCGTCTGATCAACGCCCTCGAGCATCTCCGCCTAGAGTACGACGGGACCGTGCGGAGTTCCACTGGTGAAATCATTCAGTTCAAATATGGTGAGGACGGCGTTGACCCAGCTAAAAGCGACCATGGAAAGGCTGTTAACGTAAGTCGGCTCATCGAGCAGGTGAGAATTGGAATGGAAAAGGGCGAGCCGGCTCCTCCAGAGTACATCAAGCAGAAGCTTAAGGAAGTTGAAATTGAGCTTACACCGCTGCTAATAGACGAGTTAAGGCAGGGCTTGACTGAAGCCAAACTCAGCAGAGAGGGCGTTGACAAAGTTGTAGAGTTAACGGTTGAGCATTATAAACGCGCCCAAATGGAGCCCGGTGAAGCCGTTGGTGTAGTTTCAGCTCAATCCATAGGTGAACCAGGCACACAGATGACCCTTAGAACCTTCCATTATGCCGGTGTAAGAGAGCAAAACGTAACCCTAGGCTTGCCGAGATTAATAGAAATTGTGGACGCTAGAAGAGTACCATCCACACCTATCATGGTTATCTATTTAGACGAAAAACACAGAAAAAGCCGGGAGGCTGCTGTAAAAATTGCGCGCAACATTCTTTACACGACTCTGGAAGATATTGCACAAGCAGTTTATCAGGATCCGGTACGTGAGGAGATCGTTGTTGAGCTGAGTAAAACCATGATGGAAGATCGTGGCGTCAAGCTTGAAGAGTTGAAAGATAAGGTGAAACTGGCGAACTGCACAGTAAAAATCAGTGGAGGTCGTATACACATTAAGCCCAAAAAACCGGAGGTCCTCAAAAAACTATTGAACAAAGTTTCGTCCATATACATCAAGGGGATTCCGGGCATAAAGCGGGTAATGGTTACAGAGGAACATGGCGAATGGGTCATTAGAACTGACGGTTCAAACCTTCCTAAAGTTCTGGAAGTTTACGGCGTAGATGCCACAAGAACCACAACTAACAATATTCATGAAATCGCCAAAACCCTTGGGATAGAAGCTGCGCGTAATGCTTTGATACTTGAGGCTAAGGGTGTTTTGGACGAGCAGGGCTTAGACGTTGACATACGTCATGTTATGCTTGTGGCGGACATGATGACGTTCACGGGTGAAGTGCAGCAAATCGGACGGCACGGTGTAAGCGGCAAAAAAGCCAGCGTCTTAGCCAGAGCAGCCTTCGAGATAACGGTGCCAAACATCGTTGAGGCGGCAGTTCGCGGAGAAAGCGACCCCTTAGAGGGTGTAACCGAAAACGTTATAGTTGGGCAAGCCATACCCGTTGGCACAGGACTCGTAGAACTTTTCATGTCTACATCTGAATTTAAGGAGGAAAGCGAAAGAGAATGACCATCATCGATATAGATAAGGCTATTGCCACAGCTGTGAAGACTGGAAAAGTTTACTTTGGCGCAAACTCCGCCATACAAAGTGCAAAAACTGGAAGGGCGAAAATGATAATTATAGCTTCCAACTGTCCCAAAGAGGTTCGCAGCGACCTCGAATACTACTGCAAGCTTTCCCGCGTTCCCTTAATCGTCTACAAGGGAACATCAACGGATCTGGCCATGGTTTGTGGAAAACCTTTCGTGGTTTCAGCGTTAACTATAAGAGAGCCTGGTGATTCAGAAATTGTTAGATTAGTGGAAACTGCTGAAACAGAAGCGGAATCCGGAGGAAGCGAATGACAAGCGGCATAAAATTCACAACCACGGAAATGAAGTATATAGCCCTCTTCGAAAGTATAAGTGGTGCCAGCGTCAAAGACTGCATAGTTGACGAAGAACAAGGCCGCGTAATTTTTATTGTCAAAGAGGGTGACTTAGGCGCCGCCATAGGAAAAGGCGGAAGAAACATAAGGCTTCTGGAGCGCATGACCGGCAAGAAACATGAAATAATCGAATACTCAGATGATCCAGTCCAATTCATCAAAAACGCCCTGAAACCCGCCACTGTACAAGAAGTTAGAATAACAGAAAGACCTGATGGAAAAACAATCGCCGTAGTAACAGTACACCCACGGGACAAGGGCGTCGCCATAGGTAAAAACGGCAGAAACGCTGAACGACTCCGCATGCTTGTAAAGCGATACTTCCAAATACAAAATGTCAGCATAGTCTAAAATGCCCCAAAACCAGAAGAGAGAGGCGGAAAAGTGTGAAGAAAAACTTAGCCACAATCATTATTGCTCACATATTACTATTAGCGTTTGCCTTCACTAACCGTGTTTACGCGGCAGAAGAATCCTTTCCAGCCCGGTTCTTAGGCAGTCCCCTATTGATTCTTACAGCAGTAATAATCATCGACATCATAGCCTATCTTTACAGAAAAATCAGAAAATAAATCGCAGTTTAAACCGTTTTCTAGCCATCAAAATGAAGATGTCAATACTTTTATACAAGTAGCTTTGACGTAAATCACGGTGACTGCATGTTCTGGGATAAAAATATACGCTATTTTGATGAACCGGGACCGAAGAACACCACAGCTCTAATTGAGGCTGTCAAGGAAAGGGTAAAGGGTTCTGAAATAGGGCATGTGGTTGTTGCCTCTGAAAGCGGAACCACCGCACTGAAAGTTGCAGAGGCTTTAAAGGATTTCAAAGTCAAAGTTGTATGTGTAAGTGCATATGCCGGAATCAGGCTTGCATATCCGGAAAGTGGAAAGTGGCCGAGTATAAAGGGTCAAATCCGAAAGAAGCTGGAGGATTTGGGCGTTAAAATTGTTGAGGAAACCCCATTTATATTCAAGGGAGCAACTCTTGACGCGCAATTTTTGGGAAGAGCGGCTCCCTCATGGGCGATCCATGAATTCTTAAGTAGAACCATGGGTTACGGGTTTAAAACAGCGCTGGAAGCAACCCTGATCGCAGCTGAAGCGGGCGCAATTCCTCTTGAAAAGGAAGTGATAGCTATAGCTGGAACTGGCTGGCTTGGCGGTGGAGCCGACTGTGCTTTAGTTATCAAGCCTTCAACTGTTATTGGCGTGACAGATGTCGAAAAGGGTTTAGAGGTTCGGGAAATAATAGCCATTCCAAGAACTAAGTTCAGCCAAAAACTGATCGATAGACTTAGAAAGGAGAAGGAAACAGTTTAGCACTCTACTTGGATAGAATTAGATCTATCAGCGCTTTTTGGTCTACTTCTGCGAGTGTTCTCCAGTCCAAATACAGTTGTTCGTTTTCGTCTTGGATTAAATAGCCGTAGCGTATGTAACAGTCTATGTTTAAGCCAACCTTCCATCCGGGCAGCTTCTCGCGTAAAAGCTCCTCCACCTCTCTGCGGGGCGCTTTCCCCTTTTTCGATATTATGTAGGCTATTGTTATGGCTAATCCAGCCAAGTCGTCTATGCGCCATCCAATCATTTTAGCCTCCTTTGGCGTTAGATCGCCTCGCAATGTTATGTAAAACCTCGCTTTGTCCAGCTCTTCCAGTGTCGGCTTCTCAGAGTGTGGTTTTTCCTCCTCAAAAACGGTTTTAACTTGTAGATCGAGGGTTTTCAAATACTCGTCCAGTATGCTAAGCACTTTCGGGTAGTCCGCCCCTAAAGCTTTGCGGAGCTCCCAACCTTTTACGCCGGGTTTTGCATGTCTACGATAGAAAAGCATGTGCACAGCGCGTTTAATTTTGCTGGCGTAGATGGCTTTCCGCTTGCTCATTTGGCTTTAACCCTTTCCTTCCATTTTTCCCATT
This sequence comes from Bathyarchaeia archaeon, assembly GCA_038868055.1. Lineage (GTDB taxonomy): Archaea > Thermoproteota > Bathyarchaeia > Bathyarchaeales > Bathycorpusculaceae > DRVP01. The sequence goes on from JAWBXD010000024.1 coordinate 10,358, forward strand.
CTTCCCGTGTTATAGCTATGGGCAGCGAAACCAACTGTTTCTTGGCGGTTCGCCCCTGCTGCTTCTCGAACGGCTTGATAAATATTTCATCCTCAAGGGGATAAACTTCAAGGGTTGCATAGCCATAAGTAACGAGAAAACTCGTCAAAAAGGCTCTGTAAACTGTCTCCTCGTAGGTTTCCGCTCCAATAAAATCCCAATACCGGATTTTGCCGTTTTCGCTTTTCTCCGCCACTTTCCTTTTCAGCTCGTTCCAAAAGTTTTCCAACTCCTCTGTGAAGGCTTTATCCCGCAAAATTTTTAGCCTTAAAAGCTCCTCGGGGGAAGCCACTCCTCCAGCCTCTTCTGGCGATGGAAATTCTTTCCATCGATCCTTCAATGGTGGGAGATTTTCCCAATAGAGCAGCGCCTCCTTTAGGCTGTGGAGAGATATTTGCTCAAGCTCAACTATTGGGTGCCAAGCT
>JAWBXD010000025.1:0-10680 GCA_038868055.1 Bathyarchaeia archaeon
GACTTGGGCGAGACCTGCTATGCCTTTATTGTTATTTATGACCGCAGCGATTATGCCAGCACAGTGGGTTCCGTGCCCGTGATCATCGTCAGGATATGGATTGTTGTCAACCCAGTTGTAGCCTCGACCCCAATAGTTTGAGGTTAAGTCCTCATGACGCCAGTATATGCCGGTATCGACAACAGCCACTATAATTCCATGGGAACCCAGCGTTGTATTCCATGCCCAGTTAGCCTCTATCTTCTTTGGACCCCATTGATTGATCCAGTAGGGATCGTTTGGTTCAAGTAGGGCTTGACGTTTCATGTTTGGCTCTACATACCGCACCATGGGGTCTTTGCTGATTTGCTCTCTAAACAGGGGAACTTTGTCAAGCGGTATGTCCGCGACAACGGCCATAACCCTATCTTTCGTTGACACAGTGTTTACGATTTTGCCTTTGTTTCTTGCAACCGCCTCAGCGACACTATTGAAAGCCTGCGGATTTGAATGGTCTACACCTATTACCAACTGCGCTGAGTCTTCGTCCGCAACAATACAATTACCGTAATCTGAGGAAAAGCCAAATCCTCCATTGAAGATTCCGAAGTTGTTCCAAGGAAAGCTGTTGAAGCCGAGTTGCGGCTCTGAAAAGGTTTGACTCAAATCTGTATTTTCCCCTCTACTTGAGGGATTGTTGAAGGCTGTCACGGTGATGGTTAAATGCGGCAGAAGCAGTGACGCCACAACTATTGCAACTGCAAGGTTACTGTAGGTTTTCTCATACATTTCATTCACCTATAAGCCTGGTGGATTGATTTATCGCCCGCCGTTATTTAAGCCCTAAGTGTCAGAACACTTTTCGAGGAACTTACTGGCCTTCAAATGCTAAAACTTTGTTTAAAAGTCTCTCTACACGCTTGTATTCTTTAAGTAGTTCCTTCCCCAGTGTTGTGAGTTTTACGCCTCCTCCGCCAGCTTTGCCTCCTTGATAAGTTTCGACCACAGGTTGGCCTAGAATTCTTTCAATCCTTTTCATGTAGTTCCAGTGTAACGGTAGGACATTCCAAGCTTTTAGAAGCCTTTGAGATTGTTTGCTCTTTTTCTATTTGTTCTAGGATTTGAGCTCCTTCCTTGCCTATGAGTGGCTTTTCGTTGTGTTCCAGCCATATCTTAAATGATAGTTTATGTTTTGATTTGTCCCGCATTCCATTCTTGGTATTTATTGCGCTATTTTTATAAGCTCATTTCGTTATGAGTAAGGAAGCACATCGGGATGATCTTGGAAGACAAGTTTAGGCTGTTAGCTTTCAAGGCTTTGACGTCGATTATCTTCGGTTTACTTCTTGGAGTAGCAGCGGGTCTAATAGGCGTTGGCGGAGGCGAGTTCAGAATGCCTGTGCTACTTTATGTTATTGGGCTTCCAGTTGTTTCTGCTATAGCTATAAACTTGCTTGTGGGTTTACTGACAGTAACCGTCTCCTTTTTAAGGCGTTTTCAGCTTGGCTTGTTGAATGGACATAGCATAAACGTCGCCTTGGCGATGTCTGCGACGTCTATTGTAGGTGCCTATTTTGGGGCGCTTTTAACTGGCAAGATCCCAGAAAAACCGTTGAAGCGAATTTTAGCAGTTTTCCTTGTGGTTGTCGGCTTGAAAATCGGACTTGAACCTTTCGTCGAATTTCCTGTGGCGTTCACTTTCACGTGGGGGATTACCGAAGAAATTCTGCTAGCCGCCTTGATCGGTTTGGCAATAGGGATCATTTCCGGATCTCTTGGAGTTGCGGGCGGCGAATTCCGCATCCCCGCCTTGATATACCTCTTTGGTCTTGATATTATAGCTGCTGGAACCATCAGTCTTTTGGTTTCTATTCCGACTGTAGCTTCAGGCTTTTTAAAACATCACAACATGGGACACGTGAATAAAAACGTAAGTGTCGTTGCAATCACCATGGGTGCAGGTTCTGTGGTAGGCGCCTTCATAGGGGCATCCTATGCGGGTGTTGTGGAGAAAGGCTGCCTTAAGGTTTTGCTAGGCGTGATTCTTGTTTTAGCAACCGTGCGGATGGTTACGAAACCCTAGATTTCGCCTCGTTTTTCAACTCGTAAATGATGACGAGAGCTTCACCCAATGGAATGCCAAGTCTGGAGGCCAGTTCCTGCGGCGTTATGTCCGGCTTCTCGTGAAGCAAAACATCCCTCGTGTAGGCTTTGTGATAAGGATACATGACCATGGCGTGCACAGTCTCCACAAGAATTGGCCAAAGCTTCTCTTTCACATATTCTTCGAGGCTCATGGTTTATCCATAGAAATTATGATGTGTGGTAGTATTCAGCTTTAATTATCAGCCTCGGTTTTAAACGGTCGTCCAAACTCTTCGAGGCTGACTATTTTCTCCAGCTTTTTCCGTCGTCTCACCATGTGGAGGAGCTTGCCCGTGATGTCGATTTTCTTTCTTGGATAGCCTAAGGCTAAAAGTGCTACAACACGGTAGTTTTCCGGAATTTTCAACATTTCACGCACTTCGTTCTCGTCGAAGCTTCCAACCCAGCAAGTGCCCAATCCTTCGCTTGTGGCTGTTAAAACCATGTTCTGCATAGCTATAGCCACGTCCACCATAAACCAGCTTGGAGAGGCCTTTTGGTCGCCACAGCCAACGATGACGACCGGGGCCTCTTTGAGGAAACCCGCAAAGGGCTTCCTTGCAAGTTTCGCCCGTTTCTCGGAGTCCATTACCACTATGAAATGCCAGGGCTGGATGTTTTCTGCGGAAGGGGCAAGTCTAGCAGCCTCCAAAATTTTTTCAATTTTTTCTTTCGGCACAAGCGTAGGTTCATAGGCACGTATGGAACGCCGCGCTCGGACTGCTTCAAATACTTCCATTTCGGTCACCGCGTGAGAGCCATATGAGAATTGGTTGTGGTAAAGTTTATCTTTAACGAAACGTTGTAGCCTACAAATTCAAGGCTGATCGAAAAGGATGATAAATGATTAAGGCTGTAGTCTTCGATTTGGACGGAACCTTAGTGAAGTTCAACATAGACTTTAGAGCCGTTAGAGCGGAAATTAGAAGCTTTTTGTTGAGTCAAGGAGTGCCAGCTTCGGTCTTATCCATCAGCGAAAGCATTTTCGAAATGTTAAAGAAAACTGAAATTTTCATGAAAAACAATGGAAAACCCGCAGCCGCAATCGAGGCTCTCAGAAAGAAAGCTTTAGCAATAGCTGAAAAATATGAACTTGAAGCTTCAAAAACGACGAGCCTTCAGCCCGGCGTAAAAGAGGTTCTGAAAACCTTAAGGGAAATGGACTTGAAGATTGGCTTATGCACCGTTAACGGTCAGAAATCTGCGGAGTACGTGCTTGAAAGATTTGGGATAAAAGAGTTCTTCAGCGCCGTAATCTCAAGGGAACAAGTCAAGTATGTGAAACCCAACGTGGAGCATTTACAGGCAACCCTAGAAGCCCTTGAAATAAGCCCCCAAGAAGCTTTGGTTATTGGAGACAGCCAAGCCGACATGAGATGCGCAAAGGAGTTGGGTGCAATGGCGGTAGGCATACTCACTGGTGTTTCCACGTTTAAAGAGCTTATAGATGCTGGAGCGGACTATTTAGTGACATCTGTCACCGACGTACCGATTTTGGTGGGGCAAATTAACTCTTTTAAAACTTGCTAAAACGCTTTACGTTAATGTGGGTTTGTATAGTTTCAAGTAATCTGTAGCGGATGGAAAAACGGCTCTAACTCTTTCGAACCGTTTCTTTGTGTTTATTCTGTGTTCAAGTATTGTGAAGGTGCGGGGGGTGCTAAATTTTTCCAAGGTGCCGTCTTCTCGTTTCCTTTCGATTTTAATGCAATCGTCCACCATACAGTTTAACACGCATGCTCCACAGTAAATGCACAGTTCCTCTGTGACGCCGACCTCGCCGCTGCTCTTCCAGAACAAGGCGTTTGTTGGGCAAGCCTTGATGCAAAGCTTACATTCAACACCCTTGCATGTGCGCTTGTCGATGATTATTTTTCCTTCAACAAAATACTCCTTGACACCCAGTGGTGCCAAAAGTTCCTCACGACGTTTTTGTCTCTCTTTTTTGCTTGTTTCAATAAGCAAGCTAAAAATGTCGGCTGGAGCACCAAACTCTGCCTTTTTTTCCATTTAATTCATCTGTGCAACGGTTCTGAAGGTATGTAATTCTCAAAAGGGTTAATAACCCATTCCATCCGAAAAAGGCTCTCTACTGTTAAGGGCATGAAGTTAGCTATCCAACGGTAGCAGTCTTCTTCTATTAAACCTAAACGAGATGGTTTTATTCGCCGAAAAGTTTTCTCAAGTTATAACTGTTTTCGCCGAGGATGTTCCTTGTTTTCTCAGACTCTGGGATTCCTATAAATTCTCTGGAAGCGCCGAGCCTCTGTTCTAGCTCATTTATTCGGGCTTCAAGCTTTTCTATGCTTTCAGTTTTCAATTTAAGTTTCTGCTCAAGCTCTTTAATGGCAAGTTTTTCCTCAAGCAATCGAGCTCTCTCTTCAAGAGTCTTCTCCTTTTCTTCTAAGGAGTGAAGTTGAAATTCTAACTCTGCCTTTTTCTTTTGAAGGTCTTCGATTTCATGCCATAAGGTCAACTTATGCACACCAGCACTTGTCTCTGCATCCTAAAAATAATAGGGTTATGAATTCAAAATCAAGATTAAAGCTCCCTGATAGGGTCACGTTCACCAGAAAAATTATAACGGCAAACTTCCTTTCTAAGACCTTTAGTTGGCGAGTTTAAATGTGCGAGTTTAAAGTAATCCTAAACGGAAAAGAGGTTTGGAACGACGTTGTCTACGCGAAGGCTGAGGGTAACAAGGTGGTACTCAAGGATGTGGCTGGGCAGTCAAGGGAGTTCAAAAACTGCAAAATAGTAGAGGTGGATGTAAACGCTACAAGGCTTGTCTTAGCAAGCGTCTAAACCACAAACGCGACGAGAAAACCCGAAACTAAACCAGCGAAAATTGGAATGGGAAGCCCCGGAAAGACTCCTTCATGTTCCAGCATCTTGAAGGCTAAGAAGCATCCGATCAAAACGCCCACCATAGAAGCTAGACAGGGCAAAATGCCGAAATAAAGTAGCATGTGTCCCGCAAGCATGGAATAGAAGGTTAAGTCTCCAAGCCCCATTTGTATATCTTTGAAAGAAAAGCTTAACCCTCTAAACTTTTCAAGTCCTATGCGGGCTATTTTCCCAACTGGTCCACGATAAACGGCGAAGGTGTCGTAAACTGCTAGAAGACATAGGATAAGCACGGTGCTCGCGGTTTGGATGCACGCTCCAAGCAAGGCTCCCAAAGCTCCACCCAACAACAAAACCATGAAATCACCAAGCCTGCTTCTTGTTCCAAAAAACACGTATCCAACAATGGCGGTTATTAACGCTGACCCAACGATCAAAACTTCAGTCGGCAATGGAACAGCTATCAGAGAAAACGCGTAGAAATACACCATTGAAAGAAGGAAGACTGCTGAAGTTAAAGCAAAACCTGTAACGAGAACTATGAGCCTAAACCTTCCTTTTTTCAAAAGAAGAAACAGAGCCAAAGCGCCAAAACCGACCAAAAGCACAAAAAACAACGCGTTGCCAACTGGTCCCGTTGGGCTTTCTTCTTGGAACGGTGTTATGCTTAATAGTTCCATCTGGGAAACCATAAGAAGGTGGGCACAGCCAATACTAAAAAGCAAGCTTACAATTATCGGAACCAAATGAATGAGTCCCGTTTTAAAGCCTTGGCTCAAATTTTTCCCCGTTAAAATTGCTGAATGCCCATCTGAACCTTCGAGTAACATTTGTTGCAGAATAAACTTTTCTTTCTGTCTGTTTCGAATATGGAATTGGAAAAATACATAACACAAAACGGATTGGTGCAGTGCCCTAATCCCAAGGTGTGACCGAGCTCGTGAACAGCCTCTTTAGTGACTCTCTCAACAAAAACCTCAAAGTTTGGAGCTCTACCATAAAACTCTGGTCTAAGCCTCCATAGGGATATGAGGGCAGCTTTTCCCGGACATTCAGCCTCTCCAAAGACGAAGTTTAATCCGGGAACATAGATGTCAACGTCTACAATGCCTAAAACATGGCTGAAAGCCAGCGTTTTGTATGCGTAATTTTTAACCACGTTAAGAATAATGTCTGAGCGGTACTGCCTCCTTAACCCATCAAAGGCTTGATTTGGTAGGGCTAAAACGTTGGAGATTAGTTGGCACTCTGCCTCTGGAAAAGCCATATTCAAGTTTTCTCTGAGTCTACCCAGAACATCCGTTGGAGTTTCTCCAATCCTTAGAATCCCAACCTTCATCCGCATTAGACCTCGAAAGTGTCTCCGGGTTTGGGTGCAATGGCTTCGAGTCCCATTTCTTTCTCCGCCCATTTTGCTAGAAGCTCGCAGTTTCCTTCGGCGCCGTGAATCACGTAGATTTTTGCTTTGCCATTGATTTTGCGAATGGCTTCCTTAAGCTCCTTTGCGCCGCAGTGAGATGAGAAGTCGAAGTGTTTGACTGTTGCCTTAACCTTTCTAAGTTTTCCGTCAATTACACAAACACCTTTCTCTAAAAGCTCCCGTCCCGGCGTTCCCGGAATCTGATAGCTCACTAGGAAAATGGCGTTTTGGGGTTTTTTCCCAATTTTAGAAACGTAAAAGGCTGCTGGACCACCCTTAAGCATTCCAGCCGGCGATATTATCACGCAAGGCGTTTTCGTCGCTTTTCTGCGGTCCCTCCAGCCCTCCACCCAATTGACTGAATGAACGGCATCCATGAATAGTTTGGGATCCCTCAGGAACTTTAGGTGGTTCATCATAAGCCGGCTGGCTTCCCGCGCCATCCCGTCAAAGTAGACTGGATGCTCAAAGTGGTGGGCGGCGAGAATGCACGCAATTTCTTGGGCTCTTCCAATGCTGAAGGCTGGCACGAGAACTGTTCCACCTCTCTCCACGACTTCGGTTACTTCTTCAACAAAGTTTTTCTCAAGCTCCATTCGGTTCGGGTGGTCTTCGTTGGCGTATGTGCTCTCAATTATGACTGTGTCTAAGTCCCCATAATCCATCTTGGCGCCCTCTAAAAGCCTTGTGTCTATCAGGTTGAAATCACCAGTGTATAGGAGTCTCCTACCTTCCGCCTCTAAGAGCACTTGGACGCTTCCGGGAATGTGTCCAGCGTTGCGAAACTCGAAAGTTAAATCGCCTATGGTTTCTTTGACGCCAAAATCCAAATGCTTAATATTCCTCATCATGGCTCGGAGTTCCAGATACTCGTATGGAAGATAATAGCTTGAAAGGTGGATGAAGTCTGAAATCAACAGTTGGGTTAACTCTGCCGTAAGCTTGTTTGTGTAAACCGGCTTTTTTCCATGGATGAAAAATATTGGAATTGCGCCTGAATGGTCAAGGTGGCTGTGCCCCAAGATTATGGCATCCACTTCTTTCGGCGGGACGTGCATGGGGAAGCCGGGTTCATGGTTTAACATTACACCGTAGTCTAGCAAAACCTGTGTTTTTGGAGTTTTAACGGCGATTGCCGCCCTGCCAACCTCATGAGTTGCGCCCAGAAACTTTAACTGTAAAGGGCTCATTTCAGCTTCAACCATTTAACGCAGTAAACATTTGCGCTGCTATTTTAAAAACATATTGACTTTCTGCTGTAAAACGCCCTAACAAGGCCCCGTTTAATAGCCTTTAAAACGTCATCTAGATCCATGGATGCTTGAATTTCAGTGTAAACGCTCCAAAGTTCATCCACCCTGTGAGCGTCGCTACCCGCTATGCCGGGAACACCCATAGCTTTGGCAAGTTCTTCCGCTAACATGTTAAGCTGTCGAGAACAACTGCCATTCAAAACCTCAACAGCGTCTATGGGGTATTTTCTTGCAGAGTCGCCTAACCCATACGCCCTGTAAGGGTGAGCTGCAACCACCAAGCCTCCCCTGCTTCGGGCAAAATCAATCACGTTTTCCATAGTCCAAGGTTGGGGTGGCACTTCCGCAACTCCCAAAAGTATCACGTCGCCCTCTATAGTGCTTATTTCAACGCCCGGAATGATCAGTAAGTCCGGGTATGCGGAAGCCAGCTCTCTCACTTTAAAATAGCCTCTAACAGTGTTGTGGTCTGTAACCGCCGCCGCCTTTATGAACGGGTGGGCTAGAAGCGTGTCCACTAACGTTTTTGGCTGGATGGAGGAGTCTGGCGAAAAATTTGTGTGAGTATGGAGGTCTGCCCTTATCAAGGCACTTCACTTCTCACAAGCTTTCTTTAAAAAATCGGCTAGAAGCGTGTTCCAATCTCCTTCAACATCAAAACTTTTAAAAACTGCCCCCTTCTTCATGCAGGCGTTTTTGCACGCCTCTAAAACTTTTTCGCCCCAAGCTTCTCGGTCATTAAGTAAAACCACCGTTTTGTAGGTTGTTCGATTTATGTAGGCTGCCGCTTGGGCGGCGACGTACTCAACTGTTTCCATGTCAGGCGGAAGAGTTGTTTCATGTTGGGAAAGCGGATAAACCTCGTCAAGCTCTACGGGAACTATGCCGAAAGGAGCCTCGTAAAAGCAGACGTGAATTTTGGCTAATTCCTCTGCATTTAGAATTTTGCGGAGGGTTTTAACCAGTTTCTTGTAAAGCCCAGACCTATGGTAAGGCTTGGCCTTTGTCTGAGGCACCAAAATGAGGATTTCAGCCTCTAAAGAAGGCGTGAAACGCTCAGAAAGTCTAAGTCTGTGGCGTACGACCTCAGGACGGTGTAAGCCCACACGGCTGAAAAAGAACAACCCGCTGGGCTTACTTACGGGACTGTGTTTTTCAATGAAATCCTCGTATTTCTTCAGTTTTTTCAAGGCTTGCAAAAGCACCGGATGTCCATGCGCCCTAAGCTCCAAATGTTCCCAGAGACGTCCCTCCCTTATAGCCTGCTTTATTCGCTTTATCTCTGAAAGGCAAGCGTAAAGGTTGTGTTCGGCGAGGAAAACGTGCCTCTCGCTTGGAGACATTTCCGCAACATCCTTTGGAGTTTTACCTGAACACTTTGGACACGAGCATGGGAAATATTCAAGTTCTTCAAGCCTTGTAGTTCCAGTCTCCGTCATGTAACGGCCTTCTTTGGCATATATAGCGTAGGCTGCCGAGTCAAACATGTCGCATCCTAAAGCAACAGCCAACGCAAACATGAATGGATGTCCAGCCCCAAAAAGGTGGAGAGGCCTTTCAATTGGCAGGTTCATTTTGGCGGTTAAAATCATGTCAACTAAAACGTCAAACCTGTAATTCTCCATAACCTCTGTTGGGCTGCCAAGCGCGTGAATGTGAAAGGGGAGGGCACCCATTTCGCGGGCTGACTTTGCCACGAGATCCAGATAGCGTCCTCCTTGAACAGGCCCAACCCATAGAATGTCATCCCTAGTTTTTGTCTGGAACAGCGCGTGCGCCCTTTTCAGTGTTTCTTCCACTGTTTGCTCCGCATGTTTTCTTGTAGCCTTCCAGCCAGTCGGCCAATCCAGTATGGTGGCTATGTCTGGTCCAACCTGTTCTTGGTAGGCTACTATTTCTTCTGGGGTTGTTTCAATATCCCCATAAACCAGTATTTGGTAGGCTCCCGAATCAGTCATTACAACGCCGTTAAAACCTAAAAAATTGTGTAAACCCTTTTCCACAGGCTCGTTTTTGAAACGTTTTTTCAAGATGTAGGCGTTTGTTATAAGCGCTTCAAAGCCGAATTCTTCGCGAATTCTTTTTGGTGGGATTGGCTGCACGGTTGGGTTTACGACTGGAAAAAGAAGCGGAGTTTCCACTACACCACTTTTTGTTTGCAGTTTCCCTATTCTCGCCAGCAAATCTTTATCTTTTACTTCGAAGCTCATCCTTTGGTCTAATCAAAATCGGTTAAACAAGTTTATAAAATGTGAAGCTGCAAGCTTAATTATCTCGCCAGTTTCTTCTATGCTGGAGGAAAAATCATGCCGTTAACGGTTCAAATTGAGGAAAAGCCGAAACTTAACAATCCAGTGTTGATTGAGGGGCTTCCGGGAATAGGCTTTGTAGCCAACATAGTAGCCCTACATTTAATCCACGAGTTAAAGGCTAAACGTTTCGCAAGACTCCTATCCGACTCATTTCAAGACTTGGCGGTGACAACTGAAACCGGAGAACCCCGCTCACCAATAAATGAACTGTATTACTACAAGGGCAACGGCGAAGGTCGAGACTTGCTTATATGGTATGGAAACACGCAAGCCCTAACAACTTTCGGACAATATGAACTTTGCGGACGCGTGTTAGACATCGCCGAAGAACTGGGATGCCGCTTCCTCATAACAGTTGGCGGCTTCAAACAGGAGGAGGTAAAAGAGGTTCCGGAAATCTATTGCGCGGCTTCAGACGTTGAAACATTGAAGGAGGCGTTGGCTCTGGGCGCAAAGATAATGGTTGGAAACATTTTCGGCGTGGCTGGCATCTTAATAGGGCTTGGCGCCCTCAGAGGTTTCAGAGGCTTTTCGCTTCTGGTTGAGACTTTGGGCACTTATCCAGATGCAAACGCTGCACGTTATGCTCTCTCCGCCCTAAACAAGTATTTGGGGTTGAAGGTTGACTTGTCAAGGCTTGACTTGGCGGCTGAAAAAACCGCAAAGATCTTGGAGTCTTTCGGCTGGGTTAGAACGGTTAAGGAAGAGGAAAAGAAAAGGGAAG
>JAWBXD010000026.1:0-9433 GCA_038868055.1 Bathyarchaeia archaeon
GGGGAAAAGTAACGGAAAAGGCTATTGAACGGAAACTGGTTATACCTGAAGAAGACGTTAGGCTTGTGGCTGACCAGACTGGAAAAAGCCTAGAGGAAGCCAGAAAAGCCTTAGAAGAATGTGAAGGAGACTTGGCTAAAGCCATTCTTCTACTTCAATCCAAAATTTGATTTGGCGAAGCCCGATGGTTTTCGACATAACCGTCATTGGGCATTTCTGCATAGACACCATACGTTTACCAGGTAGACAAAAACCGTGCACAATTTTAGGAGGCTCCGCGGCTTACGTTTCCCTTTCCGCTAAACGTCTAGGAGCTGAGGTTTCCATAGTCTCTAAGGTCGGAGGCGACTTCCCGAAAGCTTACTTGTGGTGGCTGCAACAAGAGGGCATAAACTTCACAAGCGTCCAAAAAATTGAGTGTGAAAAAACAACAAGGTTTGAACTGCAATACAACGATAATTTATCCAGTCGCATCCTATGGTTGGCAAGCAAAGCACCACCCATCACAGTTGAAGACGTCCCGAACCATTTAGAGACAAAGATGGTTCATCTGGCGCCGGTTGCTGGCGAAATTCAATACGATGTGGCTGAAAAACTAAAAGGACTTGTCGAATTTTTGTCGTTGGATGTTCAAGGCTTGGTCCGCAATTTTGACGTGAACGGGCTGGTGGCAAACAAGCCATTAGAGGATAAACGCATGCTGGAGCTCGTTAAAGTTTGCAAATGTTCCATGGAAGAGACGGAGGCTGTTGCCGGCACATCAGACTTGAAGGCAGCCATTAAAACCGTTCATAACTTCGGCGTTGAAACAGTCATAATAACTATGGGAGCGAAAGGCGTCATCTTATCCATCGACGGGACTGTTTATGAAATTCCCGCCTACCCGCCCAATAAACTGGTGGACCCCACAGGGGCGGGAGACGCGTTTATGGGAGGCTTTTTAGCTGAATATGTTCATGGTAAAGAAGCCTTATGGTGTGCATGTGTAGGTTCAGCGGCAGCATCAACAGTTGTTGAGGGCGTTGGTCCCAGCCTCATGGGTTACGGGAGCGAGATTCGCCGCAGGGCTGAGTTGCTTTACGAAAAAGGAATTAAGCACTAAACGCATTTTATTTTAGTCAAAGTTCACTAAACGCCTCAGAGTGCAGAAGGGTTTAGCTTTGGGAAAAGTTGGGAAAGGCGTTAAATGCAGTGTTTCAGGGTGCAGCAACGACGCTGCCCGCTCGCTTTCGGCGGAAAAAGTTAGGATGGCTGGATTAAGCATAGCTAGCGGTGAAAGACGCGCTTACTTGTGTGAAAGCCACTACAAGGAATTTAAGAAGCGGACAAAGAAGGACAGAAAAATCGAGCAGTGGCGATTTAAAGGAGTGTAAAGCGGAGGGGTTAGAGTGCGGATACTGCAACTCCACTCAAACTACATCGAGTACAAGCCCATTCAAAAAGAGATAGCCATAGCTGAAGAAACAGACAAGGAGACAAAACGTCTGGAAGAGGTTGTTGTTCTCTTCACAGCCGTAGAGGAAGGGGACGACGAAACCGTAGCTCACAAAGCCATAGATGAGGTTAAAGCCTTCCTTGAAAAATTGAAGGTAAACCGCGTCCTCATATATCCATACGCCCACCTGAGCAGCAACCTTGCAAAGCCTTCTGAAGCATTAAAAGTCGTAAAAGCCATGGAGGCGTATGCAAAAGCTCAAGGCATAGAGACGCACCGCGCACCTTTCGGTTGGAACAAACAGTTCACCATATCCATAAAAGGACACCCATTGGCAGAACAATCCCGCATAATACTGCCAACAAAAGCCGAAAAAGAAGCTGAAAAAGTTTCAGAAGCCTTAAAGGCTGAAGAAAAGCTTGTCTCCTACTGGTATATTCTGCAACCAGACGGCAAAATGGTTCCAGTGGAAGAATTTAATTTCAAAGGTTACGAAAATTTGGAAAAATTTGCAAAGTATGAAATATCCAAGGTTAGGGCAAGCCAGCAGATGCCACCCCATGTGCCGCTAATGAAACGTCTTGAAATAGCCGACTATGAAGCGGGAAGCGATCCGGGAAATATTCGCTGGTACCCGAAGGGCAGACTCATAAAGTCGCTTATCGAACAGTATGTAACCGCCAAAGTCGTCGAGTACGGTGCCATGGAAGTAGAAACACCCGTCATGTACGATTTCAACCACCCAAGCCTAGCCGACTACTTAAACCGTTTCCCAGCACGTCAGTACGTCCTAAAATCTGAGGACAAGGAGCTTTTCTTACGGTTCGCTGCCTGTTTCGGACAGTTCTTAATGGTTCATGACGCGCAGTTCTCGTATAGGCACATGCCGTTAAGGGTTTACGAGCTAACCCGGTACAGCTTTAGGCGAGAGAAAAGCGGCGAAGTAGTGGGCCTAAGAAGGCTTAGGGCTTTCACCATGCCAGACTGCCACGCCTTCTGCACAGACCTAGAACAAGCCAAAAAAGAGTTCGTAACGAGGTTTAAGCTTTGCATCCGAGTTTTGGAGGACATAGGCTTAACAAAAGACGACTATGAAGCGGCTTTCCGCTTCACGAAAGACTTCTACGAAGAAAACAAAGACTTCGTAAAAAGCTTGGCGGAAATCTTCGGCAAACCGGTCCTAGTAGAAATGTGGAGCTACCCCTTCTTCTATTTCAGGCTTAAATGGGACTTCAACTTCGTTGACAACCAAGACAAGGCCGCAGCCTTATCCACGGACCAAATAGACGTGGAAAACGCCAAAAGATACGAGATAACCTACGTAGACGAAAAAGGCGAAAGACGCTATCCGCTTATACTGCACTGTTCACCAAGCGGCGCCGTGGAACGCTGCATATACGCGCTTCTGGAGAAAGCCTACAAACAGCAACGAAAGGGCGAGCCGCCGATGCTGCCCCTCTGGCTTTCGCCAACCCAAGTGCGCCTAATCCCCATGTCAGAAAAATTCCTCGAACACTGTGAAAGAATGGCGGAAACCCTTGAAGCAAATCAAATCCGTGTTGACATAGACGAAAGACCACTAACAATCCAAAAACGCATAAGAGAAGCAGAAATGGAGTGGATCCCCTACATAATAGTTGTCGGAGAAAAAGAACTAGAATCAGAGGCGCTTCCCGTTAGAGATAGGAAAGCCGGAAAAATCCGCAAAATGACACTAAAAGAGCTCATGGACGAAATAAAAAGCCAAGTGCAGAACAAGCCCTTTAGGCCTCTGCCGCTGCCAAAACACCTTTCGAAAAGACCGCAGTTCTATGGCTAAGATTTGACTGGGACTGCCAAAACACATATCAACCCTAAAGGAAGATTTCTGTTCTCCGGAAAGGAGAAGTCCGTCTTGGATAAGGAGCTGCTTGTCTATATCGATGGTGAATACTATCCAAAGTCGCAGGCAAAAATCTCCGTCTACGACCATGGGCTCCTATACGGTGACGGAGTCTTCGAGGGGATCCGCGCCTACAACGGCGTAGTCTTCAAACTTAAAGAACACATTGACAGACTTTACCGTTCAGCCCACACTATAATGCTCCAAATCCCAGTCTCAAAAGAGGAAATGATAAATATCGTTCTGGAAACGCTTCGTAAAAACCAGTTGAAAGACGCTTACATACGCCTAGTGGTAACGCGAGGCATCGGCGACTTGGGTTTAGATCCACGAAAATGCAAGAAACCCACTATTATCGTGATAACTGACACAATTGCACTCCACAAGAGTGAGGCAAAGGAGAAGGGCATAACAGCCATGCTTACATGGGTTAAACGTGACCCCGTTGACGCGACAACCCATGAGATAAAGTCGCTGAATTACCTGAATAGTATTCTCGCCAAAATAGAAGCCAACATTTACGGCGTAGACGAAGCCATATGCCTAGACAAAAACGGCTACGTATGTGAGGGAGCCGCAGAAAACATATTCATAGTCAAGAACCGCCGAATTTACACGCCGCCAAGCTCTACGGGAGCACTTCCAGGAATAACAGCTGAAGCAGTTAAGGAATTAGCCAGAAGCCTAGGCTACGAGGTAATAGAGAAAAACATTACACCTTACGAGCTTTTCACGGCGGATGAAGTCTTCTTCACGGGAACAGCCGCAGAAATAGTTCCCGTCAGAGAAATTAACAAAAGGCAGATAGGCGACGGAAAACCAGGCCCAATAACGAGGAGGCTTATGGAAGAGTTCTCAAAGCTTGTTCAAGACCCCAAACATGGAGTGCCCATATACCAGTAACGATTAAACGTTCACAAGCTCTGAGACGTAAGCCATCCGGTTCACCTATTCTTTTCCATGAACCTTTCAAGCAGATTCAGAGCCTCTTCGAGAATTTCAATGGGCGGCAGAAAAACACCTCTCACGTGACCTGCGCCATAAACTGGGCAAAAACCTGAGCCATGCACAAACAACACGCCAGTTTCCTTTAAAAGCTCCAACACAAAGTCAAAGTCTGTCTTCCATTTTGACCCTACACCGTGTATTTTGGGGAAAACATAAAAGGCGCCTTCTGGTTTTGTGCAGCTTACCCCCTCAATCTCGTTAAGCCTCTTCCAAGCGTAATCCCTTCTAGTCTTCAGCTTCAAAACCATCTCACGAATATGGTCTTGGGGCCCTTTTAAGGCGGCCACGCCAGTCTTCTGGACAGGCGTGTTAGCGCAAATCCTTATCCTCGCTTCCTTCTCAACGCACTCCTTCAACTCTTTAAGCTCGCCTTTGGGGCTGTGGAAGTATACGTAGCCAAGCCTCCAACCGGTCATCAAATAAGCCTTGGAAAAACCGTTAAGTCCAATCACGGGCACGTCTTTGGCAAGGCTTGCAGTGCTCACAAAACGCTTCTCAAAAACAAGCTGGTCATAAATCTCGTCAGAAATCACCGGGATCTCATGTTCCGCGGCGACGTCCAAAATCTGTCTAAGCACTTTCTCCCCGTAAAGAGCGCCACAAGGATTGTTTGGATTGATAACAACAATAGCCCGAGTTTTATCCGAAACCTTCCTCCTCAAATCATCAATGTCCGGCTGCCAACCATCCTCCTCAACAGTCCTATACGTCACAGGCTTACCACCAAAAAACCGCGTATAGGAAATGTAAGGCGGATAAGTCGGCCCCGGCAAAAGAATCTCGTCTCCAGCCTCCACAAGAGCCGCCATAACCATCTGAATCCCCTCAGAAATCCCAGAAGTCACAATAACATCCTCAGCAGAAACATCAACCCCGTTTACACGTTTTTCTTTCTCACTTATAGCTTCCCTAAGCTCAGGCAAACCCTCAGAAGCCGAATAAGCATTGGCCCCGCTTCTAACAGCCTCAAACAAAGCCCGCTTAATATGCTCAGGAGTATCAAAATCGAAAGCCACAGGGTCCCCAATATTCAAATAATAAACTTTTCTACCAGCCTCCGCCAAAGCCCGTGCATAAACAATAACATCGCGAATAGCATACTCAATAGTATGTACTCTTTCAGCGACCCTTACGTTAACCAAAGGCAACACTCTCTAGAACAAGGCTCTGTAGATAAAATAAAAGGCTTATGGAGGCTCTAAGCCAATTGTATATGATGTGGAAACTTCTACCAGCTCCTTTGTGATCACGGTTACCATTATGGTTTTTCCTACGTATTTTTGCCAGTTAAATGGACAAAGTAAGACAAATTCGCCACCAGCAGTTAGAACTAAATGGTTTTCAGGAAACAAGTATTCCAAAGTTTCGTTTAAATCTTGAACAAAGACAACTATTTTTGACAGTGTAAGGTTCCATATAGAATAATCTAAGTTTTTAACCGTTAAATTCAAGTATCCGGCATTACCTATCGGAGTGTGTGTAATAGTTGTTATGTTTAACTCCGCCACTGGAAGAGTGAACGAAAAATCAAATGTGTATACATTCGAGGATTGGATAGCGTTTGCATAGATGGTTAATGCTAGGTCTCTGCCGTAGTTCTTAAGGAAAAGCGCCCAATTAAAATGACAGGTAAATGTTTTACTGAAACTGGGGTTGATATTCCCATTGACTATTGGCAGTATATCTCCTGTCTTTTTCACTACAATTTTGGTTATGTTAACAGCTTCAAGAGAAGAAGCGTGATTTAAAATCGTTATGTTAAAGCGCTCCTTATCTCTTAAGTTAAAAATCGTTGTTTCACCTAAAACGCTAATAAAAATTGGAGACGGTGTTCTGACGCTTTTGTAAAGCGTATAACCTTGTTTCGTGCAGACTATGACGGTGATTACTTCACTGCGACATGTAGACCAATTCCAAATGCAAGTTAATGTTACTGACCGTCCGGGAAATACAGGCAGCGGAGAAACATTTAGCGGCCACGTCGTGTTAATGGTTTTTACCGTACCATCAGGTAGTGTTAAGTTCACTTTTGTTATATAGGCTGTGGCCGTAGAAGCTTTATCGCTAGTTACAGTTATGTTAAAGCGCCCAGTATCATCATAGTCAAAGCTAATATCCCCGATGCAAAGTTCAGCACCAGGCAACTTACTTGTTACATAAGATGCCTCGTATCCTTCCTTTGTCTTCACGTTCAATGTAATGTTAAGATCTCGTAGACCTTCCCAATTAAAATTGCATTGAAACCTCTTAGCAGTGTTAGGCCTAAGAATAAATGGAAGCGATGGAGTGGTATTCAAAGAGAACGCTGTATTATGTATTTGCAAATTAATTTCGGTGATCGTTAGATTTAGCGACAATTTTTGTTGTTGGTTCTCGATTGTTAGGTTAAAATATTCAATACTTTCTCGTATCTGTTCTTCAAAATTTGGAGTTACCTTAATTTTAACATTTGGGAGAGTTACTTCTTTGTTTGAAGCTTGAAAACCTTCAGCAAAAACATGGACCAGAATAGTTTCGCCCGGAAAAGTATTAATTAACTCTCCGAAAGAAATATCAGTATTACCCTTCCTGACCGTCAAGCATGTTATGTCTGCAGATTCGCCTATTCGAATTTTCAAACCTTTGCTAATGGATGGATTGGTTTCCACAACCTCGTAGAGCTCTGTTCCGGTTTTTAGGCTTAATGCGATTCGTGTGATGTTTGCATCGCTGGGGGAATATGAGGGGTTTAGAACTGTAATGTTAAACGAACTTACATTTTCAGGGTTTATACGGATTTGGGTTATTGTCAGAGTTGTCTCTTCTGGAATTTTTGCGTAGTAGGCTATTGTGAACGTGTATGAGATTATTCCGCCTATTACTGCTGATATTAACATCATAAGGGTTAATGTGATTTTTGATGTGCCTTTGATGTCGATGTGTAAATCCATGGCATCACACCGCGCATCGGTGAATGGCTTATTTTATAAGTTTTTTGAGGTAGATAAATATTCCTTTCCTAAGCCTTGTCTGGGCAAATTTTATTATTGGGGTGGTTGTGCTTATCCTAAGGATGTTGAGGGAGCCTTGTGAGGGAATGTGATGTTGTTGTGGTTGGGGCCGGTGTTCTTGGGTTGTCAACCGCCTACTACATTAAGCGGATACATCCGGAACTGCGGGTTTTGGTGGTTGACAAGTTTAGTGCTGCTGGGCAAGGTAGCACTGCTAAAAGCATGTCTGCTTTTCGTTGCCTGTTTTCTTCTAGGGTGAACTATCTTCTTTCTGACTCTTCAGTGGACTTTTATGCTTATGTGCAGAATCAGCTTGGCGTGGATTTGAAGTTGGCTTTTGTGGGTTATCTTTGGCTTTTAAGCGAACGCGAATATGGAGAGTTGCACCCGGTTCTAGATGGTCTGGCTGCGAGCAACCTTAAATATGAAGAGCTTGAGGCTGAGGAGCTTGCCGGAAGGCTCCGTTTGAACGTATGTTTGGCCGGTGATGAAGAGGCTGAGGTCTTGGGTTTAAACGATGTTTATAAGGGGGTTCTTATTCCTAAGGCTGGAATTGTTGATGCTGATTGTATTGTCAAATTTTATGAGGAAGAGTTTCTAAAGCTTGGCGGTGAAATCCATTACGGTGTTAGGGCTGAAAGCCTTATCGTTGAGCCTTGTAAGCCTCTTGGCATACCGGGGGAGCCCTTTTTCTGGCAGGAGTCAAGGGTTTCCGGCGTCAAAACGGATGCTGGTGTGATTAAAGCGAAGAAAACTGTTTTGGCTGCTGGTGCATGGATTCCCCAGCTTTTGGACGCTGTTGGAATTGAATGCTTCATCAAGCCTAAAAAGCGGCAAGTTTTTGCGATTGAAGCTAAAAAGCCGGAGCTTAAACGGCTGCTTTACACAGGTGGTTTCAACTCCGTGGGCTGCATGCCCTTCACGATATTGCCAAAACCAAGAGTCTTGATACGGCCGTTTCCAACGGAGGGCGTTTTCTGGCTTAGCTATGCGGATGATTTTCCAAGGGCTTTCAAGCTTGAGGAGGACCCGCAGCCTGAAAAGAGTTTTTACGAGTATGGCATTTATCAGGTTCTTGTGAAGTATTTTCCCCAGTTTAGGGATTGCCATCCGTACTCGGCTTTTGCCGGGCTTTATGAGATTAACACTTTGGACGGGCATCCAGTGGTTTTCGAAGAAAACGATTTGATAGTCGTCGGCGGCGCCAGCGGGAGCGGGATTATGAAGGCGGATGCTATTGGAAGGGTTGCTGCTGCTCTTTATGACGGCGAAGAATACGCAGACCTTTATGGCGGATGGAAGCTCAAAGTTAGCGATTTGGGCATTAAAGAGAGACGGGTTGAACGTGAGAAGCTTCAGATTTAGAGTTTTAAACGGTGAATTTTATTAGGTTATAGCGTGCAATATGCAGACTGTAGCCGAAGTTGGTGCTGTTATGTTTGGGTGGACTGGCAAATTCTTGCGAGTAAACTTAACCAAGCAGAAGGCCGTAGCAAAAGAGTACGACGCTGAAATGGCTAGAAAGTTTCTGGGAGGCAGGGGTTTCGCCGTCAAAATTTTATGGGACGAACTTAAACCCGGCGTAGATCCATTGTCGCCGGAGAACAGGCTTATTTTTGCGGCGGGGCCGCTTACTGGTTTTGCACTTCCAAGCAGCGGCAAGCTTGTTGTTGCGGCTAAAAGCCCTTTGACGGGTGGTTATGGCGACGGAAATGTTGGGAGTTATGCCGCTGTTCAAATGCGGAAGGCTGGATACGACGCAATAGTTGTTGAGGGCAAAGCGGAGTCTCCTACAATTCTCCTAATTGAGGATAGTATAGCGGAGTTTCTTGACGCAAAGGAGTTTTGGGGCCTAAACACTTTCGAGGTTGAGGAGAGATTAAGAAGCGTTTATGGACCAACAGCTGGGATTCTCGCTATTGGACAGGCAGGAGAAAACCTTGTGAAGTTCGCCAACATCGTCTGCCAGAAAGGGCGAGGCGGCGGGCGTCCTGGAATGGGTGCTGTTATGGGTTCAAAGAATTTGAAGGCTGTTGTGATCGTGGGTTCTGGCGAATTGCCAGCCGCCAACCCAAAGGAGTTGAAGGAGTTGGGCGCCGAGGCTTATCGGGAGGTTTT
>JAWBXD010000027.1:0-8881 GCA_038868055.1 Bathyarchaeia archaeon
TTATGACCCCTCTAACAGCCTTCCCGTTGACCATTTTGACCCCCTTTTTATTGCAAGCCTTTCTAGAGCAAGACACATATTTTTATTTCGGTCAGCTTAATAATGTGCTATGAAAGCGTGGAAGGTTTTTAAAGATTTAGTGGCATTCCTCACAATAATTCCGTCAACGAAAGATGAAAGCTTCATTGAAAACTCCGCAAGGTACATGTTTCTCTTTCCACTTATGGGAGGAATGATAGGCATACTTACAGTGGCTTATTTCCAACTCTGCACACTTATACTATCAATTTTTACACCGGTACTGCGGTGGCTGTTCGGAGCCCTTGAAAACGTTTTTGTAAGGATCTTCTCCGCGGGTGCAACTATCTCCTTTCTGCTGGTCATAACTGGACTACAACACTTCGATGGACTCGTTGATTTAGGCAACGCAATTGGCTTCAAAAACCTTGAAGAAAGGAGGCTTGTGGCTCATGCGTGGGTTGTAACCTATAAGGGGGCGCTTTTAGCCCTTTTTGTGGAGTTCTTGGCTTTCCTCGGAATCTTTTTAATGAATGCAGCCTTGGTGTGTAAGGCTTTGATTTGCGCTGAGGTCTCGGCTAAATTGGCAATGGTTACTTTGGCATGGGCTGGAAAACCTGCCTACAGTGGTTTAGGTGCGCTTTTTGTTAAGTTTAACAAGGGATATAAGAGCATAAGCCTATCGTACGCCATCGCTCTTCTCATAGTTTTTCCATTTTTTGGTCTTTCAAGTATAGCCTTTTTATCGATCAGTTTTCTCGCAGGGATTTTAATGGAAAAAGTTTCAGAGAGAGTTTTTGGGGGAACGTCTGGAGACGTTTTAGGCGCAACAAACGAATTGGTTAGGGCGGTATGCTTGCTCATGGTTGCCGGTGGGGTTGTTTCATGACCTTTACAGCTTTGATAATGGCGGGTGGTAGAGGAAAACGGTTCGGTTCAAGCGTTGAAAAGCCACTAGCCCTTTTCATGGGTAAGCCCTTGATAACATGGGTTGTTGAAGCTGTCCAAGCCTCGAGCAAAATCTCAAACTTTTACGTTGTAACCAGTCCCAACACACCTGAAACTGAGGCGAAATGTCTTCGCGAGGGTTTGAGGGTTATTCGAACGGATGGCAAGGGATATCATGAAGATTTAAAGCAAGCCATAATAGCGAGTAGACTTTACCATCCAGTCTTAACGGTTTCTTCAGACTTGCCCGCCTTAACTGGAAAGTTCCTGGACAAGGTTCTTTCAATTTATGAACGTTGCGGTAAACCAGCCTTGACGGTTCTGGTTCCAATTGAAAAATTTAGGGAGGCTGGGCTTTCTGCACCGTCACTCTACAGTTATAGGGGTGTAGACTACGTGGTGTCCGGTGTTAACGTTTTGGATGGTGCCAAAATCTTTGAGGAGGAGATAGATCAGGAAACGCTTATCCTAGAGGATGTGGAGGCAGTTATAAATATAAACAGTTATGAAGACTTGAGGAGGGCGGAGTGTTTTCTTTCAACTCTTATGATGCAAAAACGTTTTAACAGTAGCTGCCAAACCGTTTAGTCAACGCTGGCTGAGGGTGAACATTGAGCTTCATAAAGCATAGCCGCCTCTGGAACGGCGTGATAACCTTTCCTCTGGTCAGGAGAATGTTGATGTTATCTCTTAAAAAGTGCGATGGCTGTGACAGGCAAGTGTTAGACTCCGCCCTTGACCGGTACACTGGCTTAAGTATGGAGAGCTGCGGAAAATGCCATTTACCCTCAAGCATGATAATTTTTTGGATAGAGTTTTTAAGGAAAAGCTTAGCCATTGAGAAGAGCAAGATTAAGAAGACTTTGGCAGACCCCTATGCGAGGAGGGGGATAAAAAGCGTCGTTAAGACTTTTGTTTATTTTGGGATTAGGAAGCCTTTAACTGTTTACGCGCCGTTCCTTATTGTCTGGGACTTTACGTACCGTTGTAATCTAAAGTGTAAGCACTGTTATTCCAATGCTGGTGAGCCAACTAGAGAAGAATTGGGGACCAGGGACGCCCTAAGGGTTGTGGATCAGCTTGCAGATTTTGGCGTGGTATCCCTAGCCTTTTCTGGAGGCGAGCCTTTAATGCGGAAAGATTTCTTTGATGTTGCCAAACACGCCGTGGATTCGGGGCTGTATGTTTCATTAGCCACCAACGGAACATTGTTAAACAAACAAACCGTGCAAAGGCTGAAGGAAATTGGGATTCACTATGTCGAAGTCAGCATCGATGGAAGTAACGCAAAATTTCATGATGATTTTAGAGGGGTCTCCGGAGCCTTCAACATGGCGATAACTGGATTGAAAAACTGCATCGAACAAGGTTTATGCACGTCTATCGCCGTAACCGCCACAAAGAGAAACTTCAAAGACATACCAAAAATATTGGAGTTAGCGGAAAAAATTGGCGCAAAAAGATTCGCACTGTTCAACTTTGTTCCCACTGGAAGGGGGGTTGAGATGGCTTCGCAGGACCTTTCATCGGAGGAGAGAGAGGAAGTTATGCTCTTCTTATTGGATAGATTGTTATCGGGTTCTAAAGTTACTATTTTGACGACGACTCCTCAACTAGCCAGAGTGGCTGTGGCTCATCAAGTAAACGCATCCGGCGAAGTGTTCCTGCCGATGGCGCACATGCAAACTAGTAAGGTGAATAAAAAAGCCGTGGCCCTAGCTGACTTTATTGGTGGATGCGGAGCTGGGAGGCTTTACTGTTCAATATCTCCGGAGGGAGACGTCCACCCATGTGTCTTTCTCCCAGTGAAGGTGGGCAGCTTAAAAACCAGCACGTTTCAAGACCTGTGGCTGAACTCTGAGGTATTTGAGGCTTTAAGGAATAGGGAAAACCTCAAGGGATCTTGTGGAGAATGCCAATTTAAATACGTCTGTGGCGGATGCAGGGCTAGAGCCTATGCATACACCCACGACATTATGGCTTCCGACCCCGGATGCATACTGGTTAAGAAGTGCATGTGAATGGGCAAAACAACGAGGAGGGTTGTGATAACCAAGGTTAAAGGCGGAGACCTGGCGAAAAAGTTAGAGGAAGCCCTTCAAGAAATCGGTTTCAAAGCTAAAGGCAAGGTTTTAATAAAACCAAACATGTGCATGCCCGTGTATGTCCCTGGGGCTGTGACCAGCCCCGAAGTTGTATATCACCTCGTAAAACTGTTTAGAAACTCGGTTGAAGAGGTTATTGTGGGCGAGTCTGATGGCTACAATTATTCATGTGATCTAGCCTTTGAAAAAACGGGAATGAAAGAAGCCGCTGAAAAGGCTGGCGGCAAAATAATGAATCTTTCAAGAGACAAGCTTGTTCAAGTAAACATTGAAGGGTTTAGGGTTAAAAGGCTGTTTCTTCCAAAAACTCTGTTTGAGGTTGATTCAATAGTTAATGTGCCAGTGATGAAGACCCATGAGTTCACGATTTATAGTGGAGCCCTCAAAAACCTCTTTGGACTCATACCGGACAGAAAAAGAATTTTTCTGCATCCCTACATTAACGAAGTTTTGTTCGCATTGCAAAAGCTCATTAAACCCATAACAGTTATGGACGCCATAACAGCCATGGAGAAAAACGGTCCAACCAGAGGCCTCCCAGTCAATATGGACCTAATTTTGACGAGCAACTGCCCAGTCGCCTTAGATTTGGTGGCAACGGAGATTATGGGCTTGGATTGGAGAACAATCAGTCATTTAGACTATATTGTACGAAAAACCGGGGTTGACAGGGGAAAAATAGAGGTTATTGGGCGAATGGAATACTCCCGCAGATTCATGCCTCCAGTTATTGATTTACCAGTGAAAATGCAGTTAGTAATTTATAGGCATGAGTTGGTAACAAAAGCGTTCTTCTCAAATCCGGAGCTTGTTAAAGCCCTCCAGAAAATCGTCATGTTCTACAGGGGTTTAAAGGGCTCTATCTAGCCAAAACCTCATTGTAAACTTCTAAAACCTGCTTGGCAACTTCATGCCAGCTAAACCGCTCTTCAACCCTTTTTCTGCCCATGAAACCCATTTCACGTGCGTGATCCGAATTTTCTAGAAGATATAAAACCTTATCAGCTAAACCTTGATGATCCATTGGGCTAACCAGAAAGCCATTCTCCCCATCATCAATAACCTCTGGAACCCCACCGACTTTGGTAGCCACTACAGGCAAACCGCTTGCTAAAGCCTCCAACACCGTGAAGGGCATGCCCTCATAAATTGAGGGGAGCACAAAGACGTCGGCTGCTTGATAGAGTTTGGGCAATGCCTTGTCTGGGACGTATCCCAAGAAAACAATAGCCTCTTCTATTTTCAGTTTACGAGCCAAAGCCCTCAGCCTCTCCTCCTCGCCGAAAAAGCCCCTACCGGAAATCACAAATTTCACATTTCTGAGTTTCCGCAGAATGATGGAGGCTGCCCTCAAAAAGGTCGTTAATCCTTTCCTGCGATACAAGCGCCCAACGTAAAGCACAACTTTGCAATCAGCGAACCGCCATTCTTGTTTGACTTTGTCCTTTTCATCCGGCGGCTTAAACTTGTCAATGTCAACTGCATTTGGAATTACTTGCACTTTTTTCGCATTCACACCGTAGCCTTCCAAAAGCTCATTTTTTGTAAGGGCGCTCACGGCAATTATTCTATCCGCACGTTCAAGCATTTTCCGCTCGAAAAACCTCAAAGCTTCATTAAAGATTCGCACAACCTTCTCATTTGCATTAAGTTCAAGAAATGGCTCATTTTTTAGCGCATCATTTTCTCCCTTCCATGTCGTATGAACAGTCGCCACCACCGCCCCTCTAAAAGCCCTTGGAACAGCAAAAAATGGAACCAGTGGAAGGTTGACGTGCACCACATCTATCCGGGATTTTCCGTCAATTTCTAGCAGCTTCCTTGAAGCATGCATGTAAAAAAGAATGGTCTCAAACAAAGGTGCACAAGGAGTTTTTATTTGAAAGACCTTAACATTTTCGGATGAGGGTGAAGCTTTTCCTAACACGTGGTGATTCTTGGTGATAACGTATACCGTGTTCTCAAGGCGCGCAAGGTTCTCCGCCAAATAATAGACGTAGGAGCCTGTTCCACCCATTATGGGCAGGTATTCCGGAGTTAAAAAACATACTTTAATCAACAGAACTTTCCTCTCCAGCCTTCACCGTTTTAAAGATTCCGAAGATGCCTCCAAGAGTCCAAGCTACTGCCCTGACGAAGCAGATGGGGACTAGAAGTAGAGCTGTAGGATCCTTGAATTGTAGTGAAACTTTCGCAGCATAGATTACGTAGTAGGCTAGTAGGAATGCCAAAATTGCCGTAGAAACGTACAAAGTGAACCTTGCCTGTTCAAGTGTTAACCCCAAAACCGCTAATATGAAGGCGATGATCAGCAGAACTGGTTGAATGTTCATTCCAAAATCAGTGATTCTGTCTCCTTTTATGAGTGAGGGTTTCTTAAGGTAGAGTCTAATCGTGTTTTTACCGTATTGAAATTGCTGTTTAAAGTATTCCCGCCACGTTTGCCTATTAAAATGGTAGCACTTTGCTTCTGGTTCGAAAATTATTTTGTAGCCTCTATCAGTTATCCTATACCCGAGTTCAGTGTCATATTGTGTGGGGAGACTCTCATCGAACCCTCCAACCTTCTCCAAGACGTTTCGTCTGATTAGCAAATTCATGGTTGCCAGACGCTTGATGTCTCCGCTTTTTAACAGCCTGCCATATCTATATTTGATGTCATATCCAATGCATCTGGGTAGGACACGTTGGGGATTCCATGTTTCAATTCCTCCACCAACACACGCAACCAGCGGATCTTTCATGCGCCCAGCAAGCCTGCTCAACCAACCCCTTTCAACCTTCACATCGGCATCCACTATTGCGATTAAGTCGCCCCTCGCAATTTTTAATGCATAATTGTAGGCTGAAGGTGCATTTGAGGGCTTGACAATAACTTTTGCCGGGTATTTCTTGGCTATCTCTACGGTTGAATCTTTTGAACCGCCATCCACAACTATAACTTCCATGAGATCCCTTGGATAATCCAAATCAAAAATTGACTTCAAACATTCATCGATTGTCTGCTCATTATTTAGAGTTGTGATGATTATTGACACTGTTGGAAAATCCTTTAGCGTTGCCATGCTAAACGCCAACATAGGCAGCCAAAATGGACATGAAAATTTTGATGCCATCCCTAAAAGGTGCCAGCTTAGATTTCCCGTAGGTTCTTTGCTCAAAACTTATTGAAACCTCTTTTGATTTGAACCCGCTCTTTAAAGCCTTCACAAGCATTTCAGACTCAATTTCATACCCTTTAGACTTCAATTGAATTTTCTCCAAAACAGCAGACTTGAAGGCACGATATCCGGACTGGGAATCCGTGGTAGCTTTTCCCGTGAGAATTCTAATTAACAGGTTAAATAATTGGACGCCGATCTTGTTCAACTTGTTGGAAAAAACGTTTTCCCTTGATAGAAAGCGGGATCCCACGACGAGATCCGCCTCATCCCTCAAAATTGGCTCCAGCATCATTGGAAGCTCTTCTGGTTTGTGTGAGCCATCCGAGTCCAGCGTCACTATAATTTCGCCTTTCGCTTCCTTGAATCCAAGTCTCAGCGCATAGCCCTTTCCCATGTGTCTTTCAAGCTGGTAAACTTTGACCTTTTTGCTTTTCGAAACTTCCAAGGAGTTGTCGGTTGAGCAGTCGTCAATGACCAATATTTCATAGGGAAGATTCATCCTTTCAATAGCAGCCTTAACCCTTTCAATAACATTGCCTACAGTGGGCTCCTCGTTAAAGACTGGAATGACTATGGAGACTAACGGTCTTTCTTGCATCAGCATGTCTTTAAAGGAAGATACTTATAAACCATGCCAAACACTATATGCGAAGATGAAAGATCAAGAGATCATCGACAAAATTAGGGAGAACCTCTCAAAAAGAGTGGAAACGGACAAAATCATGTGGTTTTCATTCCACCTTCTCCTCTCAATAACAACTTTTGGATTGGCTCTCTTCCCAACGATTTACCGTTTGATTGAAAGGAGAAACAAGCATTTTCAGCGTCAAAAAGAACTGGAAGATCTCATTTTGGCAAGGTTGAAGAACAAGGGAATAAACATCGAAGTAGAGCCGGAAAATTGTCGGAGGAGAAGTTCCCTCTTGTGGTCGACATCCATCCTCCTGATAGCACCCATCTTCGCCATAGCCTTCCTCCTATCCAAGGACCTGCATTTGCATGAACGCAGACAAGCATCACTATTTCGAAAAGTCCTCGGAAAAGAGGAGATAAAGGAACAGAAAATCAACTTGAAATTTTACGCTATGTTAACACTGGCAACTCTGGGAGTTGGCATTGTCTACTGGTTTTATAGAATTTTTAACGACTACAACAACCATTTTAAGGAACAATGGAGAATTGAGGATAAGCTGATTGAACTGCTTCAACGGGGAGATTGATTGGACAAAAATATTCAACATAGACCCCATGGTGGAGACGTATGGGGTTTAATGCGAAAATACAAGATCCAGCTGGAGAAAGTAATCGACTTCAGCGCCCCCATAAATTTTCTCGGTCCACCTCCAAAGGCGCTGGAAGCCATAAGGCAATTCGCCGACGTCATAAGGTTTTACCCTGACCAAAATCCAGTTGAACTTAAGGATGATATATGCAATTACGTTGGTGGAATAGGTCCCGAAAATGTTGTGCTTGGAAATGGATCTATGGAGCTTATTTACCGATTTGCCGAGGTCTTTGCTTGGAAGCGGAAAACGCTAATACCCATCCCGTCCTTTACGGAGTATGAAAGAGTCAGTTTGATAGTTTCCGCTAAACCCAAGTTTGTAAGCCTCCAGCCGGATTTTTCTTTAAATGTTGATGCCATAAAAGGGGAAATTAACAGCAACACCCGTTTACTTTTTATCTGCAATCCCCACAGCCCCTCAGGGAGACTCTTTAATCGCAACCAGATTCAGGAGCTGGTTGATTTTTGCCTTGAAAGGGACGTTTACGTTGTCTTGGACGAAAATTATATAGAGTTTGTTGATGCGGTTGAAGAGCACACTCTAGCCCATTCCATAGACAAATATGGAAACGTTTTCGTGGTGAGGTCGTTCTCCAAGTTCTTCGGAATGCCCGGAATAAGAATAGGCTACGGAATAGGCTGCGAAGAAATCATCCAAAAGCTGGAGGCTATTGAACAGCCATGGTGCATAAACTCCCTAGCCATAATAGCCGCCCGAGAAGCATTAAGGGACAAAGAGTACATCAACAAGACAAAAATGTATATCCAGAAAGAGCGGCAGAAACTCGCAGACTTGCTGGCTGAAACAGGATTGTTAAAGGTTTTCCCGTCGGAAACAAATTTTCTGCTGGTCAAAATCTTGAAAAGCGGAATCACCGCCAAACAATTAAAAGAGAAGCTTGCTGAAAAGGGTATCCTCATAAGGGACTGCGGGGACTTTCGCGGTTTAGACGACGGATACTTCAGAGTAACCGTTAGAAGCGAGAAAGAAAACCTACTTCTTGTAGAATCCCTTAAAGAGCTACTTAGATAATAGGCATTCCTAAGAGGATTGTGCTTAGGAACATTAGAGGCAATTCTACTAGAAGGATGAAGAGAACAATCACCACGTTCCTTATCTTCAAAGCCCTTTTAATATGCTGGTAAGATAATTCCTGTCTACCTTCGCCTATAACATAGTATCCCGGCTTTTCAAGTTGGACGCCTAAAGCGCCAGCCATGGCCGCCATGGGCCATCCATGATTTATGCTTGGAACCTTTTTGTAGTCTCTTTTCATAATCATCCAAGCGTTCTTGTAGTCTCCTCCTAGGAGGAAGGCGGCTAACACTATTAGCAGTGCAGTCAACCTTGAAAGGAGAAA
>JAWBXD010000028.1:0-8749 GCA_038868055.1 Bathyarchaeia archaeon
ACTATTCCATTAAAAAGGGAAACGGCAACAGAAACCCGGGAGACCCGCAACCCAAGAAACTGGCGAAACCGGTCGCCACCATGATTCTAGGCGGCGTCTCCCTGATCGCTGGAACATTCCTTCTAGTCTACAGCGCCATATCCATGGCTGAAATATTCGGCTTAAGCCAATTCTACGCTGGGCTCACCATTATGGCTTTGGGCTGCGTGGTGCCAGAAACCGCTGTCTCAGTGGCTGCAGCCATCCGCGGCGAGCAAGAAATCTCCATCGGCAACGTGATAGGCGACAACATTATAACCATGACCCTTGTGCTTGGAATAGTCGCCCTAATAAGGTCCTTCACAGTTTCCATAGAAGAAATTTTGACAACTGTGCCCTTTGTGATTCTCGTAACGCTTGTCTTGTTCGCAATGAATGGGCGAAGCCACGAAATAACAAAGCCATGGAGCATACTAATGTTGGCTATAGCCGCAGCAGCCTTCATCCTGGAAACGCTAAACCATATAGCCTAAACTATTCCACGAAGAAACGATTTTAAATCGACTGGGTTTTTCACTCTTCAACAGTTATTGCTTGTGTCGGGCATGAAGTTACGCATGCCATGCAGGCTATGCAGTCGCCTTCCCGAACTGGAACAGACTTCAGCGTGTCTGGGTATTCTGGAAGCTTTTTAATCTCAAAGACGTTTACTGGGCAAATTTCGGCACATACGCCGTCGCCGTTGCATTTGCTCCAATCAACTTTAACTTTCGGCATATTCCAACCCTTGCCATAAAGTCTGGCTAATTCAAGCTTTTAATTCTTTCCATATCCTTGGCGAGGCAAACGCTTTATCAACAATCCGCCAAAATAAAAGTCTGAAAAGAATGTCCAACAAAAACGAGGAAAAAAGCTCGACTGCAAGCACAAGTATAGAGGAGTTAAGCAAAAAACTGGATTTTATAATCAAAAGGCTGGAAGCCTTGGAAACAATACTTTTGAGCAGTCCGGAATACGCCGAGCTGGCGCCTTATCTGCGGCTAAGCCGCTTCGGAATAGGCTTGTATGGCGAACCATTGAAGCTGGCAGCTAGGCTAAAAACAGCTGAAAAACATTTGAGGAAGGACTGGATACGCAGGGACGAAATTTCAAGATGCATAGTTCAAGCCCTTGCCATAAACGAGAAACTGAATATTTCAGCGATAACGAGGCATGTGCAGCAAATGCGTGGAAAAGCCTCAAGACGCATAATCCGGGAAAGACTGAAACGCCTAGAAAAGGAAGGCGTCGTAGAGCGGACAAGGGGTTATGGAAACGTTTACCAGCTAGCCGAGTGACCACTAAGCTGACCACTTTTCTCCACAATAAATAACAAGGTTAACCACACCATCAACTGTGTGCGGAGGTGGAAAGAATGGCTGAGGAAGAAAAGAAGAAAAAGGAAAAGGAGGACGTCGAGGAATTGAGAGAAGTTCTAAGCGTAATTTCCAAAGAAGTACCAGCCCTAATAAAGGGAATAATTGGCAGCGTTTTCTCTGAAGAGGCTGGAAGAGACATGGGACGTGCAGCCGCCGCCTTCTATAAAGAGCTTAAAGAGGCAGGCTTGCCTGAAGATGTAGCTGTCAAAATGACTGAAGGCTACATGTCCGCTTTCATGAGCCTAGGCGAAGTCTTAAAACAAGCCGTTGGCGGCGGGAAAAAGGGAGTGGAAAGCAAAGAACTGGAGAAAGAGATTTCAAGGCGGATTAAGGAGAAGCTGGCTGAAAAAGGTCTAGCGGAAAAAGAAGAAGACGGGGAAGACGAAGACTAAGGCGCCTGTATGAAACTTCGCAGCGTTATCGGTATAATTCTTCATGCGACCCGTTTATTGCTTAGTCTGCTCTTTCTGTGGCTGAGCTTCGGCTGGAAGGTGCGAAAGGCAAGAAAAGCCTTCGAAAAAGAACTCGTAAAAGCGGGGATGGCTAAGAAAGACGCGAGAAAACTGAGTGAATGGTATTCAAAGCTTAAAAATGACATAACTCAAACAGCGAAATCCTATCTCTTTGCTTGGCGCTAAGCCTTCAAAAAGTCCACGTAGATCTGCGAACAACAGTAGGACGAAAAACATATTTTGAAGCCATTGTCCTCAGCAAATTTTATGGCTTCTTCAGATGGAAAGGCTATGGCGTCCACACCAGCCTTAAGAGCCAAAACGTCTGTTTCAGCTCTATGCTTGCCTTTTGGGCGCATGCAACCCAAAGCTATAGGAATGTTGGGGAACATAACCCTTGCAGTGGCTAAAACCCGTGCTATATCCAAAGGTTTAGGCGGCTCAACCTTAGCCATGGCTGTTCCATGAATTGGCATGAAAGCAATTATGACGAGGGCTGATGGCTTGTAACGTGAAATCATTTGCAGCGCATTAAACTCGCCCTTGAGACTCCCGTAATGAAGTCCCACAATGACGTGGGGGACAAAGGGCAAGCCTGCTTGACTTAACGCCTTAAGGGCGTTTTCGTAGCTTTCAACTGTTAAATTGAGGTTGTAAACCTCCCTTATGGTTTCATCAGCTCCCAAAACATCCATTAAGGCTGCGTCCACACCAGCCTCTTTAAGTTTCAAAGCCCTCTTGAAATCTACAACGCCTACATGGGCGAAAACCGTTAAACCGAAATCGGCTTTAACCCGCCCAATGGCTTCTGCAAATCTGTCCAATGGAACGGAGCCGTCTGGGAGGCATCCGCCGCTGATTAAGCAGCCTAAAGCCCCTTCGGCTTTAAGTTTGCCGCATAAACTGTAAAGCTCTTCTGGAGTTGTAGCCGGATACATGGTTTCCAAAACCTTGCCGCCACAATGCTTGCACTTTAAAGCACAACCCTTGCCAGTCACAGAGATTGTTGGAAAACTCCTCGCTGAAGAACAAAAGTAACCCGTCCTATAATACATGAAGCTTGGAGCATAGAAACATATTTTTCTGGACGGGGAACCTTCTAGATTTGCGTCTAAAAAGCGCGTTAAGTCCTCGTCTGACATCCGCCAAGTTGCTTCTGAATACTTTGCCATTTGCCTCCTTTACAAAAACCCACAATGCAAGTAATAAACTCTTTAGGCTTCGTCATTTTCATTTTCACTATTAGATATCACTGGAGCTGGCGCCGTTTCAATCCTAGCCGCTTTAATCGCCTTCGCAATTTTGTCTAGATATCTCTGGAAACTTAGGGTTCTGAAAACAGCTACACCTCGCTCTGTTATAGCATAAAGCTTTTTTCCACCACTATCCTTTTCCTGGACAAGCCCGTACTTGATAAGCGACCCCAAATATTGCTGAAGCAATGTGCAGTCCATGTTTGTTCTGTAGGCTATACTGTCAACAGTTAAAGGCCTCTTGGCTAAAGCTGAAAGGATGGCCTCATAAGTTTCAAGCTTCGACCTTCGCATGTCTTGCACGCTCTGAAAAGGCTTGTTGAAGCAAATATGATAAAATACTTTATGAATTTAGAATACTTAGCAGAAACCCAAATTTAAATTTCGACTAGTGAACGAAATTGGATACTCCTCCAGAGAAAGTGCGTGTTTCCCTCGGCACCGCAATAGCCATGGGTCTCCTCAGCGGAAGGCTTGATGCCAAGCCGACAACCGCCTACCTAATGACTTATCGGAAGGGCAAGTGCATGGCAAACTGCGGCTTCTGTCCCCAAGCCAGAAAAAGCCATGCCAGAGCGGACATGCTTTCAAGGGTTTCCTGGCCAGCCTTCCAGACAAAAAGGGTTCTTGAAGCTTTACCTGACGCCATCAAAAACGGCGGGATAAAACGTGTCTGCATCCAAGCCCTAAACTACCCCGAAGTTTTCACACACCTCCAAGCCCTCGTGAAAGCCATCATCCGCCAAACAAAAGTTCCAATATCAGTTTCGTGCCAACCGTTAAGCCAAGAAAATATGAGGCGTCTTTTTGAAGCTGGAGCTGAAAGGATAAGCATACCTTTAGACGCGGCAACTGAGGAAATTTTCGACAGGGTTAAAGGGCTTTCAGCCGGAGGCCCCTATGAAATGAAGGGGCAGCTAGCCCTTCTCGAAGAAGCTGTAAAAATCTTCGGAAAAGGAAGGGTTAGCACCCACTTAATTGTAGGCTTAGGAGAAACAGAAAAGGAAATGGTTTGTGTTATTCAAAAATGCGTCGACATGGGCGTTTTGCCAGCTCTTTTCGCATTTACGCCAGTCGCCGGAACAGCATTAGAAAGTATGGAGCAGCCTCCAATCCAACAGTATAGGCGGATACAACTGGCTCGCCACCTGATAGTCTATGAAATGACAAGGGTTGAAGACATGAACTTTGACGAAAAGGGACGCATAACAAGTTTCGGCGTTGACAAGCAAACTCTGAGACGGGTGGTTGAGTCTGGAGAACCCTTCCAGACATCCGGATGCCCAAACTGTAACAGACCCTATTACAACGAGAAGCCAAGCGGCCCCATATACAACTATCCAAGACCACTAAGCATAGAAGAAATCAGAAAAACAATGGAGGAACTAGCCCTAATCTAGGGTTCTTTAACCTCCAAGAGTGGCACCGGGATTTTAGGCTTTTGTTTTGTGACTTGTTCGACTATTTGCCAAAACTCTTCTTCTGTTATGCCCTTCCGCAACTCTTTCATTAACTTCTTGATTTGGTAGAAGGTCATCTGGGTTCCACCCTTGTCCAAACTTTCCTGCAAGCTCCGGATTCGCCTAACTATTTCATCTACCTGCCAAGGTGTAGCCTTTATCCCAGCGGCTTCAAGACGCTTTTGGATAAGCTGTCTCCCGCCACTCCGGCTTAGATAAAATTGCGGTTCTCTTTCAATCATTTCTGGCGGAAAAGGCTCGTATATAAGGGGATGAGCCAAAACACCCTCCACATGTTCTTCAACCTCGTAGGCGAAAGCATTTTCGCCCACAATGGGCTTGTGAAACTGGATGGGCAACGCAAAGCTCTTCTCCGCCTGCTGGGCAAGCCTATAAAGCTTCTTCATGTCCACACCAGTATCTATATTATACAGGATTTCCAAAGCTGCAACAACCTCTTCCAACGGAGCCACACCAGCTCTTTCGCCAAAACCCGCAACGCAAGCGTGAAGATAGGCAACGCCTTCCTCAACGGCGGCAAGCGTGTTCGCCGTTGCCAAACCAAAGTCGTTGTGACAGTGAACGGAGAGGGGCGGCACCTTTCTAAGGGACTGCGCCAAACAATCCCTAACATGGGAAACCAGATAACGCATTGACAGAGGTCTCAAAAAACCCACAGTGTCCGCAATGACAAGCTTGTCTGCGCCAGCCTTTATGGCTGCCTCAAATATTTGTAAAATGTCTGGCAGGGGGGTTCTTGAAGCGTCTTCAAGAATAAAGTCAACGGTGACGCCATGCCTTTTCGCATGTTCAATGCATTCCACGACATTTTCGAGAACTTTTTCTTTGGGCACTTTAAGCCTATATTGGAGGTTGAGTCCGTTAAAAGGAGTGAAAATTGAGATCTCTTTTATACCGCAGTCGAGGCATGCTTCCACGTCGCTTTTCACGGCACGAGCTGAAGCAGCTATGCTGGCTTGCTGGAAACCTTCATTAGCTATCCTTTTGACAGCGTTCTTCTCCTCCTCTGACAACGCTGGAAAACCAACATTTATGATGGAGACGCCCGCCTCATCCAAAAGTTTAGCCAATTTAACCCTTTCCACATAGGTCAAAAACACGGTGGGTGTTTCAACACCCTCCCTCAAGGTTTCATCCCAAATGTAAACTCTGTCTGGAAGCTTTGGCGGGAGATTTTTCCTCAAACGGTTATAGTTGGCGATTAACCCCTGCGCTTCAAGCTTCTTAAATATTGTTTTCCGCATATCATCACATTCCACTCGATAAGCAAGAGGCTTAACGCATTCTAATTTAGCACGCATTTATATAAGAATTATATAAGTTAAGTAACTGACATTCTTATGCTCTGAACAAAACCATCGAAAGGGAAGGAGGAGGATAGAAAATTTATGAACTTTTTCGAAGTCATAGAGCGTAGAAGAAGCATAAGAAAGTTTAAGCCGTACCCTATTTCCAAAGAAGATTTGAAAAAGATTCTTGATGCGGGTCGGCTAGCTCCTTCTGGTGGAAACCGTCAGCCTTGGCAGTTCATAGTTGTGAAAGACTTGAAAACCAAGAAGGATTTGGCGGCTGCCGCCAACAACCAGATGTTTATTGCGGACGCTGACACAGTTGTCGTGGCGTTAGGAGACCCGAAGGAATCTGGGAAGCTTCCATACAAGCTTTCATCAACCCGTATACCTCACAGACAAGATCCAATGATTGCTGTTGAGCACATGGTTTTGGCGGCGACAGCCCTAGGTTATGGGACATGCTGGATTGGAGCTTTCAATGAGGAGGAGGTTAAGAAAATCCTCAAAATTCCAAATGATTTAGAGGTTATAGCCCTTCTTCCAATTGGTGTGCCAAACGAAGCCCCAGCGCCAAAGCCCAGGAAAGCTTTTGGCGAAATATTCTTTAAGGAATCCTATGGCGTCCCCTTGGAGCTTTGAAAATTTAAATTGAAACCAGCAAAATAGTTATTTGAGGTGTCCGTGTTTGGTTGAAGCGCCGGTAGAGGATAAGCGAATAACCCTCAAAGAGGCGGCTAAACTCATCCCAGACGGTGCGCATTTGTTCTGGGGGGGTTTCGGCTTTCAGAGGCCTCCAATGGCCTTTGCCCATGAGCTTGTTAGGCAGAAGAAACGAAACCTAACAATCTACACGTGCGGTTCAGAGATGGATATCGATATTCTCGCTGGGGCTTACGTGGTTTCCCATTTTGAACTAGCCTTTTTCGCAATCGAGGGCATTGGGCTTGCTCCAAACATTCAGCGGAGAATACGCGAAGGCGCGGTTCAAATTGAGGACTACACTAATTTGGCGATGGCTCTGCGTTTCTTGGGCGGCGCATTGGGTGTTCCGTTCATGCCCCTAAAAAGCATGCTTGGAACAGACCTTCTAACAAAGAAAAGGTTCCGTGAAAAGAAGGCTGAAGTTATAACTTGTCCATTCACTGGCGAGAAAGTTGTGCTCGTGCCCTCGGTGCGTCCGGACTTCAGCATAGTGCATGTATCCCGCGTTGACAAAGAGGGAAACGCCCAAATAGATGGCATTAAGGGCGAGGACGTGGAGGGCGCCAGAGCCGGCAAAAAGGTGATTGTTCTGGCTGAGGAAATTGTGGACACGGAGTTTATCCGCTCCCAGCCGGATCAGACAGCGATTCCAAACATCTATGTGGACTACGTGGTGGAGTGCCCGTGGGGCGCTTATCCCATGATGGTCTACAATTACTATGACTATGATTTGGAGCATATACGCATGTACTACCAACAGTGCAAGACGGAAGAGGGTTGGCAGAAATACTGCGAAGAATACATCACCAGCGTTGAGGATCACATGGAGTTTCTCAAGAAAATAGGTTTTGAACGTCTCTTGAAGCTTAGGGCCAAGAAACCCTTCCCATACTAAGCTTGGAGGTGGGAAAGCGTGGAGAAAAATTACGCTAAACCGGGCGAGTACACAACTCTTGAGCTCATGGCTGTCTGCGGGGCCAGAGCCATAAAAAACGGTGAAGTAGTGTTTGTAGGCACAGGCTTGCCCATGATTGCCGCAATGTTGGCTAAAAGAACTCATGCGCCTAGGGCCAGAATAGTTTACGAGGCTGGCTTCATTGATTCAAACGCCATAGACATAGCCCTATCCATAGCAGACTCGAGGCTCGGCTACAGAGCGTCGGCGGCCATAGGCCTAATTGAAACGCTTGGACTGCTGTTGCAGGGTGGACGCGTTGACGTTGGCTTTGTAGGAGCCGCCCAAATAGACGAATATGGAAATATAAACACCACTTACATTGGCGATTTTGAACATCCCACGGTGAGGCTTCCAGGAAGCGGAGGTGGAAACGACATAATTTCATCGGCTAAACGCATTGTCGTAATAATGACTCACGAGAGGCGGAAAATGGTGAAAAAACTCGATTACTTGACAAGCCCCGGCTTCTTAACCGGACCGGGAGCAAGAGAAAAAGCCGGCCTGCTTGGCGGCGGCCCCTCACTGGTGGTCACAAACCTATGCCAAATGGACTTTGATCCAGAGACGAAGAGGATCAGGCTGGCAACAATTCATCCCGGTGTAACACTACAGCAAATCATGGAGAACACGGGTTTCGACTTAATTATACCGGAGCCTGTTCCCGCAACGGAGCCCCCTACATACGAGGAACTCGCTATTTTGAGGGCTATAGACCCCCATGGAATCTACATACCGCGGCCAGCTCAAACAAGCAGTAGTTAAGCATTCCTCATTTTATTGTGGTTTTTAGTTTTCCGTTCAAGAAAGTGTTTTATAGAGTTTGCTTGAAAAATGAAACCGGGTTGTGGCCGATATGGATTTTGAGTTAACGCCGGAACAGAAAATGATAGTGGAAACGGCCGCTGAAATCGCTCGAGACTATGGCCCAGAATATTGGCGGGAAAAAGACCGCAAACACGAGTTTCCCGAAGACTTCTGGCGAAGCCTCATCGAGGCTGGCTTTCCAGGCATAGTGATTCCAGAAAAGTATGGCGGAAGCGGCATGGGCATGTTTGAAATGCTGCTGGCCATGGAAACTCTTGTTTCTGAAGGCTGCGGACTAGCTGGAGAATGGTTCCTATGTTTGTCCGCTGTTTTTGGCGGTTTATCCATCACAAAGCATGGCAACGAAGCCCAGAAGGAGAAGTATCTGCCAAAAATCGCTAAGGGGATGG
>JAWBXD010000029.1:0-8052 GCA_038868055.1 Bathyarchaeia archaeon
CCCGGGTCATTTGTTGATCGCCGAGTCTTCCCTCACCAGTATAGAGGAGGCTTTCACCTTCAAATCTATCATTGTAGGGGTTCTCAACGCTTTCTTCTGGAGTTTTACTCAAAACAGTTGTCAGAACAACGTGGTGGATGTTTGTTCTCAAATTCCCGCTGTACCTTATGCCCCGTCTTGTGCAAACATTGAAAATCCTCGAAATATCACGGTTGCTGAGGAAGTCGCCAGCCTTTAATAACATAAACCTCGTCAAAGAGAATCTAATGATAGCGACAATTTAAATTCTCTCCATAACGAATATGCATCATGAGGTTCAATTTGCCCTACGACCCTATTAAAAGACACATTGCTGTTGAAAAATTGGTGACACGTAGAGGTCCCTGTGGGCAGGAAAGGAGATATTACCGCATAAGGCTGGCGAGGTGGTACGGTGGGATTGTTACTGCTGATTGTGTTGGCTGCGGGTTGGTGTGTCGTTTCTGCTGGGTTTCAGATGTTGTCACTAGTCGTCCCGCTGAAGTTGGCAAGCTTTACACGCCCAGACAGGTTGCCGAAAGCCTTGAGTCTCTCGCGAGAAAATGCGGGTTGGATTTGCTTAGAATCAGCGGCGGCGAACCAACCATTGGGAAAGAGCATTTGTTAGCTGTGCTGGACAACTTGAAGGGAAAGGGATACCGTTTTATTCTTGAGACAAATGGCATTCCCATAGCCTACGAGGAAGATTATGCTAGAAGACTAGCAAAATACGGCTTTGTCCACGTGAGGGTTTCGCTTAAGGGATGCAGCGAAGAAGAATTTGCAAGGTTGACGGGCGCCAAACCTGAAGGATTTAAACTTCAACTTGAAGCCCTTAGAAGGCTTGTGGAAGCGGAGGTAAGCTGTCACCCATCAGTAATGACTTCTTTTTCAACTAAAGAAAGCTTTCGCTCTCTCATGGAGAGACTAAACCAAATAAGCCCAAAACTGGCGGAGGAAATTGAAATCGAAGAACTCATTTTATATTCACATGTTGTTCGGAAACTGCAAATATACGGCTTAAAGTATTATACGGGTTATGCTCCGGAAAACGTGCCACCAGAGCAGGTTTAAAGCAATCCGCCACGCTTCAAGTAGTAGTTTTCCTCTTTTTTGGGGCCGAAGCTTCTAACGCCTTTCTCTTTGAGCTGTTTTCTGAGTTTGGCGGCGTATTCGCTGCTTATTTCGCCTCTCCTTTCCATGTAGGCGATTATTTCTTCGGCTTGCTCTTCCGTGTCACAGCGGCGCAAAAAATCTATAACGTCCGGGTCATAGTTGGCGAAGGGGTCAACGTGGTTTCGCCTTTTACCAGAAGCCTTTCTTTCAGCTTCCTCCATGTCTGTACGGATGGAGTTGATTGAAACCTTGTTCTCGCCGAGCTCCATTTCTTTGGCTAGGTTTGGGAAAAGCTTCTTGAAGGTTTCTTTGTCTATTTCCACATCTTTACCTTCAGACAGCTCTATTCTATTCAAACGCCGTCCTAGTATTTAACAATGTCTGGCGAAGCACATCCGCCTAGAATGGAACAAACTTCTGGGTTGGGTTTTTCAAAAGTACCCTTTCTAAGTCTCGAACCGTAAGCCCAGAAACGGTGTCCCCGTAGACCTCACATTTTTCTTTTGCTCCGTACTCGGCTGGGCTTCTAACGATTATTTCTGCCTCCTCACCGGAGGGAAGCTTCGCCAATATACGGTAAACCCGCCGCCACCCTTCGCCTTTGGTTATGGCAATCCATACTCCTTCCAACACTTTGACGCCAGCTTCTTCCAGCGAAGCCAGAACCTCCTCGGGTTTGTCGTGGTAAACGTTTATGTCTATGTCGCTTTTACTGTGGATAGTGCCCCTCCAAACGCTTCCCACAAGCACTGGACTGTACTTTTCAAGAATTTTCATGAGTTTTAAGGCTTCCTGTCTCATTTGGACAAGGCGTTTTTGACGTTTTTCGCCCTCATTTTCCTCGGCTATTTTGTCAAGCTCAATTGCCACTTCAAGGTTCGTCGGCAAAACCTTCACGCCAAGAGCTTCGGCAGCCCTTAACTTCGCCTGTTTATATTCTTTTTCAATGCCCATGTAAAGGAGGAGCGCGGCTTCCCTTGCGACCTTCTTTCGAATATTCCTTAAAGAGCCCAAGGCCACCATTTTTAACGTTTTATGACTCTTTCGTAAAGTTCTATGGTTTTTTCGGCTATTTTCTCCCATGTAAACTCATTTAAGACTCGGCGTCTACCGTTTTTACCGAGCCATTCCGTCTTTTCCGGGTTCTCCAGGGCGTTTACTACACCCCACGCGATGTCTGCTGGA
The DNA here is from genome assembly GCA_038868055.1 of Bathyarchaeia archaeon. Lineage (GTDB taxonomy): Archaea > Thermoproteota > Bathyarchaeia > Bathyarchaeales > Bathycorpusculaceae > DRVP01. The sequence continues at coordinate 2,320 of JAWBXD010000029.1, forward strand.
TTGTTTGGGTTTATGTGGTAGCCGCACTGCTCTTCACCACATGGAATAACTATTTCACGCATCCCGCTCACACCAGCCGCGCCAACTACAACTGGACGCTCCATGCTCATGGCTTCCAGCGCCACTATTCCAAAGGGTTCGTAAAGGCTTGGGAAAACAGCCACGTCGCATGCCGCGTAATGGACGATGCGCTCTTCCTCTGGCAGAAATTGAAAGTTAAATTTTACATGGTCTTGAAGCTTCATCATTCTTACAAGGTTGATAAGGTAGTCCTGCAGGTCACCCAAGCCAACGATAACCAGCTTGGCGTTTTGAATCTTCTGCAATATGTAAGGCATAGCCATTACAAGTTTGTCGACACCCTTCACGCCCACAAGTCTTCCAATAAAAAGGATCATAGGCTCTTCAGACTTTATGCCATAGAATTCTCTTACACGTTTAACCTGGTCTTGGCTTACCGTTTGGGGGTCATATTTTTGGGGGTCAACGCCGTTGTAGCAAACTTCAATTTTGTCTTTGGGAAAACCAAGCTTTATAAGTTCATCTTTCATGGCGTATGAAACCGTTATAACCATGTCAGCGACTTTAGCTCCGCGGAGCTCAATGTTGCTAACCACTTCCGAGCCATTCCCGAGGGTTCGCCCCCTTTCAGTTGAATGAACATGGAAAACCAGCGGCAACCCAGTTTCCTTTTTAATGGTTATGCCCGCTATAACTGAAAGCCAGTCGTGGGCGATTACAATGTCAAATTTAAAGCCTTCCTTGGCGATAAGCTCGTTAACAAGCTTTGACGCGCTCAAATAATTATAAACCAGAATCTTCGAGAAAAGCTGGATGCCCCTACCCCATTTTCTGACGTCTTCAGCCACAACGTCTGGCAGCGAATCTGAAATGTCAATGTGGAGGGGTCTGTGGATTTCTATGCCCCGCCAAATTTCCCTTGTTGGAAGACTGCCCTCGTCATCATTCATGGTGAAGACTGTCACGTCATGGTCCATTAAGACAAATCTTCGGGTAATCTCAGCCGCGTAAGTGCCCAAACCACCCACAATTTTCGGCGGATACTCGTAGACAAGAACAGCCATTTTCATAGTTTTCCCAGTTTTCGTCTATCTTTAGGGCTCGCAGGCTTATTTGCGTTATTCTTAAGTCATTTATATGTGTGAGACCGGCTTGCGTGCCAGTTAAAGCGCTCATTTCTTATAGATATTTATTGTACATTCATAAGTCCTATGTAGGTCTCTAAGATATTCATTTTTGATTCACATGTATGATGGGAAAGTATGTTAGGGTGACACCATCAAACAGAAGGACAAGACAAAGAATACGGGAAAGCCAAGAGAAGTTTAAACGATTGTTTATGGATAACCCAGAGGCTTGTGTCTATGTGGATCCAGACTTTCGTATTTTGGATATTAATCCGCGTTTTACTGAGCTTTTTGGCTATACGTTGGAGGAGATAAAAGGAAAACACATCGATGATGTAGTTGTACCGGAGGATAAGATGGATGAGGCAAAAGAATTGGACAGAAAAGCGTTTGAAGGACCTTTTTATTGTGAAACCGTTAGAAAGAGAAAGGATGGAACTCTGGTTCCGGTGTCCATATCTATTGCTCCAATCAAGCTTAGAGGCAAGCTTATAGGAACTATTGGGTTGTATAGGGACATTACGGAAAGAAAACGCTATGAAGAATGTTTGTCAGCGTTGAACTTTTATGGTCAAAGTTTGAACATGGCAAAAAGTATGGAGGAGATTTATCGTCTAACTTTAGATGCCATGGAAAAGGTTCTTGGATTCGAATATGCAGATGTAATGATTATTGATGAAAACGTGCTACGGGTTGTTGCCCATCGCGGATATTCCCAACCATTTTCGCTTGAGCTGCCCCTAGATGGAAGCAAAGGGGGTATAACAGTAAGGGCGGCGAGAACGGGCAACTCCATTCTGGTTCCAGACGTTAGAGAGGACAAGGACTTCGTGGCAGTTCAGTCTGAAGTTCTCTCTGAACTTGCTGTGCCCATTAAACTTGGTAATAAAGTCCTTGGAGTTTTAAATGTGGAGAGTAAAAAATTAGCAGCGTTTAACGAAAAAGATCAAGAGTTGCTTGAAATTTTGGCATCACATGCCGCGACCGCGATAAGCAACTTGAAACACGCCCAAAGCTTGGAGGAGTATGCACGTGAAATCAAAGCTAGTCAAGAAAAATTTGAAAAGTTGTTTAGGAATAATCCGGAAGCAGCTGTCTACCTAGATTCAAACTTTCGTATTTTGGATATTAATCCGCGTTTTACTGAGCTTTTTGGCTATACGTTGGAGGAGATAAAAGGAAAACACATTAACGACGTGATCGTGCCAAAAGAACTCATCGAAGAAGGACGCACGCTTGACAAGAAAGCCGAGCAAGGATACATCTACTACGATAGTGTCAGAAGGAGGAAGGATGGAACTCTGGTTCCGGTGTCCATATCTGCAGCTCCAATCACAATAGAGGACAAACTTGTTGGAGTGATAGGCCTTTACAAGGATATTTCCCATTTAAAGAAAATTGAAAAGGAGTTGAGGGATACTCTAGAGAAGCTACGTGTTGTTGGCAGATTAACTAGACATGATGTGCGAAATAAACTCTCAGTGGTTGTGGGCAACGCCTTCCTAATGAGAAAGAGGCTGGCTAAAAATAGTGACAGCAATGGTAGTAAGGACTGTTTAAAGTATTTAGAAGAAATAGAGAATGCTGTTAAGCTCATAGAGAGAATTTTTGATTTCGCGGCAGCATACGAAATGCTGGGCGTTGAAGAATTAGTCTATATGGATGTTGATAAAACTGTGCAGGAAGCAGTTTCCCTCTTCTCGGATTTGAAGGGTGCAAAAGTGATAAACAAATGCAAGGGCTTGGTGGTTCTGGCGGATTCGTTGTTAAGGCAAATCTTTTACAACTTAATTGACAATTCGTTGAAGTATGGCAAGAAGGTTAAGGAAATTAAAGTGTATTATAGGAAGATGCGTAACGGACAATTGAAGTTGATATATAAAGATGACGGGGTAGGTATACCTTGGAAAGAAAAGAAAATGCTTTTCAAGGAAGGATATGGAAAAGGTACGGGTTATGGCTTATACTTGATAAGAAGAATCTGCGATGTTTACGGTTGGACAATTCGAGAAACGGGTAAGCCTGGCAAAGGAGCTCAATTTACCATGACTATACCAAGAATAGGTGTGAGTGGGAAGGAATGCTGGAAACTGGTTAGCCGGTTACCATAAACTACTGAAATTTTTTGAGCCACTCGTTTATTTGTTGATCCAATCTTTTGTTCTTAGGCTTTTTCTTTCTCGAAGGAGCTGGGTAACCTCCAACTGTTTCATAGGCTTTCGTGGCTAAGGCGTCGGCTTCTCCTTCCTTGAAGTTTCGCCATGCGGGGTTGTGTCTAAAATTTGATGGTTTTATCCATTCTATAGAAAAATTATTCAGTTCGTTCGGCTTTAAGCATACGCAGACTACGTCTAGTTTCCGGTGCAAGCTTAGCGGACATGTGAAAACTCTCCCGGTATCCATTCTGTTTTCGACATGCACATCCCCAGAGTTTGAGCTGTTGAAGATTTTTGGCAAAACGTGGAGATTCACGTATTCCACGATGGCGTAGGCTAAGTCTAACGGATGCACCTTGCCTAGAACGTTTTCGGATATTGCCCCCTCGTGAATGTGAATGTGGCAGCCGTTTCCAGACCATTTTGCGTAAACAGAATCCCTGACGCCTTCGCTTTCGAGAAAAGCGGTTATCTGCCTAGCTACTGTTATTGTTTTACGCCAGTTTTCAAGCGCGCTGTCAATGTCCCATGTGGGCGTGCAGCCAACCACGTTTGAAAGCGTGTAGGCGTCTTCTATGCAGCTAAGTGAGCGGTATTTGTTAGCCGACGCGTAAATGGTTCTCGTTTGGAAGTTCATTTTCCTCAAAAGTTCTTGTAAATCGTCTATGTTACTAACGGTTAACGGTTTGCCCTTAAAATACCTTCGAAAAACGAGTTCACCCTTCCCAGTTGTGCAGTGGGCGGCAACCCATCTTCCAACGCAGAAGTCTGCTATCTCCCTTTGCACATCTGCCCGAGAATAATGTTCACGGACTAGACTCTGGCTGTTCAAGCTCCCTTTTCTCCGCCGCTTTTTGAATTTTCTCCATGACTTTCCTTGGCAAGGCTATGTCTTCTTTGCGTTCTTCCACGGGTCCGAGGATAATCAATCCTTTCCCATGTTCAATGACTATTTCGTGCATTTGGAGGCTGTGGGGTGTCTGCCGCATCTTTTCTACAAGCAAGTAGCGCCTCAAAACGCCGTTGCGAACAAAGCGTCTAAACCTTATTATGCCGTCCGCTATGTGCTCCACGCCCCAGCCGAAAGCCTCGGAAGTGGTTATGGCGTACTGTGAAGTTGCCAGAATAGTGAAGTCCCATTTAGCCAAAACCTTTTTTACAAAATAGGAGTGCCTCCTCGCCATGGCAGGCTTATCGAGCCAAAAAGCCGAAAGCGAGTCAATCACCAAACGGGCTCTTCCATAGCCTAAAGCCTTCTTCGCCTCAATAACCTTGTTCACAAGCTCTTCAACCGTTAAAGCCTTAATAGTCCACTGGTCCTCGGTTCCCATCAAAGCGTCAATCAAAATAAGTTTTCCATCCCTTGTGGCGTTGGTAAAGTCGAAGCCAAACTGTCCAGCCTGCGTTATAATGGATTCTCTACTCTCCTCGGTTGTCACGTAGATGCATTTATCTCCCTCAGCGATGCCTTGAGCTATAAAATGGATGCATAAGATAGTTTTTCCAGTGCCCGGCTCGCCTGTAACCGCTACGCAAAAGCCTCTGGGAATTCCGCCAGCAAGCATCTTGTCTAGGGCTGGCACCCCAGTTGAAAGCCTTTCCACGGGCAAGCTTTGACCCTTCAAAAATATTTAGGGCTACTCTGTTATAAGGCGTTTCACGGTTGAAACTAATAGTTTGTGTTTTGCTTTAACAGCCTCTGTAACCGTGAGGAAGCGAAAATTTGAAAAACCCATACCACCAAAATAGACTGTTTGAGGGTGAGCTGTGAGTTTATCTCCAGTCAAAAAGCTTGTTCTCGAGACCGTTTGGATGTTTGGAAAACCAGTAAAACCCATGGAAGTGGCGGCAGAAATCGGGTTAAGCTTCCCAACTGTTATGATGCACATGATAGGATTGACGAAAATGGGCTACTTGGAAACTTTCGGAAAGGGCTACTACACAATTACGAAGAAAGGTCGGGAAGCTTTAGGCTTGCCGGAAATAGACCAACAAAAAGCCGAACAGATATTGGCTTACGTGCCCGTGGAGAAAGCCTTCTACTTCTATGCAGACATAGGAAAGCCGTTAGGAATATTCGCGTCAAGCCTAAGCGACTTCTGCGAAAAAATCCAGAAAGTCGACACAGGCTCCATAGAGTTTCACCTTTATCGCGGCGACTTCGAGGCATGGCTTAATGGACTCGGCGACGCGGAACTAGCTAAGAAAGTTGCTCTAATCAGGGAGAGAAAACTTTCCGGAGAGGATCTTCGGAGAAAACTCTACGAAATCGTAAAAAGCCACTGTGAAGAGCTTGCCAGGCTAAGGCGGCAACCATCAACCGCACTTAAATAGGCGTGAACCTTTCCTTAAGTCTCTCGATAATCTGCGGCAAAGTTGTGTACTCCATAGATTCGATGCCTAAACGAGCAGGCTCAAATTCTCCCATG
>JAWBXD010000030.1:0-7454 GCA_038868055.1 Bathyarchaeia archaeon
TATGTTGCCGCAAACTTTGGAATCTTGCCTTCCCTTTTCAGTTCTTCAAATTTTTGGAGAGTTTTTTCTGAGAATTTCTTGACAACCATGCCTTGAAGTTCACACTCGTCCGCAGCCATTATTCCCGGACCACCAGCGTCAGTTATTATCGCAATGTTTTTCCCAGCTGCCGGAGGCTGCATTACTAGGGCTTTTGCGGCGTCGAAAAACTCTTCCATGTCACGCACTCGCAGTATTCCCGCTTGCGAAAAGGCGGCGGCGTACACTTGATCAGAGCCTGCAATGGCGCCTGTGTGGGAAGCTGCGGCTCTTGCTCCCGCTTCTGTTTTGCCTGCCTTAATGGCGATGACGGGTTTTTTACGTGTGACTTTTGAGGCTGCTTCTATAAAGGCTCTACCGTTTTTCACATCCTCAACATATAATAGTATCACCTTTGTTTCACTGTCAAATAGCAAGTAATGGAGCATTTCAGACTCGTCCACGTCGCATTTGTTGCCGAAGCTTACGAACTTGCTGACGCCCATCTGTCTGCCAGCCAAATAGTCTAGGGCTGAAGCGCCGAAAGCACCGCTTTGGGTTACCACGGCAATGTTTCCCGCCATGGGTCTTGGCGTTGCGACAACCTCTTCGCCTGTTGTTAAAATCTTTGTTTCCGGCAGAAACAGCATGTCCACACCAGTTTTGGAGTCGTAAACTCCGAGGCAGTTGGGTCCAAGAACCCTTATCCCGGCCTTTTTAGCTATGGCGACAACTTCCCTTTCAAGTTCGTGGTTTCCAACTTCTCCGAAGCCCGAGCTGATGATGACAACAGCCTTAACTCTTTTGGCTGCGGCATCCTCCATTATCTCCGGCACAACATTTGCTGGAACAACAATGACTACTAGGTCAAGTTCCCCGACGATTTTTGTAAGCTTGGGGTAGCATGGAAAACCTAGAATGTAGTCTTCGTGGGGGTTAACTGGATAAACTTCACCTTTAAAAATGCCCCGCCTCTTGTTTTCGACAAAATTTTTGAAAATGACATGCCCAGCCTTGTTTATCTTTTTGGTGGCGCCGACAACGGCCACACTTCTTGGGTTGAAAAAGGCGTCAAGCTGTCTCAAAGAAGCCTCCAATTCACCTTCACCTTTTTCATAGATTGTTGAGCGGGCTGTTCTTTTGCTTTTACCTTTTGCTCTTTATTTCCTTTTCCCCGCCAAGATTGAACCCAGACTGTTTTTGCGTATTTGTGTTTGGAAGATTATCGCAAATACACAGTCCTCCTCTATACTTTTGCATTATTCAAGTGCTTTTGTATGGAATGGAGCTGCTGAAAACACGTGTTTTGCTGTGGTAAAATATCTGGATGCTGCTTTTTCATGCATAGACTTTTATAGCAGTAATACTTTTTTATTGTAAGGTATTACCATGTCCGGTTGTGACGAAACACATGCTCTCCAGAAGTTTTTCAAAAATCAGTTTCACGTTTAAACCATTAAATTGGCAAGAGCCGATTCTTGATAAGTCAAAGTTCGGCTTGTATATTCACGTGCCCTTCTGCAAAATGTTTTGCTCTTTTTGCCCCTTTTATAAAGTTCTCTATGATGAAAGGCTGAAGAGAAAATATTTGGACGGCGTTAAAAGTGAAGTTAAATTGCGTGGCTTAAAGGGAGAAGCAATCTGGCTATATATTGGCGGTGGTACACCAAACCTCTTAAGGGCTGAAGAGATATGTGAAATTTTGGCATACTTTAGGGAGCTTGTTGAACTTAATGAGGTAGGGATGGAGGGAAACCCGTTCGAATTTACGCCGGAGTACCTTGAAAAAGTTGGGGATGCAGGGGTTACCAAAATAAGCATGGGAGTTGAAACCTTCCAGTCTGATACTCTCAAGGCTGTAAAGCGGGCGAAAGCCAATGAGCGTCTAGTTAGAGAAATTGTAGATGAGGCTCAGAAACTTGGAATTTCAGTCAATGTTGATTTGATAGTAGGGTTGCCCAAACAAAGCTTAGAGAGCTGCCTGAAAGATGTAGAAACCATTGTAAACATAGGACCAGACCAAGTGACCCTATATCCATATCTTTTGATTACGGGAGTTGCAGCTGATCCAAGCATGGATTCCAAAAACATGTTTAAGGTCATCGAAAGTGCTTGGGGTATCTTTAAAGAAAATGGGTATAAAAGGGACAGCATATGGGTGTTCGCCAAAAGCCACCGTATATATGATTCTGCAAAAGATGAGTTAATAAGCGACTATTTTGGTTTTGGCCCAGCGGCCTTCAGTACATGTGGAAATGTCCAAACAGTCAATCCGCCGATTGAACTATACCTTCAAACACTTAAAAACAGCAAGAGACTGGCATTTCACACTGAACTTGACGAAAATGCCAAATTGTGGCGTGTTTTTGCTCACGAGCTTTACAAGTTACGGTTAGCCCCGGAAGTATGTGGTAAACTGCCCTTAAGCATTAAGCTGGTGCTTCAGGTTTTAAGGGTGACGGGGTATGTCAAGGGCTTTGACGTTACAGAAAAGGGTAGATACCTTGTTCATGAAATCACAAAAACAGTGGTTGAAACACTTCCATTTCCGCTGAGTAACCCAAAGCGCATCAAAAACTATCCGGAGTACAAGGAAAGCCTAGAAAAAGTAAGGCTTGACCTTGAAATGTTTTCTCATGGGGACAACTAATTGAGGAGTCTGCATACGATCACTATTGGTTTGTGTTTTATTTTTTCCAGCATTTCCCAGCTTACACTAGTTAGGTCGACATTGAACTTTTCAGCCATTTCCCAGACTGTTCTGCCAGCGCCAAAGCCTCTGGCACGGTTTGCGAGTTCCGCAATTGTTAATGCCTCCTCAGTTGAAAGTATTTGTCCAGCTACCGCTATGGGGGTTGCTCTTCTCTTCAACTTCAGCATTCGCCCTACAACGTAGGCTATGAAACCTCCAAAGCTATGGATTCCTTTTACGGGTTTTGGTCTTGGCGTGAAATGGAAATTTCTAAGCGAGTATGTTTTGTCTGTGTCAGCGATTATGACACAGACAGTCTTTCCAAGCACTTCAGAGACTGTTCTACAGATTTCTTCGGCTAAGGCTTGGGCGTTTTTTAGCGGCAAGGCAACGTAGGCGTATGGGAGGTTTGTCCCGTCGATACCTCCCTCAGAGCCAAACATTAGGGCTTGAAGCAAACCAGCTTGTTGAAGGGCGACTTGCTTGTGGCGGCTTCCAGCATCTCGTGGATATTTTCGAAGCTGCCATATCAACTTTGGCCGTAAACGGCATAGTGGTCCCAAGAAGTAGCCCCAAACGATTGGCATCCATATTTTGGCGATTATTTTCGCGTTTAGGCTTGGCTTTACGCTGCTTTCATCCACAATGTTACCAAGCGCCACTGAAATGGCTTTTTCCGATACTACTAGAAAATCGCCCTCCCGGATTTTTCCAGACACGCTTTTGACTATTTCTTGTAGGTAGTTTTCGCCCGGACGCCAGTACTTGGTTGTTATGGCATAAGCCTTAAACCGGGTTTTCAAAAGGGTTTACGCTCAGAGATTTGTGAACCGCTTTTTAATTTCTTCAATGTTGCATTCGGGCGGCTTCATTTTGCCCTCTGGACAGTAGCCAAGCTCGACGCATGTTGGTCCAGCGTTTTCGAAAAGCGAAGGCGCCACACGCCTCACTTGGCGAAGCATTTCTATCGCAACTTCGCGGAGCTCCCATTGGGAGCGCATGCAACAGCGCAGGTTGAAGAAGTGGCGGAGTTCACGGGCGTTCATGGTTACGACAATGTTGGTTTTCGCCGCGTTTGGCAAAACATACCGGGCATCCTCTTTTGGAATTCCCATTCCCAGAAGCCTATTGTAGACTTCTGATATGCGCTTTAAAGTTTCGTCGAATAGCCTTTTTGCTTCTGGATTAGCCTCTATGGACGGCGGAATCACGTAACTCTTTAAAGTGTCATATTTGACGTAGCGTTGGCTCTGCTGCGTGTAAGAGGCAATACGGTGGCGCACAAGCTGGTGGGTCATAGCTCTCGAAACATCTTCAATGCTAAAGGTGAAAGATGCATGTTCAATAACGGACATGTGCCCATAACCAGTAACCCGCTTAACAATCTGCCTAGCCTTTTCCAAATCCATTTTTTCAAGCATTTCAGAAGGGTATCCGCTCTGGGACGAGGTTAGGGCTGCTGCTCCACAGAGAAGCTCGGGGTCAGCTGTGTAACGGAGAAGCTTAACCTTCACTCTAAACACCTTTTGCGTCTAAACCCGAAGGAAATAAATCGGGCTTGTGATAAAACGCTTTTGGACGCACTCATGGCAAGAAAAAAGAAAGCCATAGACTACATAAACGAGCTTCTTGCAAGCAAAAACGAGAAACGGCGAACGCTTGGGGAAACGCTTAAAGCCTTGTACGAAAGGTGGACGGAAACGCTTGCACTGGAAGACCTCTTAAAGTTCAATGAAACCATAATGGCAAACAAGGCGGAAATCGGCGTGGCGCAGTTTTTCGGAAAATTTAGGGCTTACGCCTTCGAAGAATACGTCTATCGCCTTTTAAAGGCTAAAATCCGCTTGAAAAAGCCCTTGGAAGTTTTCTGGGCTGAAAAATGCTTGATTTGGCATGAAGAAGACATGGAATATGCCATGGAATTCGACGTTTCAGTAGGCACTAGAAAAGGCAAACTTGTGGATCCCATGGTTGTTTTAGATGCCAAAGTGGAGCTGGATTCTTCAAGGCTTAAGACGGCGCTTGCCTCCTTTGCAATGTTAAAGCTGTTAAAGCCAGAAGTGAAATGCGCAGTCATTTATGTCGAGCGGGAACTGAATGTTAATCTTTTGAAAGTGGCGAGAAAATGGGCGGATGGAATATTCCAATTCAATCTTCAAAATGATGAAACTGGGCTTTTCCTTGATTCTGTTGCCATGTGGCTTTCAGTCTGCTAGATTTTCTCGTATATGCGGTCGGCTGTGTATTTTCCGCTCTCCATTTCCATCTCTATTTCGCGCAGAAGCAATATGCGTTTAAAGGTTGGTGGGTGCGTAGAAAACCAAGTGTTGATTTTTGTCCACGTGGATTGGGCTTCTTTTTCCATGGCTAGTTCGAGTTCCCGCTCGTCTAAAACTCCGTCCTTGTCCAAGTCGTATTCCGCCTTCTTCTCCATTATCGAGGATATTTCAAGCTTAGCCGTCGCTGGGTCCCCTATGTAGAAGGGTCTGGCTCCGGATGGCGGTTTGGGCGAAAGCGACAAGCCATAAGTGATTTTTGCCAAGGCGCTTTGGAGGCTTCGGGGCGAGCCTGTTAAGTAGGCGGAGTAGGCATCCGCATAGTGTTCGCGGAGACGGCTTAGTCCTCTAACGCATAAGAGTGAGACAATGTAGACTATGTAGGAGATTATGGCTGCAGCGAAAAAGGCTGCTTTGATGCTGCTTCCCTCTTCCCGTTTTCTTGATGCGGGCGCCCATCTTCCAGCTTCCCAAGTGGCTCTAGCAATTATGTAGGCGAGAAGAGGCAAGGCGGAAAGCACAGTCATAACAATGAAGTCTTTATGTTTTATGTGGCCAAGCTCATGGCCTATAACGCCTTTAATCTCGTCTTTGTTGAGTTTCTTCAATAGGCCTTCGTGAACTGCTAGTGTGGCGTCTTTTGCTGTTCTGCCAAACACGAAAGCGTTAGGCGTCTCATCTGGCGCTATGGCGAGTTTTGGCATGGGTAGTCCAGCCTTTTCGGCTAGTTCTTTAACGGTTTCTTCAAGCCACGGGTTTTCTCCCTTCTCCAAATAGCGGAGTCTAGTGGAGCTTGCCACGATTGCTGGACCTATAAGGTATTGGATAAGAATGAATAAGATTGTAAGTATGATTGCGTAAACAAGGCTGACTTGGAGGATTATCATTATGGCGGTTAGGAAGAGGGCGAATATGAAGGCAGCTAGGAACATGGATGTGCCCATGGCAAGTTTAAGCTCAGCCAGTCTTCCCAAAGTCCCACCATCAGCCAATATTGATTGCGGCGGCTAGTTGAGTTAAAGGTTTTCCCCTAAAATACGCTATTTAACGTATTTTTTCGGATTTTTCTTAAACTCCTCCTCGCAAATCCGCGAACAGAAATGGATAACGCGTCCCCTGTGTTCAATCTTGCTGTAGGCTGTGTCCGGATCTATTTTCATGCCGCAAACGGGATCTGTGACTAAGCGTTTCTTTTCCAATTCGATTTTCACCACCTCTGGCTCATACTTCCTTAAAGTTTGACTGTTCAGGGCGACTATAACGGTGCTTAGAGACATTATTATTGCGCCGACGGCTGGCGGCAAGCTTACGCCATAGCCTGCCAGCACGCCTGCTGCCAAGGGTATCGTCACCATGTTGTAGCCGGCTGCCCACCATAAGTTTTGAACCATTTTGGCGTAGGTTTTCCTTGAAATGTCTATGGCTTTAACAACGTCTCGTGGGTCGTTTCGAACGAGGATTATGTCGGCGCTTTCTATTGCCACGTCTGTTCCAGCGCCTATGGCTATGCCCACATCTGCCGTTACAAGCGCTGGCGCGTCGTTTACGCCGTCGCCTACCATGGCGACACGGCAGCCATCATCTTTTAGCAGTTTTATTTTTTCCGCTTTCTCGTCTGGTAGGATTCTGGCGAAGTAGTTGTCTATGCCGAGTTCTTTGGCAACCCAGCTGGCAACTTCTTCGGAGTCGCCTGTAAGCATGTAAACCTTGACGCCTCGCCTTTTTAGTTCCCTAACAGCCTCGTAGGATTCTTTCCTAATCATGTCAGCCAACGCTATGGCGCTGGCAAGCTCGCCGTCAACAACTACAAAGACAACGGTTTTGCCTTGCTTTTGTAGTTCCGCTATTTTTGGGTCGTTGATGCTTATTCCCAACTCGTCTAGAAGGTTTACGCTTCCAACGTAAACTTCGCTTCTTCCAACTTTGCCATAGGCGCCGCGCCCGGGCAGGGCTTTAAACTCTTTGGCTTGCGGTATTCGAACTTCCTTGTTTTTAGCATATTCAACTATGGCTTTTGCAATCACGTGTTCTGAGTTAAGCTCGACGGCTGCTGCCAAACCTAAAAACCCATGTTCTGGCGTATAGGAAACTATGTCGGTTACGCCGAACTTGCCAACGGTTAAAGTTCCAGTTTTGTCGAAAACCACAGCGTCTACGTCTTTAACCATTTCAAAGGCGCGTCTATCCCTTATGAGAATGCCGTTTTTCGCCGTTATTGACGTGGAAAGCGCCACGACAAGCGGTATCGCCAAGCCAAGCGCGTGGGGACATGCGATGACAAGCACCGTAACAGCCCTTTCAAGAGCAACATCCGAACCAGCTAGAAAACTCCATGCTATGAAGGCGATTATTCCAGCGGCAAGCGCCACGTAAAAGAGCAAAGCCGCAGCCCTGTTCGCTAAATCCTGCGTTCGAGAGCGGCTTTCCTGGGCTTGCTTGACAAGCTTTATGACCTGCGCCAGATAGGT
>JAWBXD010000031.1:0-7429 GCA_038868055.1 Bathyarchaeia archaeon
CACCTCCTAGTGAGCCGCGAATTCATGACGGCTTTCGGCGAGTACATGCGCTTCTGGTACAGCCTCCTCTATTTGATGGTTGCCTTAGCCAACATTGTAGCCGTAAACATTTACCTAGGCATAGTCAAGGGGCTCATGAACTACGCCAGAATCTTCATGGCAGCCGTCACAATCCCATCACTAACATTAGCCATCTTCTTCCTGTCCAACTATACGGAGGTGGCGGTTCACCCGCTTGTTATGGTTCCTCAAATGGGCTGGGAAGCCACCTTCGTGGGCATAGTAGCCTTCGACACATTGGTAGTGGGACTTGGCACATACGTGTTCTTCAAACCACGATGGTGGTACATAGCCCTAGGCGCAGGCACAATAATAGCCGCAGCAGCAGCCTACGCCATATACAAGCCCACGTGGGGAGAGGCAGCCTTCATCGCATCCGCCACAGTCCTAGCCATAGCCTGCGCCGTAATCCTAGCCCTAAGCGCCTACGTCCTCGTAAAAATTTGGATAGAAACCCTAAAAGAAAAAAAACGAAAAGGAGGTGAAAACACAAAATGAAAACAAACATCAAGAAAGCCTTAAAGTTAGCAACACTGCTAATAACATCAATACTAATTGCCACCGCAAGCGCTCAAGTTTATACCTATATGTTCCTTCAAGGCACTATAACAATAGGCACTCAAAAGATAGTGTGGATAAAAGACAACCTGGAAGTATTCGGTGACAGTGTATCCATTAATCTAGATAATGTAGAGCTAGGTAAAACCATGAGATTCAACGACACTGCCTATCTAAAGAACAAGGATACCGTAGCTCATACAATTGTTTCTATCGAAGTAGCTGAGACTGTAGGCTCTCACTTTGAAATATGCAAAGCCTACATATACGAGAACTTTACGGAAAACGGTCAATGGACCTTAGTTGGCGTATTGGATCTCAAGGATCCATCAAGCAAAATAACCAGCAAAACTCTGGATGCTGGCGGTTATTATAGATTCGATTTCGAAATACGGACATCATCAAATGGAACCGACAACACGTTCACGATAAAGGTCACATACGAGTAACTCCCCACTTTCTTTGTCTTCTACCTCCCCCAAATTCTGAATACTGGTACAAGTTTATATTAACTAAGCCAAAAATAGCAAACTTTTTAATTGTCTTTTTAGTATTACTTTTTGGTGGGAAATTTGGGTAAGTATACTACGGTTTCCACCAAGATTCCCTTAGAGCTTAGGGAGAAGATGAGGGAGTTGAAGATTAAGCCTTCTAGGCTTTTGAGGAAAGCTATTGAGGACGAGGTTAGGCGGCAGGAGGCTGAAAGGCTTAAGGAGGAGATTGAAGGGCTGAAACCGGTCCTTGACAAGGTAAGTTTGAAGGACGTTGTTAAGGGCATTAGAGAGGAAAGGATGCGGCGATGAAATATCTCTTCGATTCTTCGGCGATATTTAAAGCTATAAAAGAGAACCTAGTTGACGTTTTGGTTGGAAACTGCACGCTGGAACTAGCAAGATATGAGCTTGGGAATGTCCTTTGGAAAAACTTTGCCTTAGAGGGAAAAGCTAAGGAGACAGAGATTAAAAGTTTGGTGGGAATAGTTAAGCGGGTTTTAGGCGTAATGGAAGTCTTGCAAATAGACTGCAGCGAACAAGAAATCCTAGAGATTGCAAATAAAACGAAGATAACGTTTTATGACGCTTCATACGTCTACCTTGCAAAGTCGAAAAACCTAATTTTAATAACAGAGGATGAGCAGCTGCTTAAAAAGGCAACCTCTCAAGTAAACGCCTCAACATTAAGTGGCATCATCAGTTAAGGAAATTTTATCGGACTATTTTTCTGCCAAAGTTTAAATGTGGACTAGGACAATGCTACCTTGTAGTCTGCTGTAAAAGGTGGCAGAGGCATGAATAAGTCGTCTCTGTTTTCGGGTTTCTATAAGCTCAGTCCAAAGGAGCGTTTGGCTTTCGTTAAGGAGTTTGCTGGTTTGACTGATGAGGAATGCGCTTTGCTGCAGAATACTGGCGGCTTGCCTTTGGACTTGGCTGATCGCATGATTGAGAACGTCGTGGGTGTTTTTCAGGTTCCGCTTGGGATTGCCGTGAACTTCCTTATAAACGGCAAAGACTATTTGGTGCCTATGGCTATTGAGGAGCCTTCTGTGGTGGCTGCGGCTAGCTATGCTGCTAAAATGGTGCGGGAGGGCGGAGGCTTCCACACGAGCAGCACTCCACCCATAATGATTGGGCAGGTGCAGGTGGTTCGCGTTAAAGACCCTCATGCGGCTAGGCTCCGCGTGTTAGAGGCCAAGGAGGAAATTCTAAAAAAGGCGAACGAGCAGGACCCGGTGCTGGTTTCCGTTGGCGGCGGAGCCAAAGATTTAGATGCCAAAGTTATTCACACGGTGCAGGGTCCTATGGTTATTGTGGAGTTGCATGTGGACGTTCGAGACGCTATGGGCGCCAATGCCGTGAACACCATGTGCGAGGCTGTCGCTCCACTAGTTGAGCGGGTCACAGGCGGCCGTGTTTACCTGCGGATTATTTCGAATTTGGCTGTTAAACGCTTGGCCAGAGCATGGTGTGTCGTGCCAAAAGAGGCTGTTGGCGGCGAAGAAGTTGTGGACGGCATTGTGAATGCTTGGGCTTTCGCCGCTGCCGACCCGTTTAGGGCTGCCACACACAACAAGGGTATTATGAACGGCATAATCGCCGTTGTAATTGCCACGTGCAACGATCACCGGGCGGTTGAGGCTGGTGCCCACGCTTATGCGGCTAGAAGCGGCCACTACACAACGCTTTCCACGTGGGAGAAAAACGAGAACGGCGACTTGGTTGGCTCCATAGAACTGCCGATGGCTGTTGGTATCATTGGCGGGGCGGTTCGAACCCATCCGATAGCCAGAATATGCCTAAAAATCTTGGGCGTCAAAACGGCCAACGAGTTCGCCGAAGTTTTGGCGGCCGTAGGCCTAGCCCAAAACCTAGCCGCTTTAAGGGCCTTGGCTCACGAGGGCATCCAGCGAGGCCACATGGAGCTTCATGCCAGAAACATCGCCATCATGGCGGGCGCCACCGGCGAGTTGATAGATTTGGTTGCCCAGAAAATGGTTGAGGAACGCAAAATCCGCATGGATAGAGCCAAAGAACTCATTGAACAGTACAAGGCGACGGGAAAAATCTAAAAGATATGTTTGCCGCATTAGAAAGGGCGGTACAATGAAGATCCTTCCGGGACCAGCTTCTAAAGAGCTGGGCGAAAAAATAGCCAGCCTTTTGGGCGTGGAGCCAACCCCCATCTTTTTTAAGGCGTTTCCAGACGGCGAATCTTATGTGAGAATTGAAGGGATTGTTGAAGGCGAAACAGCGGTTATTGTGCAGACCACGAGTCCGCCGCAAGACCAGCGGCTTATTCAGCTAGCTTTGATGGTGGACGCCGCTAAAAGAAACGCCGCCAGAACTGTTGTGGCTGTTGTTCCCTATTTGGCTTATGCCCGCCAAGACAAGGTTTTCCTTAAAGGCGAACCAATCAGCATAGAAGCCATTGCAAGAATGCTTAAGGCTGCTGGTGTTGACAGCTTAATCACCGTAAACATCCACGAAAAAAACGTTTTGGCAAAGTTTCCGTTTCCAGCAAGAAACCTTTCGGCTATACCGCTGTTGGCTGAACACTTCAAGCAAAGAGACTTCAGGAACGCTTTCGCGTTGGCTCCGGACAAAGGCGCCGTTGGCATAGTTCAAGAAGCCGCAAAAGTTTTGGGCTGCGAGTGCGAGTGCGGCTACTTGGAGAAGCGCCGGGACCGCCACACTGGACTTGTAAGCGTGGAAAAAAGGGAATTCAATGTCAAAGGCAGAACAGCCATAATCTTCGATGACATAATTAGCACAGGCGGCACCATAGTGGCGGCTGCAACCCTCCTTTACGAGCTTGGAGCCGCGGAAGTTTACGCTGCATGTGTGCATCCGCTACTAGTGGGAGAAGCTGAAAAACGTCTGCGGGAAGCTGGAGTTAAAGAGGTTGTTGGAACGGACAGTGTTCCCAGCCACGTGAGCAAGGTTTCGTTGGCGCCGCTTATAGCCCAAACACTGCGGGAGCTCCAAAGTGGCTAGGCTCTTCTTTCTCTTGTCCGGCGAACATGAAACACTGCCGACCGCCGAGCTTAAAGCCATTCTCGAGGCTGAAGGCTACACCTATACGGTTCTTGAAGCGCTCGACCAAGTTCTGAGGGTTGAAGCCGACGCTAAATGTGTGGAAGCCGTTAAAAGGCGGGCAGCTTTGACTAGGCTTTGCGCCTTGGAGCTTTTCACATGCGAAGCCGACCCAATCGAGGCGGTTAAAGCCTTACGCTCAATAAATGCTGGCCTCCTTCTAGAGAAAGGCGAAAGTTTCGCAGTTCGCATAAAACACGTGAAAAACCACGCCAAACATGTTGACGGACTTTCTTTGGAGCGGAAGTTTGGCGAAATAATCTTAGGCATGGCTGAAAAAGCCAAAGTAAACCTTCAAGAACCCCAGAAAACCTTCACGGGAATTCTAACAGACAACAAGTTGGTTTTCGGCTTGAAGTTGTCGGATGTCCCGCCAAAACCTTTCATGGAAAGGCGCCCCAAAAAAAGGCCTTTCTTCCACCCGTCAGCCATGCCGCCGAAACTGGCAAGAGTTATGGTGAACCTAGCTAGACCGAAGGTTGGCGAATTGGTTTTTGACCCTTTCTGTGGAACCGGAAGCATGCTAATAGAGGCTGCGCTGATAGGCTGCCGTGTCCTAGGCGCTGACATCCAAAGGCGAATGGTGAAAGGCAGCCGAACCAACCTCGCCTATTTCGGCATAACGCCAGAAGGCCTCATAGTGGCGGATGCAAAAAACCCGCCGGTAAAAGCCGTAGACTGTGTAGTGGCGGATCCACCTTATGGGAAAAGCGCCACAACCCTCAAGCGGACAACGAAACAGATAATCGAAGAATGCTTAAATGCGGTTCACGACATGCTCGGCGAAGACAGGCACGTATGCATGGCGGCGCCAAAAACGGTTGGCATAAGTCAAATAGGCAAGGCATTGGGCTACAAGCACGTGGAATCCCACATGGTCTACATACACAGAAGCCTAACACGCGAAATCACAGCATTTAAGAAGACTTAAACCTATTCGATTAACAGCAACTGATGCAATTGTCCACTTTTGCGTTCTAATCTGTAGATTTTTATGGTTTTGTTTGAAAATATGTTGTAGGAAGTATATGTCTCGAAAATTGGAAAGGAAATTTAGATAGCTAATCGAGGTTTTGTATTCGGCCTTTCTGTTTCAGTATATACCTGTGTCTGGCCCATAGTTTAGTCTCATGGCCTTTCCATTGGCGCCTATGTTTTTGCAAGCCTTAATCAGCAAGCAAGGGTAATAACGCAAAGCTTCACAAAAACCGTTAATGAGGGAAAAATTTTGACTCTGTAGGCTTTAGCAAAGTGACAGAATACTCCAACAAATCAAAATTGATAGAAATTTCTGTGACGGTTGACAACATATGCCCGATAATCCTGAAAATGAGAGTGAATATGACAAAAATCGTCACCTTAGAAGAGCTACGGGCTATTCAAGCGAAGCAAAATTCTCAAAAATCTCTGCTTTTCATGACGTATTGTTGGAAGATTGGTAGTGCTATTAGTGATTAGGAGCTTTTTAAGAGATATTAGTTGTTGGGATTTGAATGTTATGTTATTATTTTGAAGAGGTCGGCTTTTGTTATTATGCCGATGACTTTTCCCTTTTTTGTCACGAGGACCGCTGGGTAAACGGAGAGAAGGCTTGAGATTAATGGTAGTGGGGCGTTTTCATCTATTTGTGGCGGGGCTTCTTCCATTATTTCTTCGACTGTTTTTTGGGCTACCTGTGGTAGGTCTTTTGTCGCCGTGACTTGGCTTAGTATTGTTTTTTCCGAGATGCATCCAACACATTTTCCGCCGTCGAAAACTGGCAGTTGAGAGAAGCCGTGTTCCATCATTAGGCTAATGGCTTTTGCGACTTTGTCGTTTTTCTGAACGCCTACAACGCCATTATGGAAAATCTCTTTGGCGGTGTGGTTTTTTCCAATTTCCAATTTCTCTAGAACGTCAAAGATTGCCTTCACTTTGCTGTAGGATGGGTCTATTTTTCCAGACTCTATTTTGGCAATGAATGATTGGCTTACACCAGTAATCTTTGCTAGTTGTTTTTGGGTTAAGCCCAAGAGCTTTCTCTTTTTTGCTATTTCATCTAACGGGGGCAGCATGCTTTTAATTGAAACGCGAAGTTTCTAATATTCTTTTTGGAATTTTTTTCACAAAAAAGTATTTTAATTTGGAATACCTCGTAGTGAAGAAACCGTCGGAGGGCTGCAAACTCGAACAAAGAAACATTGCAGAAATTAACCGGAAAATCAGACGTGGAGACGTCCAAGTTTTAACAGTTGAAGAAATGAAAGCATTAGTCGAGAACAGCGGCATCAAAAAAGCTTTTAATGAAGTTGATGTCGTTACTACAGCTACTTTTGGACCCATGTGTTCTTCAGGAGCTTTCTTAAACTTTGGGCATAGTGAACCTCCAATTAAAATGGAGAAGGTTTGGCTTAACGATGTTGAGGCTTATCATGGAAACGCGGCGGTTGATTGTTACATAGGCGCCAC
This sequence comes from Bathyarchaeia archaeon, assembly GCA_038868055.1. Lineage (GTDB taxonomy): Archaea > Thermoproteota > Bathyarchaeia > Bathyarchaeales > Bathycorpusculaceae > DRVP01. Next base: position 6,657 of record JAWBXD010000031.1, read on the forward strand.
AAAAATGAGTGAAACGCGGGGCTTTGAATATGGCGGCGGACATGTAATTGAGGACTTGGTCGCTGGCAAGGAAATAGAGCTTAAAGCAGTAGCCTATGGGACAGACTGCTATCCAAGGAAGATTTTGGAGACAAAGTTCAAGATTCACGATTTGAATCAAGCGGTGCTCTGCAATCCCAGAAACTGTTATCAAAGGTATAACGCCGCCACAAACAGCACCGACAGGACGCTTTACACTTACATGGGAATTTTACTCCCAAACTATGGCAACGTAAATTATGCTGGATGTGGCGAACTGAACCCGCTAGTCAACGATCCCACGTACAGGACGATAGGTATAGGCACTAGAATCTTTCTTGGCGGCGGGGTTGGCTATGTAATCGGCGAGGGAACCCAACATGACCCCAAAAGCGGTTTTGGAACCCTTATGGTTAAAGGTGACTTGAAAAAAATGAGGGCTGAATACTTGCGAGGCGCAACCTTTCACGGGTATGGCGTGACTCTTTACGTGGGCATAGGAGTTCCGATACCAATCCTTGACGAGGAGATAGCTAAAAACGTTGCAATCAGAGACGAAGAGATTTTCGTAAAGATCTTAGATTATGGGGTTCAAAGCCGAAACAAGCCGGTGGTCCGTGAGGTTAGCTATGCAGAGTTGAAGTCTGGAAAAGTCGAGGTTGGAGGAAAAAATGTAAAAACGGCTTGCACCTCCAGCGTTGAGATAGCTAGAAAAATAATGGCTGAACTTAAAAAGTGGATCAGCGAGGGCACAT
>JAWBXD010000032.1:0-7235 GCA_038868055.1 Bathyarchaeia archaeon
TAGTGTTATGTTGGCTTCTGAAAAACGTGTATCCTACGGGTATTTAGTTGTCAGCAGAGGGGGTAAAAAGGTTTTCAAGATAACGGATCATATAGGTGCGGCTTGCGCTGGGCTTGTTTCAGACATGCAGATTCTGGTTCGTGAAGTGGAAGCCTACGCTAACCTTTATAGCATGGACGTTGGCAGGCCCATATCGGTTAGGTCTGCAGCCAAGCTCATGTCTAACCTGCTTTTCGCTAATAGGCTGGCTCCTTTGATAACCCAAACAATAGTGGGAGGCATAGACGACGAAGGTGCATCGCTGTACGTCTTAGACGTTTTAGGCTCAGTGATACCGGACAAGTATGCAGTTGTTGGCTCTGGGACAGAAATTGCCATGGGAGTGCTTGAAGAGGGCTATCATGAAGGCTTAAGCACAGAGGAAGGAAGAGACCTCGTTGTCAGAGCCATAAAATCCGCCATAAGCCGAGACATCATGAGCGGCGACGGCATAGACTTCCTTTTCATAACCAAGGATGGAGCTCGTGAAGAATCCATAAAGTTCTAGGAAGGGCTAACACACATTGTCTTTTGACCTCAACCTAGAAGAAGGAAAACTGTTGGTTAAGCTTGCCAGAAACGCTGTAGAAGAATACTTAAAAACCAGAAAACGCATCCGTGTGCCAGAGGAACTCCCAAAGAAGCTTATGCAACCATGCGGTGTTTTCGTGACGATAAACAGCATCCAAAACGGGGAGAAGGAACTGCGGGGATGTATCGGACTGCCACACCCCACAATACCGTTGGCGGAAGCAGTCATAGAGTCCGCCATAAGCTCTGCAACCCAAGACCCAAGGTTTTACCCTTTATCCCCAGAAGAGTTGGACAGAGTGATTTTTGAAGTCAGTGTACTTACGCCTCCGCAGCTGGTGGAAGTGAAAAATCCAAGCGAGTACCCATCAAAAATAAAAGTGGGCGTGGATGGACTAATCATAGAAAGGGGCTTTTACAAGGGACTGCTACTTCCACAAGTGCCCGTGGAATGGAATTGGGATGAAGAAGAGTTTCTGTGCCAATGTTGTCTTAAGGCTGGACTGCCGCCGGACTGCTGGCTTATGAAGGGCACAAAAGTTTACAAGTTTCAGGCCATAATATTTGAGGAAGAAAGGCCGAAGAGTGAAGTTAAACGTAAAATTCTTACTTAGCACTTGTACTTTCTCGCGCAACTTCCTCAATTATTTCAGCAGCTCTATCAACGCCCCTAAACATGCTGGCGCACTTGCTTAGCCTTTGCACATTTTTCCTATAAACATCTATTGTCTTCTCCATCTCGCGGATGGCACGCATCAACTCATCCTCGTTTTTGGCAATTATGGAACAACGCATTTTCTGCATTTTCCTAGCGTTTGCAAAATGTTCAGGTTGGACTGGGATGCATATACTTGGCTTCGCATACTTTATAACTTCGAGACAAGTGTTTTGTCCCCCGCTGAAAATCACCATTTTAGCATTCGCCATAAAGTTGCTTCTTTCCTGTGGTGAAAGCCACGTGTAAACTGTGCAGTTTCCAATTTTCACCATTTTTTTCTCGCCGTGTTCCCCAAGGCTAATTATGCTTTCTGTTTCCAGACGACTTAGAACGGGAAGGATGACACGTTTCAATGGAGACCTCATTCCAGTGGACCCGCTTATCGGAGCGAAAATATGCCTTTCATCACCCTCCACTGGCGTGGCGTCAAAGAAGCTTCCAACGAATTCCGTTTTATCTGCAACTCCGATGGCTTCCAAGTCCCCAAGACTATATTCGCTAACGGTGTAGGGGGGAGGGAGATCTGGAACAATTATTTTCGAACACCTTTTCACATAACGTTCAGTGAACCTTTCGCCCGGAGCAAGTAAGCGGGAAATACCATAGTTTGGACGAATAACGTTTGTTATATACACTGACGGATAGCGCCATCTCCATGCCAAACGAAGCGCGTGCAGATCACCATCAGCCACAATTACGTCGGGATTTATTTTCAAAATGTTCCTTCTAAGATCGTAATAGCGGCGCACCGTTTCCAAACCGCTCGGAGACTTGAATTCGAACCCTCCATTATCCGGGTTCACACGCGGTAAAGGAAAGAGCAGGTTCAAAATTGAGGCGGAAACAATCACTCCGTAAGCATTTTCATACCAGCATGCAGGCGTGCAGTGATAAACGTTTTTGAACTCCTTTTTGAGAAGGTTGTAGGCGTATCCTCCACAGAAAAGGAAAAGTTCGTTTCCACGCATCTCCAGTTTTTTCCCTAAAACCGTAAGCCTGGAAACATGCCCTAAACCAAGTTCTGAACAGCTTAGCATTAATCGCATAATTTCTAATGTGGGCTGTGCCATTTATTTTGGTTGCTCTTGCAAAATCGTTAAATAAAAAGTGAAGGATGAAGAAAACGAGAAGCCATGTTCCTGCCCAAACGAGTTCTCGAGAAAAAGCTTCTGCAAATACTTGCGGAGGACCTTGGACAGGGTGATATAACAACGTCCCTCATGGTTCCTGAGGGTTGCACTGCAGAGGCGGAAATAATATCAAAAGAAGAGGGTGTAATCGCTGGAATAGAAGAGGCAGAGGTGCTTCTTGAAGTTTTAGGCTTAAAATATGAGACTTATGTTAGAGACGGCGACGAAATAAAGCCTAAACAAATTTTAATGAAAGTTTACGGGAATGCGCGAACCATACTTTCGGCTGAGCGAACCCTCCTCAACGTCATATCGCGAATGAGCGGCATAGCCACAGCTACACGAAAACTTGTTAAGAAAATCCAAAAAGCCGGATATAAAACAAAGGTTGCTTGCACAAGAAAAACGGCGCCGGGACTACTATACTTCGACAAAAAGGCTGTCGCCATCGGCGGCGGAGACACGCATAGACTCCACCTAGACGACATGATTCTAATCAAAGATAACCACGTTGCCATAGCTGGAAGCATTGAAAAAGCCATTAAAACAGCCAGAGAAAAAGCCTCATTCAGCAAGAAAATCGAAGTTGAGGTAGCTAAAGTTGAAGACGCCTTGAAGGCTGCCGAAGCCGGAGCCGACATAATAGTGCTGGACAACTTTTCGCCTAAACAAGTGGAAGATGCTGTTAAACTTTTGAAGAAAGCCAGATACCATGGAAAAATTTTGCTGGAAGCCAGTGGAGAAATAACTGCCGACAACATCCTTAACTATGCCTCAAAAGAAGTCGACGTAATAAGTCTAGGCGAAATAACCCACAGCATCAAAGCTCTAAACATAAGCCTAGAAATCACAAAAGTTCACGCTTAAGACTTATGAGGGCACCATAGTGACTATAATGAAGACTATCAGGTTCAATGATGCATGTGCTGTTGCACATACAGAGTACGAATGCCAGTGGTGGTAAATAAAACTAAGAACCAGCCCCATTAAAAAGGCAGATAGAGTATAGACCACTTGTAGATCAAAATGAAAAAGACCAAATGCCAAAGATGAAACAACTACAGACACCCATGCGGAATATTTTTTAGTTATAGTTGTTTGGAGAAAACCCCTAAAAACGAATTCCTCACAGATACCAGCCAAAGTCAAAGTTGCAATTGCCAAGATTAATCCATCAGTTGTGCGACTTAGCTCCACCATGATTTGATTGCTTTGTTTGATAGCTTTACTTTCACCAAAAACCGAGATTAAGGCGCTATTAACAATCCCTTCAAAAAATAGAAGAAAAATTCCGATGACAACGCCCAATAGAATATCCCTGAACTTTAACCGGAGTCCTATGTAATTTTTGACATTTATGCGCCTTAAAATCATTACTATTAAGGGAAGAACTGCCAAAAGCACTTCGCCCAGCATCATTGTGACACCGTAGCCAACCCAATCAACAAACGATCCTGCAAAAAGTAAGAGGAAGAAGCTAGCGATGACTAACAGAATAGCCTCGCTGGGCGATATTTTTTGAGCTTCTTCAACCTCAACCGCCATATTAAGTCTTCCTTGATATCTTTACCAACCTAAAACCCCTTGCACATGGATTTGGCATCTCCACGATATTAACGTTTTCCAAAACCCCCGCAGTATCGGTTGCATAGCCTGAGATGTCGTGTTCCGCCGCCATTAAAGAATAAACTTGCACTTTGTCACCAGCGATTTTTGTTTGACACTTGGATGGAAGCCCAAGCATTAACGATTCATTTCGTTCCAGGGCTTTTTGGGAAGCATATATTATGGCGTGGGCTCCAGCTGTTAGTTCGGCTATTCTTACTGGTACGCTTTCTTTTCCTATGGCTAAAACTTCTATTCCATGTTTTTGGGATATTTCTCCTGAAATCTTTCTAAGTTTTGGGAGAATCTTTACAAGGTTGCTCCTCGCTTTGCTGGAGATTTTCATGTTTGAAAATTGGATTGGGGAAAGCTGCTCAAGGGAAACTGCTCCAAGAGACATGTCGAGGTGAACAACATCAGCCTCCACCTTTTCAAGCAACTGCTTGCACAACTCCGCCTCGTACACTATGACCTCGTGGCTGTTTTCAGCGTTTGCAAAAATAGGCTTAGCCAAAAATTCGCTTGGCTCCCTGTATGGGGGTTTCACTAGGACTGATGCCGTTGCCACGATGGTTAGAGGTTCGAATTTCTCGTTTAAAATAGCCGAGGAAGAATCGGCGGCAACTATCCTCAAAGGTTTCACCTTCCGTTAATAGGTTCCCCTTGGAATTTTAGCTTTACCGCCCCTTAGCCAAAAGGCTCGGACGTTTTGAGGCATAAGCCTAGAACAAAAAGCTCAGCACTTTTCGCCCTGCTGGCTTTCGGCTTTAAAATTTTCACGTCTCTAAAGTGTTGCTTAAGGTTGCCTATGAAGTCTCCAAGCATGTCTCCTTGAAAGACTTTCACGAAAAAGTTTCCACAAGGCTTAAGCACCTTAAGAGCTATTTCCAAAGCTTTTTGAGCTAAATCTATCTGGCGGGCGTGGTCTAACTCCCAAATCCCAGAGACGTTAGGGGAGGCATCTGAAATAACTACATCAGCTTTGCGTGGAAGAATCTCCAAAATCTGGTTAACAGTTTCTTCCTCAGTTATATCGCCTATAATTGTTTTAACATTATGCGCCTCGAAAGGTTCAATGGGTTTCAAGTCAACACCCAAAACAAAACCGCGAGATCCAACGATTTTTCGTGAAGCTTGTGTCCAACCTCCTGGTGCCGCGCCAAGGTCTACAACAACATCGCCTTCCTTCATGAAATGGTATTTCTCAACAGCTTGAAAGAGTTTGTAGGCTGCTCTTGAACGGTAACTTTCCTCTTTCGCCTTCCTATAATAGTAGTCTTTTTTGCGCTCTTGAACCCAAGCCTTGGGCAAAACTAGCTATCACCCAAAACATTCTGGGCGGATTCGGCTATACGAAGAAGCCATTCCGTAAGCCTCTCACAGTTTTGTGGTGTAACACTGCCAGTGGGTCCACATTTTGGGCTGTCGGGACACATCACACATGGGCAGTCAGCTATGGAATCCATGGAGGCTGGAAGCCTTTTCGGGTAAAGCCTATAAGTCCACCTTCCGTCGCGAAGCTCCCTTTCACGTCTTATAAGCCCCTTACTTTCAAGTTTCAGAGCTATCCTTGAGCCTTCCCTACTGCTTGCACCAAGCTTTCTCCATAACTCAGACTGCAGTAAGCCGCTGTTTCCAGCACTCATTATTATTTGCAAGGCTTTCTGTTCTAAGTCGTTTGGCTTAGGCATCTTTCCCTCTCAGTCTCCAGCAAATATATAGATATCCAAAAATAAAATAATTTAGGTTGCAGTTTGAGGTCAAGGCTCGATAAAATGAAGTCCCAAAAAGTTGGTGAGGGCTACTGTTTAGGAATTGAAAGCACAGCCGACGACTTCAGCGTTGGAATCGCTACTTTTAACGGTGAAATACTAGCCAACATAATAAACGCTTACATTCCGCCAGAGGGGGGAATCCACCCAAGAGAGGCAGCGCGGCATCACGCTGAAGTTGCAGGCAAAGTTATCGAAGAAGCCTTCAGAACGGCGGGCATAAAACCGAAAGACCTAACGGTTATCGCGTTTTCGCAGGGTCCGGGCCTTGGACCATGTTTGAGAACTGGGGCTACAGTGGCGCGGGCATTAGCTTCCTATCTTCGTGTTCCACTTGTTGGTGTTAACCATTGTGTGGCCCACATTGAAATTGGGAAACTGGAGACTGGGGCTGCGGACCCTGTTACGCTTTATGTTTCTGGTGGAAACACTATTGTGGCGGCTTTTGACACTGGACGTTACAGGGTTTTCGGCGAAACATTGGACATTGCTTTGGGAAACTGTTTGGACGTTTTTGCAAGGGAAGCTGGGCTAAAACAGAGGCCCGGAGAGCCTTTTGGAGCGGTTGTCGAAAAACTTGCGAAAAGTGGAAAGCGGCTCGTGCCGCTACCTTACACGGTTAAGGGCATGGACATGTCTTTTAGCGGACTTTTAACAGCCGCCATAAAAGCCCTCAAGGAAGGTAGGTACAAGCTGGAAGACTTGTGTTATAGTCTCCAAGAAACAGCTTTTTCTATGGTTGTTGAGGTTACTGAGAGAGCCCTAGCCCACACGGAGAAAAAGGAAGTCTTGTTGACGGGAGGAGTTGCCGCAAACAAGAGGCTTCGAGAGATGGTGCGTGCTGTAGCCGAGGAGCACAACGCAAAGTTTTGCACGGTGCCAAGCGAGTACGCCATTGACAATGGAGCCATGATCGCGTGGACAGGTGTTTTAGCGTTTACTCATGGAGTTACAACACCCATTGAAGAAAGCTTTGTGCGACTTAGGTGGCGTCTGGAAGAGGTTGAAGTTCCTTGGGTGAAGTAGACCAGCCACTTCTCATCAAAAAGGGTGCGGAGGCACATTTATTCCTAGCGGAGTGGCATGGCAAAAAAGTGGTTTTAAAGAGACGCTTGCCTAAAAGGTATAGAGTCCCAACGTTAGACGAGCAGATCAGAATGTACAGGACAATTCATGAAGCTCAGTTGATGCATGAAGCCAAAAAAGCTGGAGTGCCAACCCCGACAATCTACTTTGTTGACATGAAAGACTCCACAATCATAATGGAGTTTATCGAAGGAAAACAATTAAAGCAGTTGCTCGGCGAAATTTCCGCCGAAAACAGACAGCACTTGTGCCGCAAAGTAGGCGAGTTGATTGGAAGGCTCCACAGATATGGGATTGTTCACGGCGACTTAACAACCTCAAACATGATCCAAGCCCGTGACGGAAAAATTTTCT
>JAWBXD010000033.1:0-6757 GCA_038868055.1 Bathyarchaeia archaeon
CGCCATGGAAGCCTCGGAGAACGGACTGATAAAGGAGAAGATTTCATGGGGAGATTACAAAGCGGCAAGAGCGCTCACCGAAGACATTGCATATAGGAGGGGGTTAGGCGCAGTTTTAGCGGAGGGCGTCCGTTTCGCAGCTGAAAAATTCGGTGGCAACTCTCGCAACTGGGCTATGCACGTGAAAGGCTTAGAGATTTCAGCCTACGACTGCCACGCTGCTCCAGCTATGGCTTTGGCCTATGGCACAAGCTCCATAGGAGCCCATCACAAGGACGCTTGGGTAATTTCTTGGGAGGTAAAAACTGGAAGGGAACGTTACAGCGAAGAGAAAGTGGACAAAGTCATAGAGTTTCAGCGTATTCGAGGAGGCTTTTTTGAATGCGCCACTGTTTGTAGGCTTCCATGGATTGAGCTTGGCTTCGAACTTGAATGGTATCCAAAATTCCTCCACGCTGCAACCGGAATTGAAATGGGTTGGGATGAACTGTACACCATTGCAGACAGGGTTTACACGTTGATGCGGGCATTTTGGGTGAGGGAATACGGTGAAAAATGGAGCCCGGAAATGGATTTTCCTCCAGCAAGATGGTTCAACGAACCGCTAAACAAGGGCCCCTTAAAGGGCGCAAAACTTGACAGGGCGAAATATGAGGTTATGCTGAAAATGTACTATAAGAAGAGAGGGTGGGATGAAAGGGGCATACCCACAAAAACCACGCTTGAGAAACTTGGTCTGAAGGATGCTGCTAAACAGCTAAGTAAACATGTTAAATTATGGGAGTAAAGGGTCTAGTAGGACCTTGCGAAGTAAACAAGTTCTTTCGCTTCGCCGCCACAGTATACGCAGTTAGAGATCGGCGTCTCTTTCTCTAATGGAATCAGCCGAATGGTCGCGCCTGTTTCCTCCTTTATTTTCTGTTCGCATTCTTGGCTGCCGCACCACGAAGCTTTAATAAAGCCTCCCTTGGTTCGTAACACTTCTTTGAATTCTTCGTAGCTTTTTACTGTGGTTATGTGGTCTTCGAGGAATTTCCTGGCTTTGTTGAACAGGCTGCACTGTATGTCGTCAAGCAGCCTCTTAACAGCATCCACGACTTCTTCATCCTTAACTACAATTTTTTCAAAGGTGTCCCTTCTAGCCAAGGTCGCTTGTCCTTGCGCCACGTCTCTAGGACCTACTTCAACCCTTACAGGCACGCCTTTAAGCTCCCAGTCGTTGAACTTCCAGCCGGGGGTATACTCTCTTCTATCGTCTAGAACCGTGGATATACCAGCCTTTTCCAGTTTTTCGTAGATTTCACGGGCTTTAGCGAAAATGGCGCTTGAATCCGCTGTCTTGTAGGGTATTGGCACGATTACAGCCTGTATTGGAGCCACTTTGGGCGGTATGATGAGGCCTTTGTCGTCGCCGTGCACCATAACCATGGCGCCGATGAGGCGGGTGGATATCCCCCAAGATGTTTGCCAAACATAGTGTTCTTTTTCGTCTTCGCCGATGAATTTTATGTCGAAAACCTTTGAGAAGTTTTGCCCAAGGTTGTGGGAGGTGCCCATCTGCAGGGCTTTGCCGTCGGGCATCACAGCCTCCAAAGTGGTGGTGTAGAGGGCGCCCGCAAACTTTTCGCTTTCAGACTTCCGTCCAACAAGCACCGGAATAGCCAAATAGTTCTCCATTATGTCCTTGTACTCGTTTAGAATCAGCATAACCTCTTGATCGGCTTCCTCTTTGGTGGCGTGGGCTGTGTGTCCCTCCTGCCATAGAAATTCCCGTGTACGCAGGAACAGTTTTGTAGATTTCGTTTCCCATCTTACGACGCTGCACCATTGGTTCACTTTGATCGGGAGGTCTCGCCAGCTTCTAATCCACTTGGCGAAAGTGGCGTAGATTATTGTCTCAGACGTCGGTCTTATGGCGAGACGTTCCTCAAGGGGTGTGTCTCCGCCGATTGTGACCCAAGCAACTTCTGGTTCGAATCCGGCGAAGTGTTCAGCCTCTTTTTTCAGGAAACTTTCAGGTATAAACATGGGGAAATATACGTTTTTGTGTCCTGTCCGCTTGATTTTTTCGTTGAAGATTTCTTGGATTTTCTCCCAAATAGCGTAAGAAAGTTCTCTGAAAACCATGCAGCCCTTAACTGGGGCATAGTCAGCCAGCCCAGACTTTAAGATGACTTGCGTGTACCATTCTGAAAGGTCTTCGGATTTTTTGACAGTGACGCCTAGATCAGACATGGTATTCACTCTCCAGCTTTTGTTTGCATGTTGAATATAATCCTAGCGTGATTTCAACATTTAAAGTGGGCTTGTTTCTAGAAAATTCAGCAAAGTGGAACACGATCGCCCATTCAAACCACTCGCGAGTAGAAATGTAACTTTGTTATTTAAGGTTTCCTCCGCAACAAAATTAACGGCAAGCGTTTTAACCGCATGCAGCTGATGATTAAATGTTAAGCGCTTAAAGCGTGATTAGGTTGAGGGCTCTTCTCGTAATTGCGGATGGAATGGCTGACAGACCCTTAAAAGAGTTGGGTTGGAAAACCCCCCTTGAGGCTGCTAACAAGCCTTCAATGAACCACTTGGCAACTGTCGGCGTCTGCGGCATAATAGACCCCATTGCGCCGGGAATCCCGCCTGGCAGCGACACGGCTACGCTTGCATTGTTAGGCTACGACGTTTTGAAAGTTTACTCTGGGAGAGGGGCCTTTGAAGCTTTGGGGTGGGGTGTGGAAGTTGCAGAGGGCGACATCTGTTTTAGATGCAATTTTGCAACAGTTGACGAAAACTTAACTGTTTTAGATAGAAGAGCCGGCAGAATAGCTAACGCCGACGCATCAAAACTTGCAGAAAGCTTAAAGAAAGTTAAACTTTCAAAAAATAATGTGGAGTTCTTCTTTACAAACACGGTTCAGCACCGCGCTGCCCTTGTGCTGCGAGGGCCAAAGCTGTCGCCGGCAGTAAGTGATTCAGACCCAGAAACTGATGGGATGAAGGTTAGAGAAATTAGACCGCTGGACAGTAGCTTGGAAGCTAAACTAACAGCCGAAATTCTAAATGAGCTTGCACGGAAATTCCACGAAGTTTTAGAAGCGCACCCCGTGAACAAAAATAGAGTCGCCCGCGGGCAGCCTCCGGCAAACTTTATCCTATTTAGGGGGGCTGGCACAATACCGAAGATTAAGCCTTTAAGCGAGCTTTATGGCGTGAAAGCCGCCTGTGTAGCTGTAAATTCGTTAATCCGCGGTGTCTGCAAGGCGGCTGGCATGCGGCTGCTGGACGTGGAGGGCGCCACTGGAACGGTGCAGACAGATTATATAGCGAAGGCTAAGGCGGCGGTTCAAGCTTTAGAAACCAACGATTTTGTCATGTTGCATGTTAAGGCTCCAGATGTTGCCAGTCACGATGGAAATGCTAAACAGAAGGTTGAGGTTATAGAGAAGGTTGACAAGATGCTTGCCTACATACTTAACAAGGCGGATTTAGGCGAAACCTACGTGACTTTAACAGCCGACCACACAACCTCATGCACAACAGGAAACCATGAAGGAGACCCCGTACCCCTAGCTATAATGGGTCCCTATGTCCGCGGCGACGATGTCGACGAATTCAGCGAAAGAGCGTGCGCCAAGGGGGGGCTGGGGAGGCTTCGGGGGAAACATTTGATGCCAATTCTCATGAACTTTCTTGGCAAAGTTAAAAAGTTTGGAGCCTAACACCGCTATTCAACACGCATGAGCCGCCACTCCCGATAGTCAGTAACCACTTTAATGTAGCCCTTGAGCATTTTGTCCGTTTCAGCGTCGCCAGTGTCAACCCTCAGAACTCCGCCTTCAATATCGCGGAGCTTGCCCTTCGTGGCTGCCACAATTATGCGTTGCTTTCCAACGCGCTTTATGATTTCCGGACTTATTTGCTGGTTTCCCCTACCAAGCAGTATCCCCTGCCGACCTATAGGCGACAAAATTATCCAAGTGTTTCGCCAGTCATCCACTGTTTCCAAGATTTTCTTCTCGTCAACGTCGAGAACCACTTTGCCGTCTTTGTATATGTCTACGCCCAGCACTGTTTTAGGAACATGCAGCAGATCCGCGATGCATTTCACGGTGGTTCCCGGGCCAAGAATGTATGCGGCATTGGGCTGCATCTCCTCAATTATGGACCTTGCTATGGCTATTTGGTTTTCTTTCTCGTCCACGGTGTCTGGGCTTAGCTGTTTGCTTCCCTGAATCCGCATTGGAAGGAAAGGCCCCTTTAAATAGCCGTAAAGCTTCACAGCGAAGGCGTCGCTTCGAATAGCTGATTCATCTGCATCCATGACCTCAAACTCCTCGGTTTCTGCTTCTCCACGCACAAAAGCCAAAACAACCTCTGCGGCGTCATAGGGGTTCACGGCGAAGACACCGCTATACATTTTTACGCCAGAGGGCACTCCTAAAACAGGCACTTCAACGTTTACCGCTTTCATCGCGTCTAAAACGTCTTTGGCAGTGCCATCCCCACCCACAAAAACTATCAAGTCCACCTTTAAATCGCACAAGAGTTTAACAGCAGTCTTCGTATCCTCGGCTATGGTTTCTTCTCCAATTTTCATGGGCAAAACTTGAATGGGTAGTCCTGCTTCTTTGGCTTCCATTTCGCCCATGACTCCGGGACACGTCAAAATTTCCACCAAGTTTACATTAATGGCCTCTTTAAGCTCTTGAAGAAATTCAACAGCCCTTTTAGGCGCCACCGGCGTTGCGCCCCGTGCAATGGCCTCCCTTAAAACGCCATCCGTCCCCTTGAGACCTACTCTTCCACCCATGCCAGCAATGGGGTTGACAATAAAGCCCATTCGCATTTTTGTTCCTCTATTGAAAAGTTTACCGCGTAAGCTATAAACAGTTCTGGATTTAGAAGGTTTAATGATGGAAATCGGAACTTTTTCTATTTTGGCGATTTCTGACGATGGTAAGCTTATGGGTGTTGCTGTGGCTTCAGGCTCAACGGCTGTTGGCTCGAGGGTGCCTCACGCGATGCCTGGGGTTGGCGTTATTGCAACCCAAGCCTACACAAATGTGGCTTATGGAACTGAAGGCCTGCGTTTGTTGGCTAGCGGCCTGTCGCCGGAACAAGCCCTAAAGAGGCTTCTGGCACGCGACCCTCAAAGGGAGAGGAGGCAAGTTGCCATAATGGACTTTGCTGGAAGAAAAGCGGTTTTCACAGGAAATGAAACCCCAGAAGAACGTGGGGAACTCGTCGGCAAAAACTATGTAGTTTTTGGCAACTTGCTGAAAAGTGTCAAAGTACTCGAAAGCATGGCAGACCGCTTTGAAAAAACACGTGAAAAATTTGCGTTAAAGCTTTTGGAAGCCCTTAAAGCCGGAGGCGAAAGTGGCGGAGACAAACGAGGCGAAAAATCCGCCGCCATAACAGTGGTGGACAAAACCAAGGTTTTGCTCAACTTAAGGATTGACGAAAGTCCAAACTCAGTTCAAGAACTCATAAACACAGCCTTGAAAGCACTTATATACAACAAATAATTGAGAAGCAATTTCCGACAAAATGAGGAAAGCTGATTGTACAGAAAAACCATGAAGAAAATTCTCGTGACAGGCGCCACGGGACAAATTGGTTCAGAATTAACACTGGTTTTGCGGGGTAAGTTTGGCGGCGAAAACGTCGTTGCAGCTGGACATCGAAGAACGCCAAGCGAAAAGCTTGTAAGCTCCGGGCCTTTCGTGTTTTTGGACGCCACTGACAGGAAAGCCTTGGAAAAAGCTGTGGAGGAACATGACATCGACACCATTTACCATTTAGCCGCAGTGTTGTCTGCCACCGGCGAAAAAGACCCCCAAAATGCTTGGAGAATAAACATGGAAAGCCTCTACAACGTGTTGGAAATAGCTAGGGAAAAGAGGCTAACACGGGTTTTTTGGCCAAGCTCCATAGCGGTTTTCGGTCCAGAAGCCCCCCGTGTTAAAACGCCCCAAAACACGGTTTTGATTCCAAAAACCATTTACGGCGTGAGCAAGGTTGCTGGTGAACTTCTCTGCAACTACTATTTCCATCGCTTCGGCGTTGACGTGCGCAGTGTACGTTATCCAGGCATAATCAGCAGTGAAACGCCGCCGGGCGGAGGTACAACAGACTACGCTGTTGAAATTTTCTACGAAGCCATCAAACACAAGAAGTACACATGTTTTTTGCGGGCTGACACCGTTCTGCCAATGATGTACATGCCGGACTGCATAAACGCAGCCTTAAAGATTATGGAGGCAGACCCATCAAGGATTAAGTGTCGCACAAGCTACAACGTAGCGGCCATGAGTTTTTCACCGGCTGAACTTGCAGCGGAAATTAAGAAGCATATCCCCGATTTTGTGTGCGAATACAAGCCAGACTTTAGACAGCAGATCGCCGACTCGTGGCCCATGACCATAGATGACAGTGCAGCCCGCGAGGACTGGGGCTGGCGTCCCGAATACGATTTGGCGGCCATGGTTAAAGACATGATTGAAAAGCTTTCAAAGCGCTTTGCAGAAGGCCGCCTTTAAAGTTTGCTTTTCAAAAGTTTTGATAGGAAACGTTATAATGAAAACACGAAACTAGACTTTAGTGAGGTGAAAAGGAATGGTTGAGAGACATCCTACTCGCTATTTGGCCGAGGAGTATGAGCGGCTTGTCCGCGAAAACCTCAACTGGGAGCTTAAGGTTTTGGAGTCTGCATGCGAACCCATATGCGTTGTGAACGGCAAAGAGGTTTTGATGCTCTGCG
>JAWBXD010000034.1:0-6587 GCA_038868055.1 Bathyarchaeia archaeon
AAGGCTTTGAGATTCCAGAGAAAGCTCCACCAACAGGGAAAAAAGTGGCTGTGATAGGCGCTGGGCCTGCAGGTTTAACCGCTGCAGCTGACTTGGCTAAACTCGGACATGAAGTCGTAATTTTTGAAGCGTTACATCTTCCAGGCGGCGTGCTTGTTTACGGAATTCCAGAGTTTCGCCTGCCGAAAAGCATTGTGCAAGCAGAAGTTGAGTACATTAAAAAACTGGGCGTGGAATTTAAGCTTGGCTATCTTATTGGAAGAAGCTTCACCATTCCTGAACTACTTAAAGAGAAAGGATTTGACGCGGTTTTTATCGGGACAGGCGCCGGCTTGCCGCAGTTCCTAGGGGTGCCTGGAGAAAACCTTGGCGGGATTTACTCAGCCAATGAGTTTTTGATAAGGGTTAACTTGATGAAAGCTTACGCATTTCCAACCTATGACACTCCCATAAGAGTTGGCAAACATGTTGCGGTCATCGGAGGGGGAAATGTCGCCATGGACGCTGCCCGCTCCGCTTTGCGTTTAGGTGCAGATGAAGTCTGCATAGTCTACCGCCGCTCGAAGGATGAGTTGCCCGCAAGGAAGGAGGAGATAGAAAACGCTGAGGAGGAAGGAATACTCTTCAAGTTTCTATCTACGCCCACACGGTTTATCGGTGATGAGAAAGGTTGGGTTAAACAGATGGAGTGCATCCGCATGGAGCTTGGACCACCAGACGAGTCTGGGAGGCGAAGACCAGTCCCTGTTAAAGGCTCAGAATTTCTGATGAATGTGGACACGGTGATAATCGCCATCGGACGAACGCCTAACCCAATAATCCAACTTACAACTGAAGGCCTAGAGGTAACCAAATGGGGTACGATTGTGACAGACGAAAACGGCAAAACGAGCCTTGAAGGTGTTTATGCAGGCGGAGACATTGTAACCGGAGAGGCCACTGTTATAAGCGCCATGGGCGCTGGAAAACGAGCCGCAAGGGCCATACACGAATACTTGATGAATAAGAAGTAGCTAGTTTTCACACACCAATTTTAGAAATCGTCCCTTCTGTTTACACTTCCTTTTAGCTTTCATTTTAAACTTGTATTGGTATTAATCATAAAGTTTAACCGCAGAAGGATACTCGATGTTGTTAGAGCGAGCCTAGAAGCGGCACAGTTAAAGGCATACCAAACCTTAAACCTAAGAGAGGAGAATCAAGTCTGGGAAACGAAGATGTTTCAAAGGCTTAAAAGGGTATGATGCTACCGCAGCAAACATTGCAGGAAAATGCTTAGTCTTAAGCGGGTAATTCTCCTTAAATGCCTGTTAAATGTAGTTGCGTTTGGGATCGAGGAAAAGAGCCGCAAGAAACGCGTGTATGAAGCGTAATTAAAGAAAAAGAGAGTAGATTTTATAGCTTTTCAAGTCTTACAGCGCATACTTTAAGCTCTGGGATCTTAGCCTTGGGATCCAACGCAGCATTGGTTAACTTATTTGCGGCGGTTTCGGCATAGTGGAATGGTATGAACACGGTTCCAGGCTGCACCTTGTCCGTTACTTTCGCCTTAATTTCGATTTCTCCTCTTCGGCTTTTCACCTTTATTTTTTCGCCATTGCTTATCCCAAGCTTGCTAGCATCAATAGGATTAATTTCAATGTACCCTTCAGGGGCTTGCGTTACAAGCGTTGGAGATCTACGGGTCATCGTTCCCGTGTGGAATTGATGCAATTGTCTGCCTGTTGTCAGAATAAAGGGATATAAACCATCAGTTTGTTCAGCGGGAGGCTGATATTCTACCGGAGTGAATAGGCCTAGTCCGCGGGTGAATTTATCCTTATGGAGGAATTTGGTTCCCGGATGGTCTTTTGTTGGGCACGGCCACTGCAAACTTTCCTTTTCGAGGCGGTCGTATGATATTCCTCCATATATTGGAGTTAGCTTCGCAATTTCATCCATGACTTCTTTTGGCGAGCTATAGCTCATATTGTAGCCCATCCGCTTTGAAAGCTCGATTATGATCTCCCAGTCAGCCTTTGCTTCTCCTGGCGGATCCACAGCCTTACGGATTCTTTGCACTCGGCGTTCTGTTGAGGTGAATGTTCCGTCTTTTTCAGCAAAGCACGCGGATGGAAGAACAACGTCTGCCAGTGCGGCTGTTTCTGACATAAATATGTCTTGTACAACTAAGAAGTCGAGTTTTTCCAATTGTTCGCGCACGTGGTTGATGTCTGGATCAGAAACCATCGGGTTTTCGCCCATAATGTACAGTGCTTTGATGCCGTTTCCAGCAGCGTTTATCATCTCAACGATGGTTAAGCCTGGCTTTGAAGGCAGCGTGACTCCCCATGCATCCTCGAACTTTTTACGAACGTCTTCCACGTCTACTCTTTGATATCCAGAATAGAAGTTTGGCAGGGCTCCAACGTCGCATGCTCCTTGGACGTTGTTTTGACCCCTAAGCGGGTTTACTCCTGTGCTTTCTTTGCCCACGTTACCGGTTAACATTGCAAGATTTGCTGTTGAAACAACGTTATCAACACCCGTCGTATGTTGGGTTATGCCCATTGAATAAATTATGGTTGCCCTTTCAGCTTTTGCATACAAGCGGGCAGCTTCTCTGATTTTTTCCGCTGGAATCGTGGTTATCTTCTCGACGTATTCGGGTGTGTACTTTTCAATAACTTTTTTGAAAGCCTCAAAGTTTTCAGTTCTGGTTTTTATGAATTCCTCATCGTGCAAGTTTTCAGATATTATGACATTCATCATTCCGTTTAGCAACGCAACGTCGGTTCCAGGCTTTTGGCTCATGTAAATAGTTGCAAAGTGTGCCAAATCTATGAACCTTGGATCTGCAACTATTAACTTGCTTCCCCGGCGGACAGCCCTTAGTATTCTGGTCGAGATTAACGGGTGCTGTTCGGTTGTGTTAGAGCCTATCACAAAAATGACGTCAGCATTTTCTATTTCGTCTATTGAATTGGTCATGGCGCCGCTGCCGAACACCGACGCTAAACCTACTACAGTGCTCGCGTGGCATAGACGGGCACAATGGTCAACATTATTAGTTCCGATAACAGCCCTCGCAAACTTCATGATTAAGAAGTTTTCTTCGTTAGTGGCTTTAGCTGAGCCGAAAACACCTATAGCATCAGGTCCATATTTTTTCTTAATCTCTAAAAGCTTTTCAGCCACCAATGAGAGAGCCGTATTCCAATCGGTTTCCCTGAATTTTCCATTTTTGTCGCGTATTAACGGTTTGGTTAAGCGGTCTGGGTGATGTATAAATTCATGGGCACTCCAACCTTTAATGCAGAGTCTTCCCTGTCCTGGGCCTTTTTCATCTGGTAACACGCCAACAACTTTCCCGTTACGAACTTTGAGGTAAAGCGTGCAACCCGAGCCACAATATGGGCATACGGTTCTGACTTTTTCCATTTCACCTCACCCCCGCTTAAGCTTATTCACAACATTCAAGTTTTGGATTTTATGATATGTGTAACCTACTTCCTCCAGACTGGCGCCCATGGCCAAATCCAGCAATTGCAGGAAAAAGAACACTGGCAAATTGTATTGGGGTATATCTTTTCGCGAAGCCATAAACTGCCCCATGTCAAACTGGTAGAAGCATTGCGGACAAATCACAGTCAGGCAGTCGGCTCCGGAATCTTTAATGTTGCCAAGCTTGTCGCCTAAAAGTCTGTACGCGCCTTCGCGTGCACCATAAGTCATAAGAGCCCATCCACAGCACAAGGTTTTCATATCATAATCTGCCGGTGTAGCTCCTAAGGCGGCTACAAACTCATCTAAAGTTGTCGGATCAAACGGGTTATCAAACTTCATAACTTCCTTTGGACTTAAGATGTGGCAGCCTGTGTGGGTTGCTATGGTTAGCCCTGAGAGTGGACGTTTAACACTGTTTTTTAGCTTCTTAATCCCCACATCATCCCTTAACACTTCAATGAAGTGATACACCTTCACGTTACCTTTATAAGAGTGCCCTGTGTCAGCGATGATATCGTTTACTTTGTCCTTTAGCTCTTTATCCTCATTTAGTTTGTGGATGGTGTTTCGAAGCGTGTAAGTGCATCCGTTGCACACGGTCATTATGTCAAGGTTCCGCTCTTCTGCGATGGCAAGGTTTCTAGCCGCGATTGCAAGCCAAGTTAGGTTATCCACTATCCCCACGCCTACTGGTTCCGGACAGCATGTGAATTCATCAAGGTCAACAAGAGATATGCCTAAGTTTCCAAGCGTCCTGTACGTTGCCTTCTCCACCCATGGGAGTCTCACTGGGACGAAGCAGCCTTTAAAGAAGGCGTATTTTCCACTCATTTCGCTCCAACCACCTTTGTCTTAAGCCCTGTTTTTGTAGCAATCTTGTCAAGATCGCCAACGTTTCTCTCTGCGAGTGCCTTAAGTCCAAAGCTGCCTCGAACCCTATTCATGTAGGTACTTATCGGAAAGGCATAACCAGTTGTCAGAACCTGCTTTATTTCCTCTCGGACAGCCTCTGGGGCATACCCCTTTTCGAACGCCTCCGCCTTTAATGCTTCAATAACTTCGATTGGCTTAACCTCGTATGGACAAATTTCCTCACATTTATGACATGAAACGCAGAGCCATATATTCGGATTTTTCTCTGGTTCAGCAGCGCTGAACACATTGTTAATGAAAGTGTTTGTTGGCGAAAAACCATTGGCATATATTACTGGATCTACGATGGCGCATGTGTTGCATTGCAAGCATATCTCAATTTTAGGATATTTTTCAAGAAGTTTACCTTTTGCCTTATACTGTATTTTTACTGGCATTTCCGTCACCTTTGACTTAAATTTAGGGTATAATTAAAAACATGATTACATTATTAATTTTTCCCTTAAAGTGAAATTTTTCAATGGAGAATTGAAAAGAAATAAAAATATGGGGGTTATGATTGGCTTGTTGCTGGAGACTTTCGCATTTTAATCAAAGCCATCCAGATGGCACATGATATTAAACCTATTGTCCCAAGTCTTCCACCAAAACCGGGGAATATTGACCATAGAAGGAGATTTAGGATGCCAACTATTATGCCGACTATCAGGTAGTCATAGAGCTTTGGCAAAACCTTCCGAGAAGCCATTCCCGCATATGTTCCAGAGGCAATTATTGCTGCAAAGTAGGTGGCATTTGCGTAGTTGAAGGGCGCTTTGGCAAGTTGAGGAGCAATTATTCCACCTAACAATGCTACAATTGCCGAGCCGACAACAGCGTCGTTTCCCTTGGGTCCGCCAATAGCCTTTTCTCGTACGAGAATTGTTAACATTATTCCTACAACGCCTACAAGCACTCCAGTTATCCACAGGTCTATTGGGTATGATGCTATTTTAGCTATAGGGTCGCCCGTGTAATAATCTACAGGATGTATGGCGTAGAGTATAATTATGCCGATATTTAACGCGATGAAACCCATTGTCCCAGCTTTGCCACCCCAACCAACAAACACGTTAAGGAGTGCTATGACCACCAAAGAATGTATTATCCCTATTAAAACAAAATAGTACCACTCTGGAATGACAGCCTTAGAAGACATTCCCATAAAGGCGGCGCTGTAACTCGTTACAGCATACAGTGGCTCCTTAAAGAATAAACCAGCCACCAAACCTACAATTGATGCCGCTATGACTGGACCCTGGCCCAGATCGTGGTTGATGAAGTAAGACGAAATTGCTGAAACTATAGAGATCAAAGGCAACCAAGCATACTTTTTTTCAAATTTCACCCGACATCCCTCTTTTATGCTAAGTCTCAGTTACATCACACATATATAATACTTACCAAAACATATGAGGAAAAATATATCGTTAAGCTATATGCCAGACATGCGCGTGAAGAGGCCCTAGGCTTAGAGCTGTCAAACATGGTTTCTTCAGAGAATATAACGTCAAGCTCAGGCCTACAGGGGCTAATCGCAGAAAGAATATTCATCGGCTAAGGGCTACATTCCAAAGACGCCCAAATCTTTTATAAGCCACTCAACAATCGCAAAACCGGCTAAAACATGGTTAGGCTTTCAATTTTGGAATCTCTACTTCCAAAACCTCATTATTGTTGCATTTTATGGCACTGTTTTCAACCTGCAGCTGGTCCACGGGCAGGTTTAGCTTCCAACATTCGTCATCTAGGCATATCTGTAAACAGTCCTCGTACTTTCGAATTTTTACTTTATGACTTCTACACCGGCACTGCATCAAAACTTTAATGTAATTAGCCTCTTCGAAAACATCTATTAAAGGCTCTTCAACATGAGGTAGCGGGATAAAACCCTTAATTTCATGGATACTGGCATTTTCCTCATACACAACATATTTTCTTCTGAGAAGTTTCTCCATTGGTTCCACAATAGCGCGGTTTCCATTTTCCTTCTCGCTTTCGATTATTTTCTTAGCCAATACCTTACAGAAAATGTCTATGTTTCGCAAAGCTTCTTCAAAGGCATTCATACACATCACTATTTATTAGTAAATAGACGCACTTTTTAAACCTTGTTATGTTAAGTTTAACTTAAATCTCGCTTCTTCATAGCTAAGGGGACAGTTCTTACATGTTTTACCGTCCGTATG
>JAWBXD010000035.1:0-6196 GCA_038868055.1 Bathyarchaeia archaeon
ATGTGGAAAAGTGTAAGGCTTGTGGGCTTTGCGCGAAAGTTTGCCCATACAACGCTATAGCCCTTAACAAGGAGCTTAAACGCGTCGAGATTGTTGAGGCTGCATGTGGAGGCTGCGGAACATGCGCTGCAGAATGCCCATCCGACGCGTTAACTCAGAATCATTTCACCGATGAACAGATAATAGCCCAAATAGACGCCGTTACAGAATATGAAGCTGACAAAAAAATTGTCGCTTTTTGTTGCAACTGGTGTGCATATGCGGGCGCAGATTTCGCTGGGGTCAGCAGAATGCAGTATCCACCAAGCGTCCGGATAATAAGGACTATGTGTTCTGGAAGGGTAGCCCCCAAATTTGTCGAGAGAGCCTTTGCAAGAGGAGCCGCCGCAGTTCTCGTGGCTGGCTGCCACCCAGGAGACTGCCACTACATCAACGCCAATTATCACACTCAAAGGCGGGTGGAACGCTTATGGAAGAAAATGGAACAAAACGGGTTGAACAAAGAGAGGCTTCAGCTCTTATGGGCTTCAGCCGCTGAAGGGGAAAGATTCGCCTCAAAAATTTACGAGATGCAAAAGATTGTGGAAAGCGTAACCCCTGAGGAGATCGAGCGTGCTAAAAAAGTTTTTTCAAAAGCTGGAGGGGCTTGAAATGCCTGAGATACTTTGGAGAACCCCATTGGACATTGAAAAAGTATCAAGGCCGAAGGCTGACATCTACATATTAAAGGACCAATGTAAGGGTTGCGGTTTCTGCATCCACTATTGCCCCAAAAAAGTTTTAGAGGAATCCGACGAAATTAACGCCAGAGGAGTTCACCCTCCAAGAGTTGTTGATGAAAAAAGCTGTGTGTTGTGTAGCTTTTGTACAGCCGTTTGTCCAGATTTTGCAATCTTCGTTAAGGAGAAACAGTGTAAGGATGGATGTTAAATGGCGGAGAAAAGGGCTGTCTTAACAGGCGTGCACTTTATGAGCGGCGACGTTGCATGCGCCGAGGGCGCCATAGCTGCTGGATGCCGGTTCTTCGCCGGGTATCCAATAACGCCAGCAACCGAAATAGCTGAGCACATAGCTGCCAGAATGCCGAAGGTTGGCGGAATATACATTCAAATGGAGGATGAAATCGCCTCTATAGCGGCGGTTATAGGAGCCTCTTACGCCGGCTTGAAAGCTATGACGGCAACCTCTGGGCCGGGCTTCAGCCTGATGCAGGAAAACATCGGTTTGGCGGTTATGACAGAGGCTCCATGCGTGATCGTGGATGTTATGCGTGGGGGGCCCAGCACTGGACAGCCAACTCTTCCCGGGCAACAGGATGTCATGCAGGCTAAGTGGGGTTCTCATGGAGATTATGAAATCATAGCTTTGTCACCCTCATCTGTTCAGGAGATGTTTGACTTAACTATTGAAGCCTTTAATTTGGCTGAAATGTACCGTGTTCCAACGTTGCTGATGGCTGACGAGGTTGTAGCTCACATGTGGGAGAAGGTGGTAATACCTCCCGCTGAGGAGATTAAGATTGTCAATCGTAAAAAGCCTAACACTCCGCCGGGTAATTATGCGCCTTTCATGCCCGACAATGACTTGGTTCCGCCTATGGCGTGTTTCGGCGAGGGCTATCGTTTTCATGCCACTGGCTTAACTCACGATGAACACGGCTATCCGAGAACGCAGGATTCAGACGTGCAAATGAGGCTCGTTAAGAGGCTTTGTGACAAAATAAGAAAGAACGCCGACAAGATAGTCCGCGTTGAGGAGGTGATGATAGACGATGCAGAAGTTGTTGTTGTTGCCTATGGAATTGTGGCAAGGGCAGCGCTGAGTGCTGTGAAAAAAGCCAGAGAGCAAGGCATAAAAGCAGGGCTTGTCCGCTTGATTACCCTCTGGCCTTTCCCAGAGAAACACGTGGCTAGAGCTGCTGAAAAAGCAAAAGCCATAATCGTGCCGGAAATGAACTGCGGCCAGATGGTGCGAGAAGTTGAAAGGGCCGCGAAAACGACACCTGCCTATCACCTTCCGAAGCTTGGAGAGGAGCCCCACACGCCATTGGAAATTCTTGAAGCTATAAGGAGGCATGGTTCATGATGGAGGCTGTTGAGCACCCGCTTGTAAAGTATCTGAGAGCTGCCATGATACCTCATATTTGGTGCTCTGGCTGTGGAAATGGCATAATCTTAAACGCTTTTGTACACGCCTTGGACGAGCTACAAATAGACCTGAACAAGCTTGTGGTTGTTTCAGGGATAGGCTGCATAGGGCGAGCGGCCGGATACATAAACGCGGCTTCGTTTCACACAACCCATGGGCGTCCAATAGCCTTTGCCACAGGAGTTAAGCTTGCAAAACCAGAACTGGAAGTGGTCGTTATAAGCGGCGACGGCGACTTATTCGCCATAGGTGGAAACCACTTTATCCATGCAGCTAGAAGAAACATTGGCATAAAAGTGATTTGCGCCAACAACTTCAACTATGGGATGACTGGTGGACAAGTCGGCCCAACAACTCCACTGGAAGCCTTGACAACCACAACTCCTTACGGCAATATAGAGCATCCCTTCAACCTAGTTCATTTGGCAGCGGCTTCTGGAGCCACGTATGTGGCTAGGTGGACAACGCTTCACGTGCGCATGCTAACGGCATCAATAAAGAAGTTGCTTCAAAGGAAAGGTTTCTCTTTCATAGAGGTTGTGTCACCATGCCCAGAAATTTATGGACGCCACAACCGAATGCGGACGGGCCTTGAAATGATGGAGTGGTTTAGAAAAGTCTCAGTGATAGCGAATTTCTCAGACCCTGCAAAGGCGGAAATAACGCCGGAGAAAATAGTTGTTGGAGAATTTGTAGATGTTGAAAAGCCGACTTATGAACAGTTGCTTTATGAGAAGATGGCTAAATTAATGAAGGAAGAATCAAGGTGAAGGTGAGAACATGCGGATAGAGATACGCTTTGCTGGTTTCGGCGGACAGGGAATAATAAAGTCCGGCATTATGACAGCCATGGCGGCATGTATCTACGGCGGAAAACATGCCGTGCAAACTCAGTCCTACGGACCGGAGTCGCGTGGGGGAGCCTGCAGATCAGAGGTCATAATTTCTGATGAGGAGATAGACTTTCCAAAGGTCACAGAGCCTGACATTCTGGTTTTGATGTCGCAACACGCCTACCACGAGTATGCAGAAACCGTTAAGAAAGGTGGAATTATAATCCTTGACCCAGACATGATTCCTAGCGAGAAAATGCTTGAAGGTGTGAAAGTTTTCAAGGTTCCGGCTACTAGAATGGCTGAGAAGCTTGGAAGAAGAATCGTTGCAAACGTGGTTATGCTTGGAGCATTCGCAGCAATAACCGGAATAGTGGATAAGGAAGCCTTAGAAGAGTCAATCAAAGCAAACGTCCCAAAGGGAACCGAGGAATTAAACCTAAAAGCTTTTGAAATTGGCTACGAATATGGCAGAAAGCTTGTTAAAGGCTAACTTTGTTCAGCTTCTGGCAATGGTGCTTGCGCTTGCAGTTGAACTACCGGCGTTAGAAGTTTCGATTTTCTAACACCAACGTGTCGCAGTGGAACAATTTTTTTGGCTTCGTTGTAAATGTCTGAGGCAATTTTTCCTAGCACCATTTCTTGGGCGAACTGGTCCAGCGTCAAGGCTTTACTTTTTTCTTCAACAATTTTCGCCATTATTTTGCGGATGGCTGTTTCCTGCGAAGTTTTAATTCTTGAAAGGGTGAAAGCACACGCGGCGACTCTAAGCCTATAC
Organism: Bathyarchaeia archaeon; assembly: GCA_038868055.1. Taxonomy (GTDB): domain Archaea; phylum Thermoproteota; class Bathyarchaeia; order Bathyarchaeales; family Bathycorpusculaceae; genus DRVP01. The sequence goes on from JAWBXD010000035.1 coordinate 3,760, forward strand.
CCATCTTTTGTTGTTACGTTGAATATGCCGTCAACTTTTGTTGTTCTCCTGCGTATGAGACTTCGCAGATAATCCCTTGAATATTCGTGTCCCTTGAACACTGTATGGGCTGTTTTTCCTTCAATGTTTATTATTTGGAAGTAGATTTTCACGTATTGGTGGGCAAAATCTCCAGTAATGTCGTAAAGGGTTGCCTCGATAACCCTTCCAAGCAGTTTCGTCGGTTCATCTGCTGGGATTGAGCCAAGCTCCGCGTTTCCAAAATACGATGGCGCCAGCACAGTGTACCATGCTTTGGTGCGCCACTTGTCCCGAACTTTTTTGGCAGACACAATAGCCCTCCCAATTAGGCGAAGAAAGTTTCATTGTAGGATATTAAACTTTACTTTTTCGGGGAGATTCTTTCCATGCCCATCATGTATTTTCTTAAAACTTCCGGTATAACCACTGAGCCATCCTCCTGCTGGTAGTTCTCCAATATAGCCACAATTGTTCTTCCGGTGGCTAACGCTGTGGAGTTTAAGGTGTGCACGAAGCCTTTTGGCGGTTCTCCTTCCCTTTCCCGGTAGCGAATGTTAAGCCTTCTCGCTTGGTAGTCGGTGCAGTTGCTGCATGAGATGATTTCTCGATAGGCATTTTGCGCCGGCATCCATGCTTCTATGTCGTATTTTTTGGCGGCAACCTTACCAATGTCGCCGGTGCAAACGTTAACAACCCGATATGGCAAGCCAAGCTTCTGCACGAGTTCCTCGGCGTTCTTTAAAAGCTCTTCGTGGATCTTCCATGAATCTTCCGGTTTGCAGAAAACGAACTGTTCAACCTTGTTGAACTGGTGGGTGCGGAAAATCCCCCGTGTGTCTTTTCCATGGGCGCCAGCCTCCTTTCTAAAGTTTGTGCTTATTCCAACAAATTTTACTGGGAGTTTTTCGGCGTTCAAAATTTCATCCATAAACATGGCTGCCATGGGGTGCTCCGAAGTCGCAATCAAATACAAATCTTCGCCTTCAACTTTGTATAGGTCGCTTTCAAAGTCGCTAAGAGCTATAACGCCCTCGTAAGGTTTACGCCTCATAAGAAAGGGAGGCTCTATGGGCGTATAACCCTTCTTAACCATTTCTTCCAAGGCGAAGTTCATTAAAGCCATGTCCAATAAAACGCCTTCATTTTTCAAATAGAAAAATCTGGATCCGGCGATTTTTCCAGCCCTTTCAACATCCATTATGTCTAGGCTCAAGCCTAACTCTATATGGTCTTTCGGCGGAAAGCTGAATTTAGGCGGCTTTCCCCATATTCTGACAACAACGTTGTCGTTTTCATCTCTGCCTACTGGGACAGACTCGTGGAGGAGGTTTGGAAGCATCATAAGATAGTTGCGCACTTTCTCCTCATACTCAGCTACAAGCTTCTCCAGCTTGGTGATTTCCTCATCAACCACCTTAGCCCTCGAAACAACAGCTGCAATGTCTTCGCCCTTCTTCTTCAAGGACGCTATTTCAGCAGTTATTCGGTTCCTTTCTCGGCGCAGCTCATTGAGCTTGGTTAAATTTTGACGCCAAAGCTTGTCACATTCAATAAGTTCGTCCAACATTTTGAGGTATTCCGAGTCCCCCCTTCTTGCAAGGTTTTCCCTAACGAATTCAGGTTTTTCTCTGATGAGTTTTATGTCCAACATTCTCTTCGCTGCCTGCCTTTTTCAGCCTATTACAGAAGCGCACACGTTCCTATTCAAGTTTCCGCGCAGTATTTAAGATCTTCTCCGCCGTGGATATGGTAAAAAGCAAATCGTCAATCGTTGCGATGAACGTTTGAAGTCCCCTATCACATTTTATGTACGTCCAAACACCGTTGTCTCTTCTCTCAGTTTTCACATACAGCCCAGTCGGCACCTTGAAGTTGTCTGGAGAAACAGCCTCCACAACTGCTTGAGCTTTACTTTCATCTTCATAGACTATTGTAATTTCAGCCTCCAATTTTTTCACCAGCTAAACGCTTTCCAACAAGTTCGTTGACCAGTTTGATGAAAACTTCCACATTTTCGATGGGTACCTGCGCTCCAGCTGCCACGTTGTGACCCCCACCCTTCCCTAAACATTTTTCGGCGGCTATCTGCATTATCTCTCCAAGGTTGACACCCTTCGCAACCACAGCGTCCACAGTTCTTGCGGAAACTTTCACTAACCCTTCTTCCTTAACATCTGCATATGCAATTAGCGGTTTTTCCAGGTTTGGCAACGAAGTTGAAAGGATTGAGGATACGGCGCCAACTATTTTGTCGTCTATATGATCTTCGCCGTAAACAACATAAATGTTCTCCAACTCCTTTAAGCGTCCAGGTTTCTCCATAATCCATTTAAGATATTCGTTAATGGTTCGTCTATATTCTTCTAGGATTTTGTTGGCTTCTTCAAGAGCTGCACCTCTATCGCCCATGCATATT
>JAWBXD010000036.1:0-6147 GCA_038868055.1 Bathyarchaeia archaeon
GTAACCATAAAGATTGGCGAAGAGGCTTGGCCAAACATATACGAGGGCGTGGCCCACAAAGTTGGATTCTACAACGAAACCGGAGGAAACTGGATTGTTAAAGAGATATATGAGTGCTCTTTTAGCGACCTCGTTGGAAACGTTTCTCAAGGTAAGGCTAAACTTTTCATACAAAATAGCAACGGCGACGACGCTTTAGACTCTGCTGAAAAAGGCTATCTAGTCATATACTTGTCCACCCCGGCATCTTCGAGAACTCATGTAATCGTTGAAGTCAGACCTGAAAAGTCTTCGCCACTCACGGTTGAGTTCTTCGTGCCCGAATCATTGCCATTAGGCTGGGTAACGGTGGCTGGCTAGGATGTTCGCCGAAAAATTGCCCGCCAAAAAACTGTTTAAGAATAGGAAAGGTATCGTAGGTGTTGAAGCGGCAATAGTCCTAATAGCTTTCATCATCATTGCTGCGGCTTTAAGCTATGTGGTCATTAACATGGGCTTCTACACAACCCAAAAGACTAAAGAAACCATGGAGGCTGGCCTAGAAGAGTCGACAACCGCCCTACAGCTGGACGGTGTGGTCACAGCAAAAACAAATGATACGTCACCGCATATCCTCTACATCCTCGTCCCAGTCAAACTTTCCTCAGGCAAAGGCGCAGTGGACCTCGGCGAAAACTCCGTAGTAGTTTCGGTGTACCTTCCACGTGCCACATTAATGAACATATACAAGGGCGCAGTATCGGCAACAAGCAGTAATTGGAATACTTTGATCACTGCTCTTAATTTAGCCAATAACAACGCCAAGTTTGCAATATACAATGGCGACGGAGACACAGTGTTAGAAGCGAACGAAAAAGCATTCCTGGTGATTCGATTAAATTCAACAGACACGAAATACATGCTTGGAGAATACGAAACCATAAAGATTGAGGTCAGAGCAGCCAAGGGCGCCGCGTTAACGGTTGTCCGCACAGCACCCGGCGGCCTCAAAGAAGGCTCGTTCATCGACCTAGGCTAGTGAGGCAAACAGGATGGTGAAAAAATGGTGTTAAAGAAACTGTTTAGGAACAAGCGCGCCATCGTGGGTGTTGAGGCAGCTATCGTCCTAATAGCCTTCATTATCATTGCTGCGGCTTTAAGCTATGTGGTCATTAACATGGGCTTCTACACAACGCAGAAAACCAAAGAAACAATGCAAACGGGCTTGGAAGAGTCGACAACCGCCCTACAGCTGGACGGCGTGGTCATAGGAAAAACCGATAGTAACGGTGAAATTCAATTTCTCATAATTCCAGTGAAGCTTTCAACTGGAAAGTCGGCGATAGACCTTAACACATCGGCGGTGGTAGTTTCAGTGTACCTTCCAAGCAATACTTTGCTGAACATATACAAGGGCGCCAACAAAACAGATGAAATTGATCTGGACACTATACTAAGTGATAATGAAAACTTCGGCGGAATCCAGAGTCAAGGTGCAATGTTTGCCCTCTACAACGGTGATGACGATAGGGTCTTAGAATCTAATGAAAAAGCATTCCTGATAATTAACCTAGGCACAGACAAAGTCGCCGACTACCGAACCATAAAGGTTGAGGTTAGAACAGCCAAGGGCGCTGCATTAACGGTTGTCCGCACGGCACCCGGTGGCATGCCTAAAAACTCTTTCGTCGACTTAGGCTAACCCCCTACTCCACCCTACCCCCACCTTTTTACAACCCCTATTTTTCAAGTTTTAACTTTAAGTGCTGCTTCAATTTCCTGACGGAGCGCCTTATCCCTAACCTTTTTCAAGGCCTCTAGTAGCAAGTACTCCACGGGCACCTAATTCTCGTCGGTGACATAAACCCCATGGCCCTAAGCATGTTTAAACAGCCGAAGCCGAACCGCTCGCACAACAAAACCTACGAAGGCCTCACTGCATCTCACATGCAACTTCCCTATTTTGGTGCGGGGGGTGGGATTTGAACCCACGAACCCCTACGGGACAAGGTCCTAAGCCTTGCGCCTTTGACCAGGCTTGGCGACCCCCGCAAGCGGCTTGATGCTCTCCCATTTTCTGCATTAAATTGTTCAGAATAATAAACCATTTGTCACAAAATCCTTTAAAAACCTCCTGCACATATGTCTTGTCAGTGCGCCTCTCATGCCTCGGTAGCTCAGCCTGGTGGAGCACCGCCTTGGTAAGGCGGTGGTCGCGGGTTCAAATCCCGCCCGAGGCTTCACCGATTATTTCTTGGAAAAACTCTCTAACGGGTTTTGCAAATGTCTCCTTTATCCTTTTGAAGAGTTCTTCGCCGTTTTTCGTTAACACGTAATGTTTTATTTTTCTTTTGCCTTTAACAAGCCAGCGGCCGTTTGCGAAACCTTCCCTTTCAAGTCGATGTAAAAAAGGGTAGACTATGCTGGGTTTGAGTTTTCTTCCAGTTAATTTTTTGAACTCGGTTATTAGTTCATATCCGTGTCTAGGCTTATGAAACAGTAGCCAAAGAATTATTGGCTTTTCGAGGCCACGTAAGAAACTGTCGCTTATTTTAACCATAAACCTTCAAAGGAATGGTTTAAATTGTGATATATCAATTTAACGGAAATTAAGAGCATTTATATTCGTGTTCTTAGTTAGAGCCCTACAACCAGCAAAGCTGGCTGCAGGCTGGCTTGTCTATGGCTGAACTGGAAAAGGGCCTCATGAAAACCATGATTCGAGGCTTCAGCAGAATATTAATTCTGTGGATTTTAAGCAAAACCTCTATGTCTGGTTACAGTGTTTCAAGAGAATTGGAAAGGCTAACAGGATGGAGCTTTCACTCCGGAGTTGTTTACCCACTGCTTTATGAGCTTGAAGAAAATGGTCTTATACGTGGGAAATGGACAAGAAAGGGAAGGCGACGTATAAAGTATTACTCGACAACAAAAAGCGGCATTGAACTCCTAAATCGCATTAAAGGCTATCTTGAGGCTCCACTCAAAGATGTTCTAAAAGACTTGATTTCGCAGCCATGAAAAGCTTCCAAACATTATTTGTGCTTCAACGCTTCTGTTCAGAAAAATGTATATTAAAGGGTTCACAATTTTGTGAAAGTCTAACGGAGAAATATGCCTTGAAAAAAGTTATCGAATTTAGGTGGCATGGTCGGGGCGGTCAGGGAGCGTGGACGGCCAGCGAACTTCTTGCAAGAGCAGCTGTCTATGAAGGCAAATACATTCAGTCCTTTCCAGAGTTTGGCCCCGAAAGAATGGGGGCACCTGTTTCTGCTTTCACCAGAATAAGCATTGAGCCCGTTAAAATTCACTGTGCAGTTTACAATCCGGATGTGGTTGTAGTTTTGGATTCAACATTGCTAAAAACGGTGCCCGTAACTGAGGGCATGAATGAAAACGGGAAGCTCATAATCAATTCAAGGGAGAGCCCCGCGGAAGTCAAGCATGCACTTGGCAACGACAAGATTGAGGTTTGGACGGTTCCAGCCACTGAAATAGCTATAAAAATTTTGGGTGCACCAATAACAAGCACCGCCATGTTGGGGGCTGTTGCCCGCGCCACCGAAGTTGTCAGCCTAGAAAGCATAAAGAGAACTATTAAAGAACGTTTCAGGGCTGATGTAGCTGAGAGAAACTTTGCAGTTGTAGACCAAGCCTATAAGGAGGTTCGTTCGACATGAAATCCAAGGAAAGAGAGAAGGGTTGGAAGGAAATTTCCATTGCTGCGGTTTGCTGGAAACCAAGCACCGAATTTCTAACAGGCGACTGGAAAACCTTTAAGCCTGTTAGAGACTTGGCGAAGTGCACCCATTGTTTGGTGTGCGCTCTTTTCTGTCCAGATGGCGCTATCCGCTGGAGGGCTGACAAAAACGACATTGAATTCGACTACAACTATTGCAAGGGCTGTGGAGTTTGCGCCAACGAGTGTCCTGTGAAGGCGATTGAAATGAAGCTTGAATAATGGAGGGACTGCATTTATGAAAAGTGTTGTGGAGCAGAAAGTTTTGGCTTTAAACGGCGACGAGGCTGTGGCATACGCTGTTAAACAGTGCGACGTGGATGTTGTGGCTGCCTACCCCATAACTCCTCAGACAATCATCGTTGAAAGGTTCAGCGAGTACGTGGCTAACGGCGAGGTTGAAACAGCCTTCGTTTGCACGGAGTCGGAGCACAGCGCATTAACCGCCTGTTTAGCTGCATCGTTAACCGGCGCGAGAGCTTTTACGGCTTCTGCCTCTGCCGGTTTAGCCCTCATGCATGAAATGCTCTTTGTGACTTCTGGATGCCGCGCGCCAGTGGTTATGGCTATCGCCAACAGGGCTTTGTCTGCACCCATAAACATTCACGGCGACCAGTCTGACACCATGGCGCAGAGGGACAGCGGTTGGATTCAGATTTATGCTGAAAACGCGCAGGAAGTTTACGATTCGGTTATTCAGGCTTTCCGGATAGCTGAACACCCCGAAGTTTTGTTGCCCGCTATGGTCTGCCTTGACGGCTTCCAGTTAAGCCATTCGATGGAGAATGTGAATGTTCTGCCAGATGATGTTGTCAAAAAGTTTGTGGGTGTCCGCCAGTTTCCAAAGGTGTTGACCCACGAGGGAAAGCTTGCACCTTTAAGGCTTGACCCCCACAGTCCCATGACTCTTGGTCCGTTGGCTTTCCCAAACTACTATTTTGAGTTTAAACGCCAGCAAGAGGAAGCCATGAAAAAGGCGCTTGAAGTCATTAAGCAGGTGCACGACGAATATGCCAAAATAAGTGGAAGAAGCTACGGCGACGGACTGCTTGACCCCTACCATCTTGAGGATGCAGAAATAGCCACAGTCTGTCTAGGCTCAACAGCTGGCACCGTTAAAGCAGTTGTTGACGAACTACGAGCTGAAGGTGTTAAGGCTGGACTGTTAAGAATACGCGCCTTTAGACCGCTGCCAGTGGAAGGCATCAGAAAAGCCTTAGAAAATGTTAAGGCGGTAGCTGTCATGGACAGAAGCATGAGCTTCGGAGGACACGGCGGCGCAGTCTTTCACGAAGTCCGCCACGCGCTATACGATTCTGACAAGCGGCCGTTCGTTGTTAACTACATTTATGGACTTGGCGGGAGAGACACAAGCCCCGTGCAGATCCGCGCCATCTACAAAGACCTCCAAGAGATTTTGCAGAAGGGACTTGTTGAAACCCCGATAAAGTATGTCGGTTTAAGGGAGTAGGAGGTGAATAGGAGAAAATGCAAAGTGAAGAATGGAAGTTCACCGCGAAGGACATAGTTGAAAAACCAGACTTATTTATGTCTGGACACCGTGCCTGTGCGGGCTGCGCTCCAGCGACGGTTATGAGGCTTATTCTGAAGGCTACTAGAGGCCCCACCATTGTGACTATGGCTACAGGCTGTATGGAGGTGGTTTCAACCATTTACCCCTACACTTCTTGGGCGGTGCCCTGGCTTCACACAGCCTTTGAAAACGCCGCCGCCAACGCTTCCGGTATAGAAGCCGCCATCAAAGTGCTGAGGAAAAGGGGCAAAATAAAAGACGAGCATGTGGACGTCATAGCTATAGCCGGGGACGGAGGCACCTACGACATAGGCATACAGGCCCTATCCGGCGCCGTTGAAAGGGGCCACGACTTCTTGTTTGTGCTTTACGATAATGAGGCGTATATGAACACGGGCATTCAGCGAAGCGGAGGCACACCATTAGGCGCTTCCACAACCACATCGCCAGCAGGCGAGGTTATACCTGGCAAGCTTGAACCCAAAAAGCCCATAGCCGACATCATGGTGGCTCACGAAATTCCATACGTGGCTACAGCTTCGCCATACTATTGGCGGGACTTAATAATAAAGGTGCGTAAAGGCTTGGAAGTTGAAGGTCCAGCTTTCTTGCATGTTTTCGCGCCTTGTCCCCGCGGCTGGAGAAGCGACCCATCAAAGTCCATAGAGCTTTCCCGTTTGGCGGTGGAGACATGTGTTTTCCCGTTATGGGAATGCATAAATGGCGAATATCAGCTTTCAGCGCCTAGCAAAGTCATTGCCATGGCACCTCAAAAGAAAAAGCCGGTAAAAGAATATTTGGCAGTGCAAGGACGTTTTAGACACTTGTTCACACCGAAATATGAGAAGCTGATAGATGAGATCCAGCGGATAACTGATATGCGGTGGCAGAAGCT
>JAWBXD010000037.1:0-6060 GCA_038868055.1 Bathyarchaeia archaeon
TATGGCAAGATTTTTCTCCGCATTGTGTTCGATTAATGCAAGGCTTGTTTTGCTTGCGCCGTATTCGCCGTAAAGCCTTAACACGGCGTCCCAAATAGCGTCCATTAATTCTTTCTGTCCGATTTTTTCTTTGGAGTCGATTTCTAACGCTAGGTATCTGCGTCTAATTTTGGCTTTCATTGGCAGTCGCTTCCCTTGCGTATTATGCGGATGCCCGGCGCCACAAAGTTTGGGCTTAACTTTTCCCGGTTCCTCTTGACAATTGTGAGCGGTGTCTTTGAAACTGTGCTTAAAGCCGTTGGCTTGTCTAAGTCAAAAAGTGATGTTAATGCCGCCATCTCCAGCGGTTTTCGCATGTGCAACGGGCTTGTGGCTCCGCTTGAAACTACAATTGGCACATGGTAGTCTTTGGCTATAGCCGTCTCCCTACGCAGGGCTGCTAAAAGCCTAATTCTTGCGGAACCCTTCAGTGTTAGAAGCGGTTTTATGTCGATTTCGAGGGCGGCGACGCTGCTGGAGGCTAGTTCTGCTTCTGCCTTATCAAAAAATCTTCTGTGGGGGTCTATTGCCGGGAAGTTTAGGAGGTCCACTCGGTGGTCTTTTGCGGCTTGCCGTGCCACCTCTTTAGACTCGCAGACAACAGCGATAACTTCCGCCTTTCTCCTAAACTTTCTCAGCTGCTGCAAGAGTTCTTTAGATGTTTTGGGCTTCAAGTCAAGGCGGAAGGCGAAATCCAGCTTGTTTTCTTGGCATGCCGCCGCCAGCTTTTTAGCGAAGGAATCCATGGCGGCTATGGGAAGTGGCACAGCCACTAAACGGTAGCCAAGCTCCGAAGCCTTCGCTATCATGCTTTTTGTCTGTTGAGTGTCGCTTAGGTTTGGCTGTAAATGGAGGTCGGCGAAACGGCGTTTCATGGGATTATCCCGATCTCTCGGCAAAAACTTACTATTTCCTTTGAGTTCGCTTTTCTAAAATGGATGCGGAGATGTATGGGGTCTGTTGTGCAAAGTTTAATCTCGTTTAAGTAGGCAGACTGTTTATCCAGCCTCAGGTATAAGCATCCTTTTTCAATGTGTTGTTCAATCTCGTTGGCTAAAGTTTCCTTGTCTAGGCTGCTGAGCGATGAAGCCAACTTTTGCAGGAAAGCCTTTGCTTGTTCTCTGTCCCTTATTTTCGCTTCGAAAAGCACAATGGGGTTTCCATGGTGTCCAGCCAAGTTTGAACGTTTGAAGGCTAGGTTTTCAGCAACATGCGATGGAAGCGTGTTCCGCACGGCTGTTAGAACTTTCGCTTCGTCTTCTGTGGCGTGGGCGAACACCCTTATTTCAACGTAAGCCACTGGCGTTTTAGAAGACAAAACGGCTCATCACGCCTTACTCTTTTCCCTCTTGCCTCTTTTAGTTTTCTCCTTCCTCTCTTCCTCAGTTTTCCGCTTGGCTTTTTCTGGTTTCTCCTCCGGCTTAGACTTTTGTTTTTGGGTTTCCTCTTGCTGTTTTGCTTCCAAAAGCCTCTTAAGTTTTTCAACGTTTTCCTCATGCGCCGTTCTTCTTCTAACGTCTATCGGTATTCCAAGCTTCAGAGCCTTTTTCGGGTTTAATCCCGCCTTTTTCAGCTCGTTTAGACTGAAACCTTTTCCAAGGCGTTGTTTTCCGCCTTTTTTGAAAACCAGCGGCTTTAGGGCTTCCATGAAAGGCTACTCCTTGGTGGCGGCTTTCTTGCTTGGTCTGACTTTTTCCGCTCCTCGACCTTTCTTTCGCAGTCCCCTAACCTTTTTGCCCGCGCTTGTCAGTCCTCTGAAAACTCGTCCTTTGTGCTGTTTCTCGCATATCCAGTTTATGTCCTTATCCGACTTTATGGCTGGATGGTTTGGGTCCACCATTATGACTTCAAACCACTTGCAGCGTCCGTCCTCACCTACCCAATAGGAGTTTAAGACTTCAAGGTTTGGAAACTTTCTCGCAGCCCGCTCTTCAGCAATAAGCCTCAAACTTTTGGCGGGCTTGTATTTTCTAACTCCCATCCGTTTTGGTCTCCTACCAGACCTCGGACGCTGTTTTCGTAAACCACCACGCCGCACACGAACACGAACCACTATAAAGCCTTGTTTAGCCTTGTAGCCAAGCGCTCTTGCTCTATCCAAGCGTGTCGGCTTGTCTATGCGGATCACTGTGGGCTGCTTTCGCCACTCCACAAGCCTTTGCCGCATCAACTCCTCAACATACGATTCGTCCGGATTTTTCCAAGCCTCCGCAATATATTTATACGCCATTTTTTCACCTCGCACAGTTTACGGTTCAACCATGCGGTTACATCCCAGCGGACTTTTGTCCGCCGTTCGGCTTTCAATGATTCACAAGCCAACAAAATAAACTTTTCCAAAAGAGCAAACCACTATTTCGGCTTATCCTCAAGCAAAGCCCTTTTAACAAGCAAATATCCACTTTGACCTTTCCAGACAGTCTCCGCCTCAACAATTTTCAGCCTTTTCCTAAAGAAGGCGGCGTCAAGCACCAAGGTTTCATATTCGCCGCCCTCGCCTACCAGCGAAACACCGAACAGCCTGTTTAAGTCAACTAAAGCCTCAACAGCTTCCGCGTCAATTTTTCGTCCTAGCCATTCTTTGGAAAATCCGTAAGCGTAAACGCCAGTAATAACAACTTCAAAGTTTAAGTCTAAAATCTCCCTCAAAATTTTATGGGGGTTCTGCTGCCAAAGAGGCATTATACATTCAAGGTTTAACTGCCTGCAGATTTGCTCTATCCTCGTTTTCTGGTAGGTGGACGCTATTGCTCCGCAAACCAAGCCTTCCACGTCAAGCTTGGCAACAATCTCCCTTAAATCCTCAACTTCAACTTCTTTCACTCCAGTTGTTTCGCCCTTTACAAGGGGCAACCCCACAGCTTCGGCAAACAAGTCCATCAAGTGCATGTTGGGGTAATGGAACATCCAACTGTCTTCCCGCAGTGGAACCATGCTTACCAAACATTTTACTTCGTAGCCAGCCTTCAAAACCTTGTATAGGGCAAGGGTGGAATCCTTACCGCCCGTAGCTAGAACCGCGACTCGCATGCCTTTTCTACTCTAAAAGTTTTGACCTAGCCTCGTTAAATAATGCCTCAGTTTTCAAGCGCCACTTCTCAAACTCTTTAGGTGTTTTCGGATAATTCCTGTAATGGGCTTTAACCTTGTTCATAAGATTGACAGTAATCCTCAATCTGTTTAGGAAACCAATACGCCTGATCCCCCTAAAAACACGCTTAGCTGTCTCCGTTATTTTTAGGCTGAAACTCTCACCCAAACCCGCCTTTAAAACATCCTCCTCAGTTAAAAGCTGGTACTTCATGCCATAGTTTAAATCTTCATTCTTGCATGTTATAAGCAAAAGCCTGAAAACGTCAAGCCCAGCCTGCTTAGTCCCATAATCCTCCATGTACCTAACATTATATGGCCATAAACCATTTTGGCTCACGTCACCCTTCTCTAAGGCTTCGGCTATTGTTTTTCCAGCTAAATAGCCGCTCAGCATGGAGGGCCCTATGCCGCCACCGTGAATCGGGTTTACAAGGCACGCAGCGTCTCCGGTGATTATTACGCCGTTTCCAACCATGTTGTCCAGCGGCCGCCTGGTGGGGTCGTACCATGCACCGCCATCCAGCAAGAGCGAGCCTTCGAATAGTGGCTGAGTTAAAACGTGCTTGTAAAATTGTTTTTTTGGGTTTGGAAAGTTGCCTCGCATACAGACGCCTAAGCCAGCGTTAACTTTCGCGCTGCCTTTGTAAAAGAGCCAAGTGTAGCCTCCGGGCGAAACATTCTGGTTTAAGTAGATTTCGCAGTGGCTTTTCTCTCCAGCCTCCTGTTTAAGCTGCCTTATTTCCCTGTAACAGGCTTCCACATCCTCCCTTGAAACTTCGTTTTCTATCATCATCCCCTTTGGGAGTTTCCGCCTAACAATCGCCAAGAAGCCACTAGCATCTATGGTTACTTTGCCTTCAAACCGAATTTTTTCGCCGGTTTTCACGTTTCTGGCTGAAACTCCAACCACATAACCGTTTTCGATTATGGGTTCAAGACATTGGGTGCAATCGTGGAGTGTTGCGCCTTCGTCCAAGGCCAGCTTCAAAAGCCACTGTCCGAAGAGCCGTCTATTCAACAAATAGCCTGAAAAATCCTCATGCTTAACCGTGAAAACAGTTTCTAAGTCAGGCGAGTAAATTTTGACGCCTTCGATTCGTCTTTCAAGTTCGCCGTGCTGGGGTGGGCTTAAGCCTAAAGCCTTTAAATGATGTTCCCCTAAAGCATCTCCACAAATTTTCTCGCCTATTTCTCTGCGGCTTTTTCTTTCAATCAAACAGACCTTTAAGCCGGTTTCCGCCACTGTTTTCGCGGCTAAACAGCCAGCTGTTCCAGCGCCCACTACTATGACATCATACTTCACTTTTGTAAGCCTCCGTTTTGGTTTGGTTTGCCGCTCGACGTAATTACCTTTACTCTTTTCTGAGCCTTTTTAACGGTATTGGTATGACTGTTGTCTCCTTCAAAGTGTCGAAAACCATGCATGTCAGGGTTTTCTCTATTCCTTTAACTGTGCGAAGCTTATCCACCACGAACCGTCCTACAGCGTCAACGTCTTTCTCTTTAACTTTTATTAGTATATCCCAGTCTCCAGAAATTATGTGAACTTCTTGGACTTCTGGAAACTTTGATATTTGTTCGGCGATGGCCCTCTGGGATAGGGGTTCCTCTCTGTTTGTTCTGTAGGAGAAAGATGCCAAAATGAAGGCTGTAACGCCAAAATCAAGCTTTTTGTGGTCTAAAACCGCCCTATACTTCTTGATTACTCCTAACTGCTCCATTCGTTTTATCTTTGCGAAAACCGTTGTTATCGGCGAGCCTATTTCTTGGGCTATTTCCCTGGCTGTCATGCGACAATTTTCCTGCAGCAGAGAGAGTATGGCTAAATCCTTCTCGTCAAGTCTGATTTCCATGTGTAAAAATTACAGAAATTCAAGCTTAAATAGTTATCTATCTGAGAGAACTACACAATTTCAGATAAAAAATTTAATAGTCACGTAAATAATTAAACATCTCATGAAAAGCCCCCTAGACTTTTCAGAAGATCTGAGACGAAGGTACCTAACAATAAGGAATAACGGTTTGGCCAATGTCTTCAAGGTTCAAGACGAAATAATATCTTCAATAAGGGTTTTCCTAAAAAATGAGGGGTTCACGGAAATCTTGGCGCCTATCATAGGGCCCGTTACAGACCCCGGTATCAGAGGCGCTAGGCAGGTTACTATTGACTATTACGGTGTGCCCTTTAAGGTTATGAGCAGCATGATCCTTTACAAACAGATGATAATCACCGCTTTGCCTAAGGTTTTTGCACTTTCGCCTAATATTCGCCTTGAGCCGCTTGAAACTGTGAAGACGCGGCGCCATTTGACAGAGTTTAGGCAGATAGACCTTGAGGTAGCCTATGCCACGTGTGGCGATGTCATGGACCTGGGCGAGAGAATGCTCTGTCAAGTTATAGCTGATGTTAAGGCGAAATGCTGCAAAGAGCTTGGAGAACGCTGCAAAACCCTAACAGTTCCGAAAAGACCATTTAAACGGTACACTTACAAAGAGGCTTTGGAGATTCTCGAGAGCATGGGCATGAAGGTCAATTATGGCGAAGAAATTCCGTGGGAAGCGGAGGAAGCCCTATCAAAAGCCCATAGTGAACCCTTCTGGATAACAAACTATCCGGCAACCGCGAGAGGCTTCTACTACATGGAGAGCGAGGAAAACCCTGGAGTTTTAAAAGACTTTGACCTCATTTATCCTGAAGGTTTTGGAGAAGCCATCTCTGGTGGCGAGCGAGAGTACCGTTATGAAAGGCTTGTTGAGCGGATGCGTCGCGGCGGTGAGAACCCATCCCAATATGGTTGGTACTTGGACATGTTGAAGGCTGGTATTCCGCCCTCTGCTGGTTTCGGTATAGGTGTTGAAAGGCTTACAAGGTTTATTTGTGGACTCGAAAATATCTGGGATGCTGTTCCGTTTCCAAAAGTTGCTGGC
>JAWBXD010000038.1:0-3673 GCA_038868055.1 Bathyarchaeia archaeon
AGGAGAAAAAGGCTGGTTTATCCTTTCACGGCTATTGTTGGCCTTGAAAAGCTTAAGCTGGCAATTTTGATTAACGCCATAAACCCGAAAATCGGCGGCGTCCTAATAAGGGGGCCGAAGGGTTCTGGAAAAAGCACCATTGTGAGGGCTCTAGCCGATATTCTCCCAAAAATAACTGTTGTTAAGGATTGTCCCTTCAACTGTAATCCCTACGATCCTTCAAACATGTGCTCCAAATGTAGCGAAAGATACGCTAGAGGCGAACAACTTCCCGCAGAAGAAAGGGACATGGTTGTTGTAGACTTGCCTTTAGGCTCTACGGAAGACCGTGTTGTGGGAAGCCTAGACGTCGAAAAAGCCATAAAATACGGGATAGAAGCCCTTGAACCCGGCATACTGGCAGAGGCAAACCAGAACATCCTCTACGTGGACGAGGTTAACCTCCTCTCAGACCACATAGCCGACGACCTATTGGACGCGGCGGCAACAGGTTGGAACATTGTGGAGCGGGAAGGTATATCCGTAAGTCACCCATCCCGCTTCATATTCATAGGCACAATGAACCCGGAAGAAGGTGAACTGCGGCCGCAACTCCTTGATCGCTTCCCGCTGTCTGTAACCGTTGAACCCATAACTTCCGTGAAGGATAGAATGGAGATAGTTAAGCGGAACATGGAGTTTGAAGCTGACCCGGAAAAATTTTACGAGAAATACAGACCAATGCAGGAGGAACTGCGAAACCGCATAATCCAAGCACGGCAGATGCTGGAAAAAGTGATTATACCTGATGCCGTTTTAGAGGCTATCTGCAGCGCTTGTCTAGACCTTAAAGTTGACGGCATGCGCCCGGACATTGTCATAGCAAAAGCTGCTGTAGCCCTTGCGGCCTACGAAAATAGGACAGAAGTAACAATCGAAGATGTTTTGGTGGCGGCTGAACTTGCCCTTAGCCATAGAACAAGGGAGGGAGGCTTCCTAGAGCCAGCAACACCCCAAGAAATAAGGGAAGTCTTCACGGCGAAACTGAAAAAAGTTTTCGAGGTTGAAAGAATAGGTGAGTCTACAGTTCCAAAAGAACATGAGAAAAGGAAACTTCTAAAAGGGAAAGAAATATTCTTGGTTAGAAGGGACGCTGCTGAAAAAGAGGAAAAACGGGCAGCAGAAGAAAGCTTCATCAACAAAGCACGGGCTAAATGGTTTGAATTTCTATATCGCCTAACAAGGATAATGGGCGGAGTCTTCTTTGGATTTGGAAAAAGACTCAGCAGAAAACCTCCAAGAAAGGCTCCGGAGGTAGAGGGCTTCCAGGTAGGCTCAGAAAAACTTCGAGGAGAAGTTAAGGAGGAACCCTTTGAACAAAAGAAGGCGGAGCTTAAAGGAATTCCAACGGTGAGCGGCGCCGCCGAATCTCCAAAAATTTCCGAGGGCACCCCCGTAGTGTCCAGCATAACCAAAATAGCCTCGTCATCAAGTTTTTTTCTAAAATTGGGGAAAATTAAGGCTCGAGGAAGGCACGTTCATGTTGGTAGACGCGCCCAAACAGTTACAACTCTTCAACGGGGCAAACCTTATAGTTGGAATATTCCAAAGGGAAAACCCGTTGACATTCATCTTTCGGCTTCAATTCGAGAGTCTGCTCGAAGACAAAAGAACCGTGAAAAACCGGCAGGTTTAGCCCTAAAAATATGCATGGAAGATATTCGTGAAAAATTGAGGCTTTGTAGGGCGCCTGCAACCATAGTGTTCGTCGTGGATCTAAGCGGTTCGATGCTTCTAAACATTGAGGCTGTTAGGGAAGCCCTCTTGGGACTGCACAGCGACGCCTATCGTTGTAGGGATCGCGTAGGCATAGTTGCCCTAAAAGATCTGGGGGCTGTTGTCGTTCAACATCCAATAACGAATCTCCGTGTGGTTGCTAAAAAGCTATTAGACTTAAAGGTGAGCGGCTACACGCCTCTCGCGGCTGGCATGCTAAAGGCATGGGAGGTTTTGAAGGAGGAGAAGCGGAGAAATCCGCACGTGGTGCCCATCATGGTTTTGATAACAGATGGAAGTGCCAATGTTCCTCTGCGGCGAAGCCTTGAAACTGGAGAAATTAGGCAGATTGACGAAATTCGCGTGGCTGTCCGCGAATACGAAAATCTAGCCGTTAAAGATGTGATATCCGTTTCGAAGCTGGTTAGGCAAGAGGGTATTCACACCATAATCGTGAACACAAATCCCCACTTTTATGGGCGTGAAACTTACGGCTTCCTTGTGACAAGAGTAATTGCCAACATCACCCGCGGAAGCCACCATGAAGTTGGCAAATTAAAAACAACCAAGGACATGGTTAGGGAAATTGTTGAACTGATAAAAGAGGACCAGCGTGGGATGGTCCAAGAAAGAACTGCTGTTAAATTGGCGGCTTGATTTTCCTTTTCTTGTCTATGCCGAGTTTCATCCACTTTTCAAACTCTTTTGGGGGAGGCTTTTCCGCAAAAAGCCTTTGCCTCGCCGCCTCTAGGAAGGTGTTTTCTGAGCCTAGAAACTCGGCGGCTGTTAAAACTTTATGCCCTGTTTTTTCGGCTTTTTTGAAGATTCTGGCTGCTTTTTCCCGCCATTCCTCGTCTCTTAGAAGGTGATGTTCTAGGATGATGTATGGGATGTTCTCAACGAGTTTTTCTAGGTTTTCTAGTCCCAGCTGAAGCTCTTCATGGTTTACTCTGAAGCCGGCTAGGTAGGAGGGTGGCCCGCCGATTATGGCGAGTTTGGGTTTTTCAGCCATGATTTTCTCGAGGGTTTTTGTTGAAATGGGGCCCTGCACGTCTGGGGCGAAGAGGAATTTTTCGCCTTTATATTCAATTGTTGTCATTAGAACCCAGCCTAGGGCGGAGTCCTCTGGGCCGTGGGGCACGGGTTCCGAAAATTTTACGGTGGTTTTTCCGAAGGTGAAGGTTCTGCCGTCCGCCACCTCCAGTTTTTTGGCGTGTTTCCCACCGGTTTTCTGGAAAACCCAGCCTCGACGTCTCTGGCTGGAGTTAATCCACTCTTTTGGGTTTTTCATTAAAACGATTTTGTCTTGATAAATCTGCTTGGCAGTTTCGTCCTCCGCTGTCCAGTTGCAGAGCCAGTCCTCATAGGAGGGCGTGTGGTGATCGAAATGGTAATGGCTAACTGTCACTATATCAGCTTTTTCAGCTGCCTCAGCTATTCTCTTCCTTGACACGATTATGGCCTTGTATTCCAGCGGGTGAGGAGGCAAGCCGAAACGGTTTGGGCAAAGCGAAACACCAGCGTCCAATAGAACTCTAACATCTGGAGTTTCCACGTATGTGCACATTGAACGGACGCCTAGACTTTCGGCAGCCAAAGGAACAACGTACAGATGTCTAAGCACAGCCTTTAGTTTCATTAAGACCATAAAAGTTTAGCGTTACTTTTATAGATTTAATGTGCTTGCTGCTAGAGGCAAGGGACGGCAAAAGGCTTATAGCTTTAACTTTATATATGTCTTATAGGAGAACCCATGAAACACCAAATAGTTGTCGGTTCGCTGCTGGCTTTGTTTTCATTGTTAGGTTTGCATTTTGTCAGTATAGAACCGGTTAAAGCAGTGGACCGAGGTCATGTAGTTCTTCGGGCCACGGGTACTGCCCTACAATGGTTTGAGCAGAATGGATGGCCAAATGAA
>JAWBXD010000038.1:3772-5995 GCA_038868055.1 Bathyarchaeia archaeon
TGTTTTCATTGTTAGGTTTGCATTTTGTCAGTATAGAACCGGTTAAAGCAGTGGACCGAGGTCATGTAGTTCTTCGGGCCACGGGTACTGCCCTACAATGGTTTGAGCAGAATGGATGGCCAAATGAAGATGAGGTATCCTATGTTTCTAATCTCTTCTGGGGTTCCTCCGCATATAATCATGGCTACTATGGCAATGATATCGCCGTAAGTAAAAGTAACATACTTAGCCTTATTGAAGAGTTTAACAGTTATGATTATGCAACATTTTTTATTTATACGCATGGAATAAATTATACAATGTACGATGTTGTTTACATTTCTGTGATTTACAGAGGCTGGGTCCCTGCGGCCTATTATCCCGTACAACACTATCAGTTCTGGGATTCTTATGACCAAGCAGTTAATGACTATGAAATTTGGCCAAAGACCAATTCAAGTGTTATTTACTTCATTTTTATTTGGTCATGCGCCCAAGGAAAAGAGATCGGAAGCTACCATGCAAGCTATTGGATTTCTCAGTCCATTTATTACGCGGGCACAGGAGCAGCTGGAATGCCTTGCGCATGGACTCATAGGAACTATACACAGATGAGTTCTGATGGTTATGCTAATCCAGACAATGGTCCCTACTGCTTCATAGGATTTGAAGGTTGGTCGAAACCCCTAAGCGAACAGATAACTGGCACTAACAAAAACTATGGAGACTTCGTAAAAAACTTCTACCAAAACCTACTACAAAACGGCCGCTCAATAAATCAAGCATTAGATCAAGCATCACGTGCAATATGGGGATATATGGGAGTACAAGATTTTGATGACACAGTATTTTATAACGGATATTGGGACAGTGTTCCTGGGCGTGGCTTGTGGTTTGGGAAAATGCATGTTTACGGCAACGGAGGCAACACTTTGCCACATTGAAATGGAGGAATGAATTATGAATAAAAAGGATTTACAGTGGCTTCGCGCCTTTTTGGTTCCCGTGTTTTTGACTGGATTTATGCTTTTGCAAATGTCTGCTGTGCAATCTGCAGAGTCTGCTTCGCCGGAGAAGGCGTTGAACTTTCTACAAAACGTTGTAAGGTTAGATTTAGCAAGGTACAATGTCACTCTTGCAAGCTGTTACACGGAATATCCGTCTGAGCTTGGCGGTCTACCCCAAACTTGGTTTTTGTACACTTTTGAATCTGAAGAAAGCAAAATGGATGTTCAGGGTCAACTTATAGGCGATACGTTAGTATGGCTTAAAGTGTATCCATATAAAGGTTCGCTGATTCTTTCCGAACCATTACCTGACGATGTTCTCGGCATGGCAAAGAGGTTTATGCAGAGATATCAAAACTATTCTAAGGCGGCATATATTCAACAAATGTTAAGCATTTTAGAGCATGTCAGCGAATTGAAGTCTTCAAACGTAACTGTAGGTAATGTTAAGCTTATAATATCACTTAATGGACCTTCTACTGACATTGAATGGATATACACTTCTAACGGCATGGAGTTTCCGGGAAAAAAGGTAGCCTTTGCCTTTAAAAGTGGAAAGTTTATTTCGTTTATGGATCAATGGAATATTTATAGAATTGGCAGCGATGATGTGAATGTTGATGCGGATGAGGCTGTTAGCATTGCTAGGGAGGCTTTGAAGGATATTCCCACCTTGTATATGCGTAAAGGCAATGAGACTATAGCTGTTAAGCCAACGCTCGGGGGCACTCCTCCCAGAGTCAGGTTGTTAACTGCTGCTAGGGAGCCTTTAACGCTTTATCCATTATGGTATGTCCAATTATACTTTGACCAAGTTTACGGCATGTATTATGCGGTTGCTGTTGAAATTTGGGCAGACACTGGAGAGATAAGAACAATCTACCCGCTTGGATTCATGGGAGCAACCTCACCACCCAGCAACACACCCCCAGCAACACAAACCCCACCATGGCCGCAGACTCCAACAGAAACTCCCCAAGGAGAAAACCCACTTGAACAGCCTGAACAGCCAGAGGAGAATCCGCCGGCAGGCACGGAGCCAGAACAAAAGCAAAATACAAACATCAGCACGATGCCATTAATAGCCGCCCTCACCATCACAGCAGCCACAACAATAACATTAACAGTAATATGCAAGAAAACAAAGCTACCCTAAAATCAGCCTTCAGCCAACAAGGCTTTGGCTATAACTTTTTATCCAAGTCCAACATTTAATTTTGCATGGCGGGCGATGACG
>JAWBXD010000039.1:0-5739 GCA_038868055.1 Bathyarchaeia archaeon
GTTAAAATTATGTCGAAGTGCATGTTTTTGATGGCATTGTAAAGTATTTTGGCTATGGCATAAGCGTCTGAGCCAGCGAACTTCGGATCCGTCAACCGTATAGCCTTGTCTGCGCCTCGTGCCAAACATTTCCGTAACGTGCTGTCAGAGTCCTCTGAACCCACTGTTATGGCTATAACGGTTCCGCCGAACTTTTCCTTAATCCGCACAGCCTCCTCTAGGGCGTAGTCATCCCATTCGTTTATGTCGAAGACTAACCCAGATTTTTCTATGCCCTTACCAGTTGCATCTATCTTTAGTTCCGCTTCAGCTGTTTCTGGAACATGCTTAACACAAACAATAATGTCCAAACTGCTCCCCCACTTTGGAGAAACTGTTTTACACCTATTTTCATATAATTTTTGCTGAGAAACAAGCCTTTCAAACTTCGGTTTAACTGAGAAATAGAAATAAATTCAAAAGAAACCATCGACTCGACGAGACTTATTTATGTTCGAGTTGCTTTTCCAGAACCTCCTCAGCTTTTTTAACAGCTTCCAACAGTTTTTCTTTTAGAGGCCCTCCACCTTGGGCAAAGTTTTTTCTCCCTCCGCCTCCGCCGCCCATTATTTTCGAGGCTTCTTTAGCTATTTCGCTGGCGTCCACGCCCTTTTCAACAGCTTTTTGTCCAGCCATAACCATTATTCTTGCGGTATTCTCGTCTGCTCCATAGAAAATTGTGACTATTAAGTCATCTTTTTTTATCAACTCATTTGCCGTTTGCACCATACGGTTAACTTCAACATCCTCTCCGAAATCTCGTAAAATAAGCTTAACACCACTAACTTCACGAACAGTGGCGGCTTCTGCCTTTGCACTCATACCGAGACTTTCAAGCCTCGCTATTTCCTTTATCAACCTTCTTCTTTCAGCGTTCGCTTCTTTCAAATCCCTAACTATTTTTTCAGCTGTTTTGTCCAATTTTTCTAACGGCGAGTTTAGGATTTCTGAAACCCGCCAGAGAAGATCCTCGTTTCGCTGAACGGCTTTTAGGGCGTTTATTCCAACGGAGTATTCGAGGCGCTCCACACCGTCCTGAATCCTTTCCGAGTGGATTATTTTGATGAAGCCTATTTCTCCAGTGTTCCGCACGTGGGTTCCAGCGCAGGCTTCAACTTCCCAGTCTCCAATTTTGACTACCCGAATCTCTTTTCCGGGAACAGCGCCGCCTTGGTAAAGCCTAAACCCGTAAAGGTTTTCGGCTTCAGTTCGCGGCATCCATGAAATCTCCACTGGAATGTTGCGGAAAACAGCCTCGTTGGCTAAAAGCTCAATTTTTTGTACTTCTTCCCGTGTGAGGCGACTATAATGGGAAATATCAAGCCTAGAACTGTCAACACCTTTTTGGGTGCCGAACTGCCAAACGTGTTGTCCAAGAACACGCCGTGCTGCAGCGTTAACGATGTGGGTTGCGGTGTGGCTTTTCATCAAAGTGTACCGTCTATCCCAGTCTATAACGCCCTTTACAACGCTACCTTCCGAAGGGAGACTCTCCCCTTTAATCTCGTGAACTATTACCTTGCCGATTTTTTGCACATCAACAACTTCAACCTTTCTCCCATCAAACATTAAAAAGCCCGTGTCGGCAGGCTGCCCTCCGCCTTCCGGATAAAAGCATGTCCTATCAAGAACCACATATTTGTTCTTGAAAGTTTTGAGAACTTTTGCCTCAAAACTTGTCATGTATTGGTCCTTGTAGTAGAGTTCCTCCGTCGCTGGAAGATCAGCCACTTTGTTTTCAATCCATTTTTCATGTTCGACTTCCTCAGTGGCTTTTCGGGTTTGCATGTGTTTTTCGGCGACAAGGCTGTAGAAGTTTTCTGGAACTTCAACTGTTAAGCCTTCAGCCTCCGCCGTTTCCTTGACGATTTCTGGCGGGAGACCATGCGAGTCGTAAAGTTCGATTAGAGTTTCCACT
Organism: Bathyarchaeia archaeon; assembly: GCA_038868055.1. Lineage (GTDB taxonomy): Archaea > Thermoproteota > Bathyarchaeia > Bathyarchaeales > Bathycorpusculaceae > DRVP01. Next base: position 1,958 of record JAWBXD010000039.1, read on the forward strand.
GGAACTTTTTTGAAGCCCTTGGACTTTAGCTCTCCTGCTATGCGTTTTACGAGGCCGCTTCCTTTGGATATGGTTTCCTTAAATTTTTCCTCCTCTACATGGAGTGTTTCCATTATTTCGTCTTGCATTTCTCGGAGATGGGGGTAATCCTGAGACCAGTAGCGGATTTGCATGTCAAAAATGTCATAAAGCCTATCGGTGATCCCCAGTAGCCTCAACAGTCGGTAGATTCTTCTAAACAGAAGCCTAGCCAAATACCCTTCTTGAATGTTTGATGGAACAACTCCTTCAGCGAGAATAAAGCTTAAACATTTTGTGTGGTCCGCAACCGCAAAAGCGTTTTCTATGGGCGACAAAACCTTTTCAAGCATGCCAGCTTCAACGCCTAAGATTTTGGCTATTTTACGCCTCGCCTCCATTAAGCCAGCAGCCTTTTCCAAACTTGCAAGGGCTGAAAACTTTGCAGCGCTTGCCAACAAATCCATGTCCACTTGGGTTATTCCAGCCATCTCAAAGACTTTGTCAAGAATTTCGCCGTAAATCGTGTGGAAGGCGCTTGGAGTCCCCTGCGAAAGCCAAGCGTAGCGCTCTATGCCGTAGCCCGTGTCAACTGTTCTTATCGGCAGTTTAACGAACTGGTTGCCAACAACTTTGTATTGCATAAAAACAAGCGTTGCAACTTCCAAACCTCTAGCTATGCACTCGAGGCATGGTCCAGCGTTACCGCCACCAGACCATATCTCCTCCTTGTAGGTTATCTCTTCAGGTTTTATGCCAAGCTCTTCAGTGGCAAAAACGTGGTGGAACCTAACCGTTTGATCTTTCCAGTAAACCTCCTTATCTGGATAGTTAAACGCGTGGTGCCCGCCCATTTCGAAGATGGTTAGGTACTTGCCAAACGTTGGACCAGTATTAGCTATATCAACCAGGCGAATGCAAGGCTGAACTATAACCAGAGGATTTGCAGGCGGAGGCGCAACCCCCTCAGTCACGTAAGGTTGAAAATCTATTATGCTGGCATGCGTCAGGTAAATGTCGTCACGCCACCTCGCAACAACAGGATAAGGCTTGATACGCGTGTGACCGTACTTTTCAAAAAAGGATAGAAAAGCTTCACGCATCTCACGTAAACTAAAGCTTTTCCTAGTTGGCGGGTCGCCGATAAAAGTGTAAGTTGCACATCCCTCAGCCCTTGCTTCACCACATGTTTCCTGTTCCGGGTTTAAAGTCCAAAAGTATGTTCCGCATTTTGGGCAGAGCTTTCTAATATAACCGTGCTCTTTGAAAAAGGGAAGTGCATATTCCTCTGCCGGAAACTTTTCCAACGCCTCAACGCTCCTAGATTGTGGACACCGCTGTGTTTTCAATGGATAGATGACTCTCCAACATTTAAACCATTACTATCCAAGTTTAAGACCTAAAAGAAAACCAGCTACAAAGCTTACAGCGAAAGGCAGCAAAGCAATCGCGTGAACAAACCATGAGAAGGCGCTGCCAGACGCCCCTAAAAGTTCGCTTATGAAACTGAAAAGGGCTTCATAGTTTAAGCTTAAAACGCCTTTAATGTTGAGATAGACGAGGAAAACTATGAACAAGCCTAACAGAAAAAGTATGAGTTTGCTTAACTTTTTAATGGCAAACCCTATTATGAAACCGCCTAGACCACCCAATCCAAGTTCGTAGATTATTGGCGGTAAAACATCACTCATCTCATTGCTCCTCACATATCAAGAAACTTACATTCTTTAAAGGTTTATTGACCCCATTTTGATAGTGAGAGATATGGAGGTGGAAGGCTGGACATAATTGAGATCTACCTACTAAATTTAGCCCTAACCATAGGCATGTTTATTGTCCTAGTCTTCAGAGCGTGGATTGAACTTAAAAACTACAAAATGATGTGGAAAGAGCTGGAATGGAGACAGACATACCATGCTGTTGGGCGAATACTCAAAGCTGAAAAAGACTTGTTCTGCAAGGTTGAGGGCGGCGACGAGCTTTACCGACTGTTATGCGAAATATTCAAAGTGAAGGAAAGCGAACAGTAAACGCGTTATGGGGAGTGCCACCGTTCGACTAGTTTAACCTCCGAACCTCGCCGTTTTTCCATATTGTAACGCACAAAGGGCTTCGTGAGATGCCTCTGAGAACGGGGCGAAGTAATGTATAAGCCCCTTTTCAAATCACGCTTAATATGAATTGCAACTTTAGAAAGGCTTGGGAAACGCATACCACATTTTTTACATCGGAAGCCCTTACTCATACCCATAGACTTTAAACGTTTGCCACACTGCGGACAAGGGGGGTTACGGTAAACTATTTGAGGGGCAAGTTTCAACACATGCAGTTTCTCAAGGTTAATGGTTATTGGACGATTTTTATCAGAAGGGCGAACTCCACCATAAACTTCCACATAGTCGCCGACAATAAGTTTACTTGCCGCCTTCCTCAGAATACCGGTGGGTGCGTAAGCTGCACAGTCAACGCGGGCGCTGTCATCCTCAATTGTAAAGATGACGTGTCTCCTTGGAACTATTTTGGGATTTGCAGTCACAACTCCCTTGGCGATCACGGGATGGTAAGGCTTTATTTGGCTCAGTTGCTTGACACGTTTCAAGTGGGCGTCTGTGCCGTGATTTGTTCGAAAAATAACCCACCGTTCCACGGGTTCGAGGGGCTTAACTATTTCAAATGCTTTTTTAACAATCTCGGGAGTTTCACCCCTTATGCCGAAAAGTATTGGGTCTGGTCCACGAGGAGCTATTAGGATTCTGCCAGTTTCTGGATCAACATTGTTAAAAGTGTACGGCGCCGTTGCACGGTCCATCTCCACTACAGATTTTTCATCTATCCTTCTTTTCGTTCCCCAGTTTTCTGGAGTGCGGTAGGCGATTATTTCAAAGGTATGGTCGCCCCTTAATGTTTCGCCGACAGCCGCTAAGCCGCCTATTATTCCACGTCCATTTTTAAAGCCTAAAGCTTCAGCTTTGAATCGTTTCAAAAGTTTCAGGGCTGTTTTCATGTTGACAATTCCAGTGATGGCGTTTTTAGCGAAAGCCTGAATCTCCATTGGGACTATGGCTCTTGGAAGAAAGACTATGCCGGGATCCGTGCCTTTGCACGTTAGATCAGAATTTTCTTCCACGACGTCTATGACTGTTTCCTTAACTTTGTCTGCGACGTTTTCGTTACATTTTATTCTCAGGCATAGGGCTCCGTTTCCACGGGTTTTCCAAGGAACATTTGGATTTAGCCTAACAAGGTTCGGGTAGTCTGTAAACTCAACCCCGATTTTTTCCAGTTTTTCCACTAAAAGAGCCGCAATATAAGTCGTGCATCCTCTCCGTGGAGAGTCGGTATCATCGAAGCCTATATGCATGTGCTGCAGAGCCATTCGCCACAGCCTAAAGATACATTAGCCCATCTTAGAGATAAAATGAAGTTAGAAAGAGGTTGATTTTGGAAATAAATGAGATGATTGCTATTTCGGTGACTCTTCAACTATTATCATTGTGAGGGTTGACCTAACCTTGTCAAGCCTTCTTATACGCCAAGTAACAATCTCCTTAAGCTTGTCCATGGATTCGGCGCCCACTCTGCAGATTATATCGTATACTCCGTAAACGGCGTAGGCTTCTTCAACACCTTCAATCTTTCTTAAATCTTTTAGAACGTCGGCCTCTGAGCCTATTTCTGTGTTGATTAACACGAAAGCTTTCGGCATATAAACCTCCTCGTAAGTACTGTCTACATTAATACATTAAAATATTTTGTGTTACCTC
>JAWBXD010000040.1:0-3823 GCA_038868055.1 Bathyarchaeia archaeon
ATTTACACGCTTATCAATAAATGGAAAACCAGTCTCCTAGAATTTGAAGAAGAAACGGAGAAAGGAGGCGAAGTGAAAAATGACTGAGGAGCTTGAAGTCATAGATCCCCAAGAACGTTTTCTAGAACTCTTTAAAACTGAGAAATACCGCCAAAGGATATCACAGCTCGCAGTTTCGGGAAAAACCTCCCTAATAGTGGAGTTTGAGGACATACTAACCTTTGACCATAAACTTGCAGACAAACTCCTAGAAAAACCAGAGGAATATCTGAGGCATGCAGACAATGCGGCACAAAACCAGCTTGCCATAGAAGCCCCAGAGTACGCTGAAAAACAAAAAGTAACCGTTAGAATCATCAGACTATTGGAGCCCACGCCATTACGAAAACTCGGCGCAGCCCACATTGGAAAACTTGTAATGGTTGAAGGTATAGTTGTGCGCTCAACGCCAGTCCGTCCAATGGTTATGCGGGCTGCCTTCAAATGCCGTGGATGTGGAGAATTAACCTATGTGGATCAAACTGGCCCATTTTTAAAGGCGCCTTTTGCATGTGCAAACCCTCAGTGCAGGCGGAAAGGACCCTTTGACTTTGTGCAGGAAGAATCAACATTCGTTGACTCTCAAGACCTTCGCGTGCAAGAACGCCCAGAAGATCTTCCACCCGGACAGTTGCCGCGAACATTGCATGTTAAGCTTGTGGGAAGCGAGATTGTTGACGTGGCTAGACCCGGCGATCACGTTTCCATAGTTGGGATTGTTCGTGCAGCGGCGCCTTCCATGCCAAAAGTTGGAAAACTTCGCGTTTTTGCCCTACATTTGGATGCAAATTCCATCGAAGTGTTGGGAAAAGAGCCCGAAGCATCGCTTCCAACTCCAGAAGAAGAGAAGCAGATATTAGAGTTGGCAAAAGACCCCTGGATCCATAGGAAAATCATAAACTCCATAGCTCCGTCCATATATGGTTATGATCACATTAAAGAGGCGATAATGTATCTCCTTTTCGGCGGAGTTTCAAAAAGCCTTCCAGATGTAAACATAAGAGGCGAGTTAAACATTCTCCTGATAGGTGACCCGGGCACGGCTAAATCTCAGCTTCTGCAGTATGTGGCGCGGGTTGCCCCAAGAGGATTGTACACATCCGGCCGCGGAACCACGGCAGCTGGTTTAACAGCGGCGGTTATACGGGAAAAAGGTGGCGGAATGAGCCTTGAAGCCGGAGCGTTGGTTTTAGCCGACAAGGGAATAGCATGCATTGACGAGATAGATAAAATGAGGCCAGAGGATCGGGTTGCAATTCATGAAGCCATGGAACAGCACACTGTTTCAGTTGCGAAAGGAGGCATCGTGGCAACTTTAAACGCGAGAACCGCGATACTGGCGGCTGCAAACCCGGCACTTGGAAGATATGAGCCCCGGAGAACAGTGGCCGAAAACATTTCATTGCCGGTCACGATTCTTTCGAGGTTTGATTTGATATTCGTGTTAAGGGATACACCCAACAAGGAAGTTGACAGTAGAATGTCGGAGCACATTCTCGAGATACACCGCAGGGGTGCAGCCCCAGCTGAGCCGCCAATACCGATGGACCTTCTTAGGAAATACATAAGCTACGCTAAAACCATAAAGCCGGTGCTAACTGAGGAGGCGCTGCGTCGCATAAAGGATTTCTATTTGACTATGCGTTCAGCAAGCGAGTCAGAGGGGTCTCCAATATCCATTACGGCCCGCCAACTAGAGTCGCTTGTACGCATAGCTGAGGCTAGAGCCCGTGCAGCTCTCAGAACAGAGGTTTTGGCTGAAGATGCTGAGGCAGCCATAAACATAATGAAGAAATCTCTGGAGGAAGTTGGAATGGATATGTCCTCCCAGAAAATTGACATAGACCTCATAATGACTGGAAAGCCGAAAAGCCTCAGAGATAAACTGCAAATTGTGCTGTCGGTCCTAACGGAAATGGAGAAAGAAATTGGCATGGTTGAGAAAGCCGCCCTAATCAATAGACTTGAAGCGGAATACAACATTCCAAAAAGCGAAGTTGAACGCCTAATTGCCCAGCTGCAACGGGAAGGAACAATATACGAGCCTAGGGAGGGCTATCTAAAGAAGACGTAGAAAAAGAAGCGGAGGCTTATCCGACGACTGCTTCAATGTTAGCCTCTTTATGGTACTGTGCATTAGCAGTGAACACGACAACACCTACGGTTACACCGATGTCGGTTGTTGAAATGTGACTTAATTTGAACAAATAGATGACCATGCGTTCTCCAGAGGGCAAGACCAAAGAATTCGGGCCTAAAAGCTTGAAATCAGCTTTGTACTCGCTGTAATTTCCATTCAAATAAATGCTGTCAGCCACCCATTTCAGCTCGTTTGGTGGAGTTTGATTCATTTTCCAGTAGTATATGTTCTGCGGGTCAACCTTTCGCCCTCGAACAGTTATTTTGTCGATGACCACATCTCTACCGCCCGTGTTGGTCACTATGAAGGCAGCGGAGGCATTTCCACTATTGGTGCACCATACATGTAGCTCTGTGATTTTCAAGTCCTCCTCTTGAACCCTCGTTGTGACCACGTTTATGGCGTAAAATGTTACAACGGTTGCCAAAAGCACAGAGACTACCAGAATTATTAAGGTGGTTACCACTACGCTTAGACCTTTCTTGTTATTTAGCATACGCATATCTTCATCTCCAGTCAAGGACTTGCTGACAAAATAGATGGAAAAGAGAAAAAAGATGCTTTGTATGTCACAAAGGGACACGCAAATCAAAGATTTTGATTTAAGTGGCTGATTGAAAGTCAGAACTTTTCAAAAGGATTTCTGAAACGTCTTGGGGAAACGTTAAAAACAGAACAGTGTAATCAAGGTTAAAATGAACATGAAGGACGTAGCGGTAGTCGCGGGAACTAGACCTGAAATCATAAAGATGGCGCCTTTAATTAAGGCGTTGCAAAAGAGGGGAATCCCGTTAATTTTATTCACTGTGGGCAACACTACGACTATGTAATGGCTCAACAGTTCATTGAGGAGCTCGATCTCCCTCAACCAGATTACAACTATAAGGTTAAAGCATGTTCTCATGGACGGCAAACTGCACGCATAATAGTAAACATGGAACGCTTACTAAAGGAAACGAGGCCAGCCTTGGTTCTCGTGGAGGGAGATACAAACGGTGTTTTGGCAACAGCCCTAGCCGCAACAAAACTTGGAATACCGGTTGGTCATGTTGAAGCTGGATTAAGAAGCTTTGACCTACGCATGCCAGAAGAGCACAACAGAAAACTGACAGACCACTTATCCGCATACTTGTTTGCACCCACAAAAAACGCTGAAAACAATTTAAAAAGGGAATCCGTTTGGGGAAAAATATACATCACCGGGAACACCGTCATAGACGCGGTTATACAGCACATTCCAACAGCCGAAAAGAAATCAAGGATCCTTGAAAAAATAATTTTTGAGAGGTTCGCGTTAGCAACAGTTCACAGAGCGGAAAACGTGGACAACCCAGCTGTTCTCAAAAACCTCATGGAAGCCTTTATGGAATCACCCATACCAATTGTTTGCCCCTACATCCCCGCACAAAAAAGAGACTGAGACAGACAGGGCTGTATGCTAAAGTCAAAAAATCCGGAAAACTGCAATTACTACCTCCCGTGGGCTACTTGGACTTTTTAATGCTCATGAAGAAAAGCGAAATAATTCTCACAGACTCAGGAGGCGTACAGGAAGAGGCTACAGCACCTCAAATAAGAAAGCGCGTGCTAGTTCTGCGTTTAACAACAGAAAGACCAGAGGCCGTCGAGGCTGGTTTTTCAAAG
>JAWBXD010000040.1:3922-5474 GCA_038868055.1 Bathyarchaeia archaeon
GCGAAATAATTCTCACAGACTCAGGAGGCGTACAGGAAGAGGCTACAGCACCTCAAATAAGAAAGCGCGTGCTAGTTCTGCGTTTAACAACAGAAAGACCAGAGGCCGTCGAGGCTGGTTTTTCAAAGATTGTGGGGACGGAAAAACAAAACATTTTAGAAGCGCTAAGGATGACCTTGGATGATCCGGATGACTTGCCGATGCAATCTCCGTATGGAAGGGGAGACTCTGCCGAAAAAATAGCCGACATAATTGAAGGGGAGATTTACGGCCAGCTTTAGGCGATGTAAGTTATCTTTTTGTCTTCCTCTCTGCGCATCTCTTCCGCCTGTAAAGCCCGTTTTTCCTCAATCTTCTGAAGGCGTGCAACCATACTTTCTGCCTTCGCTATTTCCTCATCTAAACCAGATAAGTCAACATTGAGATTCAGAAGCCTAAGTAAAACTTCTAAAACACTTTTAGCCGCCTTGGGATCGGGCAAATACCCCATAGTCTCGCCCAGAAGGCATAATGCCTCGATTTTCTTGAAGGGGGCTAAGCCTAGGATTAAACCTGCTGTCCCAACGATGGGGCTTCCAGTTGGGCTTATAATGGCTTCAGCCTTTAACGCCCGGTCGAGTAGGCTTTGGCTCGTGGCGGCAGCTATAACTTTTGGCTTGTCCTTCGTTTCCACCCTGTAGCCGCCTATGGTGACAATTAGCTTAACGTTTTTTTGTCTAGCGAACTCCAATATAACATTTGAAATTTCATATTGCCCCTCAATTGTTTGGGCTTGGCTGTCCCCGGTGAACAAGATTAAGTCGTTTTCCCCGCTTTCGTTTTTCCAGTAGTAGAAGGTGCCCCGCAGAAGCCTAACACTTCCATTTTTGCTTACGAGCACAAAATATGGGAAGTGAGGAGAGTAAAGGTGTGCCAGCTTTTGGGCTTTTAACTGTTTAACCAAATATTTGATGGCTATTTTCCCAACAAGCCCTAGTCCCGGAAGTCCCTCTATTAATATGGGGTTTTTTAATTCAACCTTGGCTAGTTCCTTGATAAACGTCTCCTTCAACTCGAGGTTTCCTCCTTTAAAGCCATTCTATATTTGAGGTATTTGTCGTTGGGCGAAAACTTTGGGGGATGGGGTACTTTAACAGTTCCACCACAGTGGGGGCACTTGTCCTTTTTGAGCGTGTATCTTCCGCAAGCCTCGCATTTTCTCAAGAGCCAAACCACTATTTCTCCCTTCTAAAAGTTCCCTGCCCACCAGCCTTCACAACATTTGATATTACGGCCTCCGCGATCTTCTGCAGCACAGTCTCTGCACGCTTGTAATTGTCGGAGGTAACCTCAATGCAATACCTCGGCGCCGCCACAACATAGAACTTGACCTCTGCGTCCCGCAGCTTCTCCGACTTTTTGGCGTTCAAAAACGCCTCTTTAATGACTTTTACGCCGTCAGGTCGGAGGCAGCGAAGCTCAATAATACCCTTAACCTTCACGGTGGGCAGACGTATCCTTTCCCTTGCAACTTCAACGAAGACTTCTGCCAAATCCTCGGGTACACCTATCT
>JAWBXD010000041.1:0-5087 GCA_038868055.1 Bathyarchaeia archaeon
AGGCGAGGCTGTAAAGCTTCAATGGATTGACATTGACCCCGTGAACTGCACGGTTAGAATCACGCCTGAAAAAGGCAGCAACCCACGCATATTCAAAATTTCCAGAAGCCTCATGGAAAGGTTAACGTCGCTTCCCCATCTAAACCAGTGGGTTTTCGGAGGCGTCAAACTTAAATCTATACAGAAACGATTCCAAGAACAACGTAAACGTTTAGCTGTCAAACTCAAGAATCCAAGACTGCTGAAGATAACATTTGTAACTTTAAGACATTGGAAAGCCACCATGGAATATGCCAAAACAAGAGACATCCTACACGTAATGAAGCTGCTTGGACACAAAAACATCCAGAACACGCTTGTTTACACGCATTTGGTAAACTTCAACGAGGAAGAATACATAAGCCGGGTTGCGTGGACTTTAGAGGAAGCTCAAAAACTGGTTGAGGCGGGATTTGAATATGTATGCGGAATTGAAGGCGCAAGGCTTTTCAGAAAACGCAAGTAGCGGGGGTTCATTAAAAACAATGTTGGAGGCGCCGGGGGTGGGATTTGAACCCACGCGGCCCAATTGGGCCACAGGCTGTTGGGCGCTTATTTGATTGTCTCCAGGCCTGCTCCCTACCGGACTAGGAGACCCCGGCGCTTGTCTGTAAGTGCTTATTGTTTTCGTCTTATAATTATCCTTTTATGGTGTTTTCATTGTTTTTCTGCCATGAGCACTCGGTAGCCGCTTTTTCTTGCCAGTGTTGTGCAGTTTCCGAAGTTTTCTTGGAAGATTTGCTGGAATTTCTTTCCGCCAATCTTGGATTTTAAAACCATTTGCAGTGTTGCTTTTTCAGTCATGTGTTTTGGGGCTTCTGTTATTATGGCTTTCACTGTGGCTAGTCCAGCGCTGACTGGGGGGTTTGAGAGGATACAATTGAAAAGCATGTCTTTAACTGGCTCGTATAGGTTGCCTCGTCTAACTTCGGCATTGTCTATCCTGTTTAGTTTAATGTTTCGCCTTGCAAGTCTGACAGCCCGCTCGTTCACATCGACCATAACCACATGTAGTTTTGGGTTAAATGCTGCAGCTGCTATTCCGACAGCTCCGTAGCCGCATCCCATGTCCAGAACATAACCAGTTTCCGGTAGGATCATGGTTTCTATCAACAGTTTCGTGCCCAAATCTATGCGTTTTTTGGAGAACACACCTGAGGCTGTTAAAAACTTGAATGGACGCCCCTTAAAGTAGGCTTGGATCAACCTAAACCGTAGCTTTGAGCTCGGACTTGCCGAAAAATAGTGGTCTGTTTCACCTTTTCCGCCTAATTTCATATTTCGCCTTTTTTCCAACATTTTGGATAGGTGCCCCTATGCATTAAGACACGCTTTACCCTTGCAACTACGCCATGTTCCATGCCTAAAATTTCGTCCGTAGAAGCTTGAGCTTCTGCTAAGGCTACCGCTTCGTCCTTTAACGTAAATATTGCAACCATCGATCCTGCGGTGATTCCAGTTTCTACAGATAAGACTCCTGGAGCGGTTAGGTTAGCGCCGTGGCAAATGGCGTCTACGGCGGAATCTCTTATGTAGATTTTCGGAACAAGCGCCAATGCCTTTTCCATTGGTTGTATAAACTTTTTAAGGATTGCGTCGTCCCCGCCTTCTCTCCACTGCATAAACCAGTAGGTTACTTCGTGCATTGTCACCAGTCCCTCTTCTTCAATGAATGGGCCTGCTCTCGTTCTGCGAAGTTCTTGCATGTGGGCGCCGCAGCCTAAAACTTCGCCTACATCATGGCACAGCTTGCGGATGTATGTGCCGCCTTCGCAGCCCACTTTAAAAAGCACATTTCGCCCCTCCATTTCGAGAAAATCTATATAGTAAATTTTCCTTGTTCGCAGTTGACGTTTCACCGAAGCCCTCAAAGGCGGGCGCTGGTAAATTGTGTCTTCAAACTCCTCCAGCACTGCTCTCACACGGTTTTCCGTTGCGTCAGCGTGAAGCTTCATAACACAAACGTATTCTTTACCACTCAACAACAACGCCTGCACTATTTTCCGCGACTCTTCGAGGGTTATCGGGAGAACACCGGTCACGTTGGGATTTCCCTTAGCCTCTTAAACGCGTAAAAAGGCTTCTAGGGTCCCACCGTGACCGACGTTCTCCACGCCGACTATACGTTTAACCCACGCGGCTACCTCGTGGCTTGTTGGGCCGGCTGGCTTGTCCAAGTTTATGACACCAAATTTTATGTATTCCTTTGCTGGGCGCTCTTCGGGTCTACAACCGTATTTTGGGTCTGTTTCGTCTTCAGCCTTCACCAACAGTTTACGTTCAACCATCCATGGAGCAACACTTCTAGGCATTTTGAACGATACACCTCAATTTTAAAAGCAGAAGAACGCGCCTAATAACGGTTGTTAAATCCGGGCTAGGGCGGGTTTAACTGGCTGAGCCATGGACTCTAACAGGCCCTTGGCTTTTAACGCCTCAACAACTTCCTCGTCTGAGGCTCCACGCTTAATGTCGATTTTTTCTGTTAGAGGCTCAAGATGGTTTATGTTAGCCCTCCGCCTTTTAACGCCAGTCACACTTTTTGGTCCAGTTACAAGCACAAAGTTCTTGTCTATGACATCAACTATTACACATTTTTTTCCTGCTTCCCTTCCGCAGACCTTAACGCACACTCTTCCAACCTCAATTGCCGGCAAAGCGACCCTCCTTTTCTAGGCATAAACATAAACGCTCATATTTATAATTTCAGCTTTTGAAGCACGTTAAATAACCGTTAAAACATAACTTGGGTGATGCCGGGGGTGCCTCGAAGATGAAGGTAGGCTTAATAACCATTGGACAGTCGCCCAGAGAGGACGTAACCCCAGCGTTACGGGCAGTTTTAGGCTCGTCGATTCGGCTAATAGAGAAGGGTGCCCTAGACGGCTTGGAAAGAGCTGAAATTGAAAAACTCGCCCCAAAACCGGGAGACTATGTGTTGGTTACACGGTTGAGGGATGGGACACCGGTTAAAGTGGCTAGACGGCTGATTATGCCCAAAATACAAGCATGCGTAAAGGAGCTTGAGGCTGTGGGCGTAGATTTTAACGTTCTTCTATGCACTGGAGAGTTTCCCGCCTAGAAGCGAAAAAGCCTCTGATAATGCTCGAACAATTAATCAAAAGCTTTGCATGCTGGGTAAAAGGCGGTAAAATTGGCGTGGTTGTTCCAGAAAAAGAACAAGCTGCCAACGCGGAGAAAAAATGGAGAAAGAGAGGTGCTTCCGTAGTTGTGGTGTGGGCAAACCCTTACGGCGATGTCAAAGCCCTAAAAAGCGCTGCAGTTATACTCGCCGAAGAAAACGTCGACTTGATAATTTTAGACTGTATTGGTTTTACGGTTAAAGCTTGGAAAGTTTTCAGGCAATTAACATGCAAGCCTGTTCTGCTTCCACAAACCGTTCTCGGTTGTCTGCTGAAAAGTTTGTCTTGATGTAGTGCACTTTTCACGTCATGAACTTTTCCACGACATGGTATAGGACGCTTGTGCCGAACACGAGATTGTTTATTGATATGCGTTCGTCTATGCCATGGACCATCTTCAAAATTTCGCCGTAGGGCATGTCTGAAAGGGTTGGTTGAAAACCGTAACATGCGACGCCAAGCTTTCTGAAGAATCTGGAGTCTGTTCCACCAGTCAACAGTATTGGAGTCACTGCGCAATTAGGCTCAAACTCTTTTAGGGTTTCCACCATAAGCCCATACAAAGGCGTGTTTATAGGCGATTCTGAAGGTTCATTGGCTTGAATAATCTCAAATTCAAGCTTTTCTAGGGCTAAATCCTTCAAAAGCTCTTTTATGCAGTTTAGAGCCTCGGCTGTAGTTTGCCCGGGCAAGATTCTGCAGTCGAAGACCGCTTCGCATTCTGATGGAATAATGTTCTCTTTAACGCCGCCGTGAATAATTGTGGGGGCTATTGTCATCCTCAGCATTGCCCGAAGCTCTTCAGCCATGGCCTTGTCCCTTTGGGCTAATTTGTCCAAAATTTCATCCGCCTTAGCTGGGTTCTGAAGCAGAAGCTCGAGGGCTTCCCTTGCATCCTTATTTTCTTCAGCCATAACTGTCAAAAACTGTTTCACGGTGGGTGTTAACATAATCTCCGCACGGTAGTTGCCAAGCTTGTCCACAACCTTATTCATGCGGAGAATTGCGTTGTCTGCGGCGCCCGGCACTGAGCCGTGTCCCGGTCTACCTTTAGCCTTAACCTTAAACCACAATATGCCCTTCTCAGCCGTTTGAATCGTGAAAACATTTTTGCCATTCACCGAAACTGCTTGCCCTCCGCCCTCGTTTATGACATAGTCTGCTTTGACCTTTTCCGGATGGTTGCGGACTAGCCAACCGGCTCCATACTCGCCGCCTTTCTCCTCGTCAGCTGTTGCCGCCAATATGACATCGCCCTTAAGCTTGACATCGTTACGTTTCAGAAGCTTCATGACCATAACTTCCATGGCCGTCATGGACTTCATGTCCATGGCACCCCTGCCCCAAACAAAACCATCCTTAACCAGCCCAGAGAAGGGGTCGACACTCCACTCTTTCGGGTTAGCGGCCACCACGTCTAAATGCGAAAGCAGAAGCAGACTTGGCTTTTCACCCGTGCCCTTCAAACGGGTAATTATGTTTCCCCTTCCAGGAGCGGATTCCAAAACTTCACATTCAAAGCCTTCCTTCTCTAGGGTTTCAGCCAAATATTTAGCTGCCCGGGTCTCATTTCCAGGCGGATTTGTAGTGTTTATCCTTACCAGATCGCTCAAAAGGGCTGTAACTTCCCCTTCAACCTCTTTCAGAAGCCTCATGCCCACGCATATCACCTTTCCACCCTACTATGAAAGCAAAACAATTTAAGACTTTACACCGCGCAAGGTTTGAAACAAAATGTTTCACTCATACCATTTGAGAATGGCATTTATGGCCCTTTCCGAATAACCCATCATGGTCAACATTTTGCGAATTTGGCGCTTATTCAAATTCAAGCAACCCACCAAATTACTTTATGCCGTAAGAATTCATAATTAATATTCTGAATATGGACATATCCCAAATTTG
>JAWBXD010000042.1:0-5079 GCA_038868055.1 Bathyarchaeia archaeon
GGGTTTACGCTCCACAAGGTGAACCTTATACCCCAAATATCCAAGCTGCAGGGCAGCCATTATGCTGGCTATGCCGCCTCCTATTATGAGGATTTCCCGCGAGCCTTTCTCGCTTATCATTTCTAGAGGTTCAAGCTCAAGGCTGCGTTCATATCCGCCCCGTATGAGGCTTATGGCTTTTCGTGTGGCTTCGGGATTAGGCTTTGGACCATGAACCCACGAATCCTGCTCCCTTATGTTTACGAACTCAAGCATGTATGGGTTTAATCCAGCCCTTTCCAAAACGCTTTGAAATGTTGCAAGGTGCATTCTAGGCGTGCAAGAAGCCACCACAACTCTGTCAAGATTCTCTTTTTTAATGGCTTCTGCAATCATTTCTTGAGCTGGCTTTGAACACAGGTACTTGTGGTATTTGGCTACCGCAACGTTTTCCCAGTTTTTAACCGCGTCCACAACTGCCTTAACGTCAACAACGTCTCCAATGTTGCCGCCGCACTCGCAAACGAAAATGCCTATGCGCGGGGTCTTCTTGGTTTCCTTAATTTCTTCTGACATAGAGTTGATGTCTCCAGTTGCATGGTTGTTTAGTCCTCTTAAAGAGGAAAATGCTTTTAAAATCTTGCTCTAAACCTTCATGGAAAGTGATGTAAAAGATGAACGTTCAAGAACTCATTCAAAAACACAAACTTTTGGAGTGCATCCAATGTGGCACATGCACCGGAAGCTGTCCGGTTGCTAAAAAAGCAAACCTCAACATTAGGAAATACATGCGAGAAGTTTCAGCCCTTGGCAGGCTTACGGTTCATCCGCCAAACGAGCTGTGGAGCTGCACAACATGTTCCACATGTGGCGTGCGTTGTCCAAAGGATTTGAACCCCTACGAGTTTTTGATAGACATTCGGAGCATGGCGGTTGAAGAGGGGCAAATAGCGCCGACCATAAGAGACGCCCTTGAAAGCATTTTTAAAAATGGAAATCCGTGGGGGCGGATTCGCGGCAAACGCACTGAATGGAGTCAAGGGTTAAATGTTAAACATGTCTCCCAAGGAACCGAAGTCCTATATTATGTTGGCTGCACGCCTGCCTATGACCCGCGAGTTCAAAATGTGGCGCGAAGCCTTGTGAAATGTTTTGAAGCAGCTGGCTTAAATTTTGGAGTTTTAGGCGAAGAGGAGAACTGCTGTGGAAGCGAAGTCTACGGCATGGGCGAAAAGGGTCTCTTCGAGTTTCTCGTTGAAGAAAACATGAAAACATTCAGTAGATACGGCGTCAAACAGCTTGTCACGAGCTGTCCACACGGCTTCCACGCCTTCAAGAACAGATATAACCAAACAAGCTTTGAACCGCTGCACCACACGCAACTTCTAGCGAAGCTCATTGAAACTGGAAAACTTGCGCCAACCAAAGAGTTGGGCAAGAAAGTCATATACCATGACCCGTGCTATCTGGGCAAACAGAACAACATCTACGATGAGCCTCGCAAGGTTATTGAAAACATTAGGGGCGTGACACTGTTCGAGTTTGACCGCTCAAGAAGCCGAAGCCTATGCTGCGAAGGCGGAGGAGGCAGAATGTGGGTTGACATTCCAGGGCCACGTTTGGCTGAAGTCCGCGTCAAAGAAGCCGTTGATGCTGGAGCCGACGTTTTGGCTGTGGCGTGTCCCTTCTGCATGCTGACAATGGAGGACGCGGTTAAAACAACGGGCAACGAGGGTAAAATCCAAGTTTTGGACGTGGCTGAGCTGCTTGCATTAGCTTTATAACGCCTTCAAGCCTCTACAATGTTTTGGGGCTCAAATGCATGAGCGAGCTTGACGATGAAGATGGGACTGTTTATTACTGTATGCTTTGTGGGAGAAGAATTTCAAGGGAGGAGTATGAGATGTTTGAAGGCACGTGTCAAGAATGCTACGAAATAGACGAAATGGACTATGAGGATGAATATGAGGACGACTGATAGAGGGGAGAATTCTTGGAAACATGGGACCTAATAATAGTGGGCGCTGGACCAGCTGGCTTGACAGCTGGAATTTACGCCACTAGAAGCGGTTTAAAAGCTTTAATAATTGAGGAGAAAATTGCTGGCGGAACACTTGCAGACGCCCCAATGATCGAAAACTATCCTGGCTTTGAAAGCATAAGCGGCGCGGAGTTGGCGCAAAAATTTGTTGCCCACTGTAGAAGGCTTGGAACAGCCATCAACGAGTTTGAAAGGGTTGAAGCCTTAGACCTAAAGGGCGAAGAGAAAACGGTCAAAACAGACAAGGGTGCCTACAAGGCTAAGGCAGTTATAATTGCTTCTGGCTCAAGTTACAGTGAGCTTGGAGTTCCAGGCGAAAAAGAGTTCAAGGGGCGGGGAGTAAGCTACTGCGGAATATGCGACGGACCACTATTTAAAGGTAAGCGTGTGCTGGTTGTAGGCGGCGGAAATTCGGCGGTGGTTACAGCCCTCTACCTGGCGGAGCTTGCCTCCGAAGTTAAGGTTGCCCATAGGCGGGATGCTTTCCGCGCTGAGGAAGCCCGTGTTAAAGCTTTAATGGGGAAGAGAAACGTTGAAGTTTTTTGGAACACTGAGGTTAAGGAGGTAAAAGGCGCGAGGGTTGTTGAAAAAGCAATTTTATTCAATAACAAGACTGGGGAAACCTTTGAGTTGCCAGTTGACGGTGTTTTTGTTCAAGTTGGCGAGGTTCCAAACAGTAAGATTGCCAAAGAAGCAGGAGTCGAGGTTGATGGTCACGGCTACATAGTTGTGGACGCTCGTCAAAGAACAAATATTCCAGGAGTTTATGCTGCTGGCGACGTTACAAGTTATCCTGTTAAACAGGTTGGAACGGCTGTAGGACAGGGAATAACCGCTGCCTTGGAGGCTTACGGCTTCATTCGACGACCATACTATTATAGGCAATAATAGATTTAGATGTGCCAAGTTTTCCAAAAAAATATATATTATGCGTGATGTCATCTTTCAAAACTTCTAGCGCAATTGTCATTTAAACATGGCGTAGACCCTTCGGGGATGTCAAATGGGCAAGGATCAAACTATTGTAATAGATATAAATCAGGACTACTGTAGTCGCTGCTTAATCTGCCACTCGGTTTGTCCGTATGAGGCTATTAAACGTGATGTGGAAACGGGCAATGTTGAGATTGACGTGCAAAAATGTCAGGTTTGTGGAATATGTTACAGTTCCTGTCCAGTCTTTGCTGTTGAAATCCTATACTACGACTACAATAGCCTAGTTGGATACGTTGAGAAGATGCAGAAAAAAGTTGGCGCTGAAACACTTGTACTTATGTGCCGTGGAAATTCACCCTCAACCCGTGAAGTTGAGGAAATTTTAGCGGAACAAAGTTTGAAAATAAAGAATTATATTCCACTGCGGCTGCCGTGTTCTGGAAGAGTTCCCACAGAGTTCATCTTTAAGGTTTTGGATTTAGGCGTTAAAAATATTGTTTCAATTCAATGTGAGGATTTGTTCTGCCGTTTCAAAGAGGGCACAAAAATAAATACTAGGCGCCTTTTTTTGGGTAGAAAGGTTCTTGAAGAGCTTGGCTTTGCCAAGGACGCTGTTAGGATTGTTAAGTACTCGCGGAAAGTTGTTTACGACACGTTGAAGTGTGTGGGCTGCGACAAATGCGTCTTCATATGCCCCTACAAGGCCATAGAGGCGGATCACTTTGCAACGCCCAAGATTCTCTACGATTATTGCATGGGATGTGGCGCCTGTGCTTTGGTTTGTCCCCATCACGCTATTCAGCTTAAAGGCTTTGAATTCGAAAACGTCTTGAAGCGTTACTGTGACTCTGCCGTTAGGCTTAAAACTGAGGGAAGGTCGCCGGTTATCCTCGTTTTCTGTTGTCAGTGGTCGGAGTTTTCAGCTCTTGACAACCCAGAGACTGTGCTGTTTAAACGGAACGCCGTTACGCTTGAAATACCCTGCTTTAAGTCGCTTGACCCTGTGCATGTTGTCAACGCCTTGTTGAATGGTTTCGACGGAGTTTTAGCTGTTGTTTGCTCTGCGGAGGACTGCAAGCTTCAAGAGGGACGTGACACAGCTGAGAGAAACGTGGCTGTTTTAAAAGACTTTTTGAAGAAGGCTGGGCTTTTGGAGCGCTTTGAACTTTTTGAGACTTCACCAAGGAACCGTGGCACCTTCGAAAAGAAACTTGACGAGTTTATACGGAAAATTTCAGCATTGCCTTCTTTAAAACCGATGAAGGGGGCGTAAGTCATGAAAATGTATGAAATTGTTAGAACCGAGGAGCTTGCCCCAAAAATCAAACTTTTCGAGGTTTTCGCTCCAGAAATAGCCAAAAAAGCAAAGCCGGGACAATTCGTAATCGTTATTATAGGCGAAAAAGGCGAAAGGGTACCCTTGACGATTGCGGGCTACGACGCGGGAAAAGGCACCATAACATTCGTTTTCAACGAGGTTGGCAAAACCACGAGGCAACTTGGCATGATGAAGCCCGGCGAATGCATATGGAACATCACTGGACCCCTTGGGAACCCTTCAGAAATCAAGTATTTCGGCAAAGTCTTATGCGTGGCTGGCGGGGTCATGATTGCGCCAATGCTTTTGCAGGTTAAAGCCTTGCGGGAAGCCGGAAACACTGTTGTGACGGTTATAGGCGCCCGCATAAAGCAACTCCTGTTCTTCAAAGAGGAGATGAAGGCACTAAGTCACAGGCTTTACGTGGCGACAGACGATGGTTCCGAGGGCTACAGGAGCTTAGACTTTCTAAAGGATGTTTTAACCAGCGAAAAGTTTGACCGTTGTATCGCAATGGGTCCCGTTGCCATGCTCCAAACGGTTTGCGAGTTAACAAGACCATACAAGATTCCAACCATTGTGACGCTTATGCCCATCATGGTGGACGGCATGGGAATGTGTGGTGTTTGTCGTGTGAATGTTGGCGGGCAAATGAAGTTTGGGTGTGTGGATGGTCCAGAGTTTGACGGGCATCTTGTGGATTTTGAGGAGCTTACTAAGCGTCAGCGCATGTTCCTCCCGGAGGAGCGTTTAAGCGCCTTGTTGTGGGAGCTTGGAGGGTGTAGCTGTGGTGGAAAGTGAATCC